>ASYU01000254.1:0-12816 GCA_000448465.1 Helicobacter pylori PZ5056 | reverse complement strand
GCTATGGGGAAAAAAGACGCTCAGATCATGGCGGACAATAAGGCCAAGTTTGTAGAAGGCGCTAAAAATTTAGAGTATGATGGCCAAAAGGCGGCTAATTTGTGGGATTTGATCGTTAAATTTGCCGGCTATGGCTTCAACAAATCGCATTCAGCGGCTTATGCGATGATCACTTTCCAAACGGCGTATTTAAAGACTTATTACAAGCACGAGTTCATGGCAGCGATGCTCACTAGCGAATCCAATAAGATCGAATCCGTGGCGCGCTATATTGATGAGGTTAGGGCTTTAGAAATTGAAGTGATGCCTCCGCACATCAATTCTTCTATGCAAGATTTCAGCGTGGCGGAGTTTAAAAATCAAAAGGGCGAATTAGAAAAGAAAATCGTGTTTGGTTTAGGAGCGGTTAAGGGGGTTGGGGGTGAGCCGATTAAAAACATCATTGAAGAAAGGGCTAAAGGGGATTATAAGAGTTTGGAAGATTTCATTTCACGGGTGGATTTTTCTAAACTCACTAAAAAATCTTTAGAGCCATTGGTGAAATCAGGGAGCTTGGACAATTTAGGCTACACTAGAAAAACCATGCTCGCTAACTTGGATTTGATCTGCGATGCTGGGCGCGCTAAAGACAAGGCTAATGAAATGATGCAAGGGGGTAATTCTCTTTTTGGAGCCATGGGAGGCGGAATTAAAGAGCAGGTTATTTTGGACATGGCTGATTTGGGCGAACATGACGCTAAAACGCTTTTAGAATGCGAATACGAGACTTTAGGAATCCATGTTTCAGGCAACCCCTTAGACGAGTTTAAAGAAGAGGTTAAGGGCTTTAAAAATTTAGTCAAAAGCATTGACATTGAAGAGTTGGAAATCGGTTCGCAAGCTTATTTGCTGGGTAAAATCATGGAAGTCAAAAAGAAAATTGGCAAACGAAGCGGTAAGCCTTATGGCACGGCGGACATTTTGGATCGATACGGCAAGTTTGAACTCATGCTGTTTGAAAAGCAACTAAACGCTTTGGAAGAGTTGGATATTAATAAGCCTTTAGTGTTTAAATGCAAGATTGAAGAGCAAGAAGAAGTGGCACGATTGAGGCTTTTTGAAATCTTGGATTTAGAGAGCGCTAGGGAGGTTAAAATCCCTAAAGCCCGTTATAAAGACCCTGACAAGCAAAAAGAAGACGTGCGTGAAATCCCCCCCATGGAAATACTCGCTTCTAGTTCTTGCTCTTTAGCGATCGTGTTAGAAAATGACGTGAAAAAAGAGTTTTTAAGACAGATCAAAGAGAGCGCTCTAAAACACCAGGGTAAACGCCCCTTGTATTTGATCATCAAAGATAAGGATAAGCAATTCAAAATCCAAAGCGATTTAATGGTAAATGAAAAGATTAAGGACGATTTTAAAGAATTAGAGTGGAGGGATTTAGCTTGAGGATCAACCAATTTTTAGCCCATTACACCAAGCATTCCAGAAGAGAAGCTGAAAAATTGGTTTTAGAAGGGCGGGTGAAAATCAACCATGAGCATGCCAAGCTCGCTAGCGTGGTTAAAGAAAACGATAAGGTGTTTTTAGACAAACGGCTCATCAAGCCCTTAAAAAACAAAAAATTCAGCGTGCTAATCTATCACAAGCCAAAGGGCGAATTAGTGAGCAAAGCCGATCCCTTAAAACGGCGCGTGATTTATGAAAGCTTGGAGAAAAAATACGCCCATTTTGCGCCGGTGGGGCGTTTGGATTTTGCGAGCGAGGGGGTGCTATTATTAAGCGATAGTAAGGCGGTGGTGAGCGCTTTGATGCATGCGAATTTAGAAAAAGAGTATCTTGTTAAAATTCAAGGTTTTGTTACAAGAGAGATGGAAAACGCCATGCAAGAGGGCTTGAAATTAGAAAACGCCACTAAGGGAGCGCACCAAAAAACCCCCATTAAAAGCATGGAATTTGCCCCCTTTATTGGTTATGAAATCATCAAAAACCATGCCAAATATTCTAAGCTTAGGGTCATCATCAATGAGGGGAAAAACAGAGAACTGAGGCGTTTTTTTGCGTTTTTTAACGCTGGAGTGTTGGATCTAAGGCGCGTTCGTTATGGTTTTGTGAATTTGAATGCCTTGCCGGTAGGGAAAGCGCGTTTTCTAAACCGCCAAGAATACAACGAGTTGCATGCGTTTATGGCTAATAGGGCTAATACTAAAGGGGATTAGCGCTTGAGTTATGCTATACTTCGGCGGTTGGGGGAAATAAAAATTAAGGATTATCATGTTAGAAGTGATTAACGGAAAGAATTACGCAGAAAAAATTGCTCATCAAGCGGTGGTGGTTAATGTGGGGGCGAGTTGGTGCCCGGATTGCAGGAAGATTGAGCCGATCATGGAAAATTTAGCCAAAACCTACAAAGGCAAGGTGGAATTTTTTAAGGTTTCTTTTGATGAAAGCCAGGATCTCAAAGAGAGCTTAGGCATCCGCAAGATCCCTACTTTGATTTTTTACAAAAACGCCAAAGAAGTGGGTGAAAGGCTTGTAGAACCTAGCTCTCAAAAACCGATTGAAGACGCGATTAAAACGCTTTTATAAAGGGCGTTAAAGAGTCTTGTTATTAAAATAAGAACTCACAAAATCTTTTTAGCCCCTTTTTTGATAGGGGGCTAACTGCAAATAGCTTTTATATTATTTCTTTATCTCAAAAAATCGTTTTTATCGTTTTTAAATAAGATGTTTGTTAAAAAAGTTTCTTTAATTAAGCTAAAAATGAGCAAATTTGTGGTATTAATGCTTACAGTGTGAAATTTGTAGGGCTAAAACTTGTAAAATGTGAAAAAAAAGACACATAAAATGCTAAAATCCGCAAAAACACTGTGTGTTTAGATTAGAAGTTTAAAATTAGGAACGGAAGTATCTGTTTTAAATTTTGAATAGGGAGTTTCTATCATTATGATGTTGAAAACAAAATTAAAAATTATAAGCTCGGTGATTTTGAGTACTTTATTGTGGGTGGGTTGCTCAAGCGAAATGGCAACTTATCAAAATGTGAATGATGCCACTAAAAATACGACTGCAAGTATCAATAGCACGGATTTATTGCTAACCGCTAACGCGATGTTAGATTCCATGTTTAGCGACCCTAATTTTGAGCAACTCAAGGGCAAGCATTTGATTGAAGTTTCAGATGTGATTAACGACACCACTCAGCCCAATTTGGACATGAATCTTTTGACGACCGAAATCGCGCGGCAGTTGCGGTTGCGATCTAATGGGAGGTTCAATATCACAAGGGCGAGTGGAGGGAGTGGTATTGAAGCAGACAGCAGAATGGTGAAACAGCGCGAAAAAGAACGAGAGAGCGAAGAGTATAATCAAGACACCACTGTAGAAAAAGGCACTTTAAAAGCCGCCGATTTATCTTTAAGTGGTAAAGTATCCAGTATCGCAGCCTCTATTAGTAGTTCTAGGCAGCGCTTAGACTACGACTTCACCCTAAGCCTTACCAATAGGAAAACGGGTGAAGAGGTATGGAGCGATGTTAAGCCTATTGTGAAAAATGCTAGCAATAAGCGTATGTTTTAAATTTATGTTTGAAAGGATGAGCGATGAAAAATCAAGTTAAAAAAATTTTAGGAATGAGTGTGATAGCAGCGATGGTGATCGTAGGTTGTAGCCATGCCCCAAAATCAGGTATCAGTAAAAGCAATAAGGCATACAAAGAAGCGACTAAAGGTGCTCCTGATTGGGTTGTAGGGGATTTGGAAAAAGTGGCGAAGTATGAAAAATATTCAGGGGTCTTTTTAGGAAGGGCTGAAGATTTGATCACTAATAATGATGTGGATTATTCTACGAATCAGGCTACAGCGAAAGCTAGGGCTAATTTAGCGGCGAATCTAAAATCCACTTTACAAAAAGATTTGGAAAATGAAAAAACCAGAACGGTAGATGCTTCTGGTAAAAGGTCCATAAGCGGCACTGATACTGAAAAAATTTCTCAATTAGTGGATAAGGAATTGATCGCTTCTAAAATGCTCGCCCGCTATGTCGGTAAAGATAGGGTTTTTGTTTTAGTGGGCTTGGATAAGCAAATTGTGGATAAAGTGCGCGAAGAGTTAGGCATGGTTAAAAAGTAGGGTTTTAATGAAACGCCTTGCTATCGTGCTTGTTTTGGTGTTGGGAGTGGTGTGGGGGAAATCCTTGCCTAAGTGGGCAAAAGATTGCTCAAAAGAGATGCGGATTGAAAAGACCCAAACCAAAGATGAAAAAATTTTAGTGTGTGGGATGAGCGATGTATTGCTTTCAGATATGGATTATAGCTTGTCCTCAGCCAGACAAAACGCCTTAGAGAAAGTGATGGAAGCTTTCAAGGGGGATAAAGTAGAGATTAAGGCTAGTGAGCTAAAGGCCACTTTTATTGATACGGATAAAGTTTATGTGCTTCTAAGGATTACTAAGAAGCATGTCGCTTTAATGAATGAGTGAGGATTGATAATGAAAAAGATTATTCTTGCATGCCTTGTGGCTTTTGTGGGTGCCAATTTAAGCGCAGAGCCTAAGTGGTATGGCAAGGCCTATAACAAAACAAACACCCAAAAAGGCTATCTTTATGGGAGTGGTTCAGCCACTTCTAAAGAGGCTTCTAAACAAAAAGCGTTAGCGGATTTAGTGGCGTCTATTAGCGTGGTGGTCAATTCACAAATCCACATTCAAAAAAGTCGTGTGGATAATAAGTTAAAATCCAGTGATTCGCAAACGATTAACTTAAAAACCGATGACTTGGAATTGAATAATGTAGAAATTGTCAATCAAGAAGCACAAAAAGGGATCTACTACACTAGAGTAAGGATCAACCAAAACTTGTTTTTGCAAGGTTTAAGGGATAAGTATAACGCTCTTTATGGGCAGTTTTCCACCTTAATGCCTAAGGTTTGTAAAGGGGTTTTTTTACAGCAATCCAAGAGCATGGGGGATTTATTGGCTAAAGCGATGCCTATAGAAAGGATTTTAAAAGCGTATTCTGTCCCGGTGGGTTCGTTAGAAAATTATGAAAAAATCTATTACCAAAACGCTTTCAAACCTAAAGTGCGAATCGCTTTTGATGATAACAGCGACACAGAGATTAAAAACGCTCTCATGAGCGCTTACGCTAGAGTGCTAACGCCTAGCGATGAAGAAAAACTCTATCAAATCAAAAATGAAGTTTTTACCGAAAACACTAATGGCATCACACGCATTAGAGTGGTTGTTAGCGCGAGCGATTGTCAAGGCACGCCTGTATTGAATAGAAGCCTTGAAGTGGATGAAAAGAATAAGAATTTTGCTATCACGCGCTTGCAATCTTTGCTTTATAAAGAACTGAAAGGTTATGCCAATAAAGAAGGGCAAGGCAATACGGGGCTATAAGTAGGGTATTAATCCTGCTTTGTGCTTATTGATTCAGTTTTATAGCGTTGTTGTTTTGTTTGATGCAGTGTTTTGCACCTATTAAAATAACCCTCTAAAAGTTCATGGCTTTTTGTTTTCGCCAAATAAACTAAAACATTATTCAATGCTCTTTATCCCACACACTCACCTTTAACACACCCACTAAAAACTAAAATCCGCAAAAACTAAAATCTTTTTTAAGAGCCTATGCAAGCGAGCTTATTTGAAAAAACCGAATGATTTTGGGCGTTCAAATCCTCAAACCCCCTAGCTCACTTATTTGTCCCAAATCTAACGAACATTTTTAAAAGCTAACGCATTTTTAAACTAACTAAACGCCTAAAAAAAGGGCGTTTCAATACGAAAGGAAAAAGAAAACAGGGAACAAACAAACGAGACGGAAAAAAGCTTCAACGAGCTTAAAGAAATCACGCAAGCGTTACAAGAACAAAAAGAGCGAACACTAACGCCCACGCTTAAAACAGCGTACAAAACAGAACCAAAACCGCCTAGCAATATAACAGACGCTAAAAAGAGCGTTTTGGAGTCAATAGGGAGCTAAAGCCAATTTTTAACCCTTAGAAAATCCATCCGTAATTAAAAAACACTTTAAAATGACTGCCCCCTTCATTGAGGGTGATAGAATTGGTATAAGCGCCATCGCTAGAAACGATCCTAGATTTCAACTGGACCAAAGGAACGCTGATGCCTATAGAATATTTAGAATGCTTGTAGCGGTAATTCAACCCACCGGTCACATTTAAATTACCGCTCCCTTTGTATTGGTTCAGCAAATAATAGCTATTGTATAAGCCCCTTAACCCCCCAAACACCCCAAGAGAGGAAGTGAAAACTTTCTTGATTAGATTGTTTTTAGGGTTCTTTTCGTTAGTGTAATTGGTGATGAAATCAAACAGCACATCCATTCCCACACCATAGCTTAGTTGCTGGATTTTTTCGTTGTTGGCTTGAGCGTAGTTGTATTTGATAATACCATAAGAAGACAACCCTAGATAATCATTAAAATATTTTTGATAGCCCATTTTAAGATTGACGCCTAATAAGGGGACTCCAAAGGGCCGTGAGATTTTTGAAGTGCGATAGGTGGTAGCACTAGATTTAGAAGATGAAAGGCTTTGACTGATCGCGCTAAGCATAGTGGTCGCAAAATCTTGCGTGTTCAAGCTGGCGTTTAAATAGTTGGTTTGGCTGCTCAAATTAGTAAAATCCACCGGTAGGGCGTTTTGATCAATGAGTTGTTGCCAAACAGCGCTGGTAACGCCTATAAGCCCGGCGGGGACTTGAGAGCAATCGGTATAGATGGAATTAGGGTAACTGCCCGCTGTATAGGGCTTATCTTTAAAACGAGAACACACATCATAGGTAGAGCCATCGGTGTCTCGCACTTCATGCCCGTTGTCAAACACTTGCACTTCTTTCCCATCCACTTGCTCTATCCTCCCGCCCTGACAGCGCTCTTCTGGCCCATTGCCTTCTTCGCACATGCGTACTCTTTGATAAGTCATGTTCCCGTTATGCGTATAGCCTAAAGTATGCCCGTATTCATGGATGATGTCTCTTAATTGCATGATGGCGACTTTATTCAATTCTTTGCCAAATAGTATTTCAGGATCCAAGAAAGGGGACAATATCCCTAAAGCGCCAAAATTGGTGCCATCATCGCCTGGGCCATTCGGGCCACCATATTGAGACCCTAACCCTAAATCCCCTCCTCTTGTGGGCAAGAGATTCACATAAATATTATTAGCGACTCTATAGCTATAGATAACATCTTGCGGCGTCAATATCACTGAGCCTGTTTGCCCGTTTTCTATATTGTATTCATCTCCTTTATTTTTAGCGATCAATTTAGGATCAACAAGCCCATCGTTGTAAGGATTCACGCATGTAAGGTAATCAGAATAACATGGTGCTGAAAGGTTGTTGTCGCTAAATTGGAAAGGAGCGTTTAAGACGGCATCTTCCCAAGATTTAGAATCAAACACCGCCATCATATTCAGCATTAAATTGGTCAAATTTTTAGCGTCTTGAGAGGTGAAAGGCGGCACTTTAGCCACACAATTTGCTTGGTTTTCGTATGGAGGGCATGGGGGTTTAGAACCACTGCCGTTACCGCTAGAAAATTGGTTGTAATTGATATAAGTCATTTGAAGATTGGTTGTAACCCTACTGAGCTTATCAAACAGATTCTGCGTGCTGGCATCAGAAAATTTTGTGGTGGTGGTTTGGAGCTGTTGGAAGCCATCAGCGTTAAGCTGCGGATCGTTAAACAAGCTTGCGGGCAGAATGATTTGAGATTGTTTAGGGATAGTCTCTATCACGCCCAAACTGACTACATTGCCTTGATTGTCTGTATAACTCAGCTCAATATTGTTTAAATTATAAGGCAAGAAGTTTTGTATCATAATCAAGCTGCTATCACCATAGCCGGCTTCCTCAGCGCTTTCTTGGTTATAAGCGGTTACATACACAGGGTTTAAAGAATAAAAGGTTAAGTTGGTGATATTATTCTCTGCAAACAACTCAGTCGCATTCTTTAAAATGGTGCTTTGGGAGATGTAGTATTTCCCGTAGGTGCTTTGAGGGGTAATGGGTTTGGGTTTGGGTTTTGGTTTGGGTTTTTCTTGAGTGGTGGCGATGGTTTGTTCTTGGGTTTGTGTGCCTTGTAATAGCCCGGTTTCAAAGCCGGCTTCTATAAAAAAGCCGTCTTTTTGGTGTTTTTGAAAGGCTTCTACAGCGGTGAATGAGCTGATTAGGGACAAACAAATCGTTTTACTAACGAGTTTTAGCATGAAATCTCCTTATGGTCTTTTTTAACATTTTTACTCAAAAGCAGTTGATAGTATGTATATATTTTAAACTAGCCTATTTTACCCCTTTTTGAAAAATGGCAGTATTGTTTTTGCAAATACGGATACTAAACGGCACTAATGGGTAAAAAAGTCTTAAAAAGTAGCGCTAAAAAGGGGTTTTAACCCATGCTTTAAGCGGTTTCATTTGCCTAAGCAAAATTCACTGAACATGCTATCAAGCATCTGGCTGGTTTCATAAGGGCGGGTGAGCAAGTTCAAGTTTTCTATCGCGCTTAAAATATGATAAGAAAAAAGCTCCAAAGTGTCTAAATGGTTTTTAGCGTTTTGCAATTCAGTAATGGTGCTTTCTAGGGCGGTTGTTTGGGCTAGGGAAGTGAGCAAGAGCTTGTTTTGAGTGTCTAGTTTGGGGAAAAACTCACTGATTTTTTGGCTCAAATCTTTCAAACAAGCCTTGGAATTTAGGGTGTTGGTTTCTAGGATAGAATAAGGGATTTTAAGATAAGATTTTAAAATTTCAAGCTCCAGTTTGGGGGCTAGATCGTTTTTATTCAAAACGACAATACAAGGCTTTTTAGCGCGATTAAGGGTGTCCATAAGGTTAAAATCCTCTTTTTCTAGGGGTTTAGAAAGATCAAACACGCCTAAAATGATGTCGCAATTTTCTAAACTTTTAAGGCTTTTTTCAATCCCTAAGCGCTCTATTTCATCCGCGCTCTCTCTGATGCCAGCCGTATCAATCAAGCGCACCTTATGCCCTTGCAATTCAATGACTTCTTCTATGGTGTCTCTTGTTGTGCCTTTAATATCGCTCACTAAAGCCCTTTCTTCTAAAAGCATGGCGTTTAATAAAGAACTTTTGCCAGCATTGGGTTTGCCAACAATGCTTAAGGCATGCCCTTTGTTTTTTTGTTTTTGCGTGTTAGAAAAATCCAGTAAGTCTTTAAAAGAGGCGATTTGTTTTTCTAAATTAAAAGACACTTCCTTTAAAAAATCGCTAGGAATGTCTTCTTCGCTATAATCAATCAAAACTTCTGAGCTCGCCAAAAGCTTTAAAAGATTACCTCTAGCTTCTTCAATAAAAATTTTTAACTCGCCCTTAAGTTGCCTAGCTAGAGCGTTTAAAGTGCTTTCATCTTCACAAAGGATGAGTTGAAAGCTCGCTTCAATCTCGCTCAAATCCATTTTATGGTTTAAAAAGGCTTTTTTGCTAAATTCCCCCGCTTTAGCGAGCCTAGCCCCTAAATTCAAGCAAGCTTGAAGGATATTTTGCGCTAAAAGGGGGCTTCCATGGCATTGGATTTCGCACACATCTTCACCGGTGAAACTATAGGGGGCTTTGAAATAAATCACTAACGCTTTGTCCAATAAAACACCATTAGAAAAAATATCGCGCACATAAGCGTATCTGGGGGTGAAGTCTTGTTTTTGGGTGAGTTGTTTGAGGATGTTTAGAGCGCTATTGCCGCTGATTTTAATAACGCTAATCGCTCCCTTGCCTAAAGGGGTAGCGATAGCGGCGATGGTGTCATTCATTGTTGAAATCGTTGATGACGATGTATTTTTCATCGTTTAAATTGGTTTTGATGGAAACATATTTGTTAGGGAACGCTTTTCGTAATTTCTTTAAAGCGATATAGGTTAAAACGCCATCAGGGGCTTTCATCTGCCCCTTACCCACTTCATGAACGGTCATGATCGTGCTTTGGAGTTGGGTGTCCATAACCTTTTCTTGGTTTTGTAAAAAGGTGGAGATTTCTAAGCGGATATTATAGCCATAAGCAGGGTGAATCCAATTAAAGAGCAAGTAAGAAAGGGCTTTGTAACGATAGCCTTTCTCGCCAATTAAAAGAGCGGAATCTTCGCCATCAATATCAATCAATAAAACCCCCGGTTCATAAAGACTGACTTCCACTTTGTTGATTTTATAAGGCAAATGGGAGAACAAGTCTTTCAATTCTTGTTTAATCTCATGGAGTTTGTCTCCATTATGAGATTCTTCTTTAAGGTTTTTTTTAGGGGGTTTAGGGGTGATTCTTTCTTCTTGCGGTGTTTCTGTTTCTAATTTTTGTTTTTTTTCTTCTATATTGTTTTGATGGTTTTGATGATTTTCTTTCGTGTTGGTTTCTTTAACGCTCTTTTCTTGAACCTCTTTAACGCTTTCTTTAACGCCTACTAAAATAATGGCTTCTTTTTTGCCTATATTTAAAAAACCTTTAGAGGGCGTTTGAATGACTTCGTATTGCAAATTGATAATGGGGCAATTCAAGGCGATAGAAGCTTGAATGAGGACTTCTTCTAAGGTTTTGGCTTTGATTTCAATAAAATTTTGCATCAACTTTCCTTTATTATTCCTTTTTGTTTTGCGCGTGCATGCGTTTTTTGTTCTCTAAGACTTTATTGATGATGAGTTGTTGCAACACCGAAAGGATGTTGTTTGTGGTCCAATACAAGACTAATCCTGCAGGGAAAGTGATTAAAAAGATTGTGAATAATAGGGGTAAGAGTTTAAAAATCTTCGCTTGCATGGGATCGGTCATGGTGTTTGGCGTAACGCTTTGGTGCCAATACATAGACGCTCCCATAAGAAGCGGTAAAATAAAATACGGATCCATGATAGATAAATCATGAATCCATAAGATCCACTCTGAGCTTTTCAATTCCACAGCGTTATAGAGCACCCTATAAATCGCAAAAAACACCGGGATTTGTAAGATTAAAGGCAGACAGCCCCCTAGCGGGTTAGCCCCATGTTTTTTGTAAAGCTGCATCATGTGGGCTTGCAATTTTTGGGGTTCGCCCTTGTATTTTTCTTGGAGTTCTTTCATTTTGGGGGCTAATTCTTTGAGCTTTTGCATGCTCACCATGCCTTTATAGCTTAAGGGGTAGAGGATTAGGCGCACGATAATCGTTAAAAAAATGATTGCCCAACCCCAATTACCCACAAATTGATACAAATAATCCAGTAAAACAAACACGCCTTTAGCAAAGAAAGTGATCAAGCCATACTCTATCACATCCGTGAGCATGGGTGAAATCGCTTTCAAAGAGCGGTAATCTTTAGGGCCAATATAGCCATGCAAATTCGCTTCATTTTTAAGGGAAATGAAGCCTAAGGGGTTTTTAGTGCCGATTTCTGAATCGATTAAGGCTTCAAAACCTTGAGGATCTTTAGTGAAAAGCAAGGTGGTGAAATACCTATCCACGCTGGATAAAAAGAGGGTGTTAGAAAAGCGTTTGATTTCTTTAGCGTCTTTATCTTCAATTTTTTCAATTTTTTTGTCGTTGTTTTCTAAAAGCACGCCTGAAAAAGTGTAGCTGTCTAAATCAGCCACCGGCCTGTAACCATTGGTGATCACATAGCTAGGGATAAGGTTATTGGGCGATTTGAGGGCGATTTTTAAATCATAATGCAAATCATCATAAAAAGTCAGGGTTTTAATGATGCTAAGATCGCCTAAATCTTGAGTTAAAACAAGCTGTTCGTTAGGCCCAAGAGTGGTTTTTGAAGCGCTATAAGGGGTGTTGAACGCTTTGTTATTGAGCGTGGGGTCTAAAAAACGCACTTCTAAAGGCTTGAGTTTATCGGCCGCTAAAAGGGGGAGCTCTTTTAGGGGGGGTTGCGCGTTTTCTTTGGAGCTAAAAAGATGGCCCACATGCTCTAAAAAGCCCTTTTGTTTGGGGGTTAGATACTTTTTATCCTTGAGATAAACCTGTTTGATGCGCCCTAAAAAGTCAATTTCAATCCTGGCATGCTCAAAAGAAATCGTGCTTAACAAATTCTCTTGGGGGATGGTTTGAGTAACGCTAAAATGTTGGGCGTTGGGCGCGTTAGGACTTGTTGTTGTGTGGTTGTTGGTTGTTTCTTGCTTTGTGGTTTCGGTTGTTGTTTTGTTTGGTTTTTGGAAAAAATAGCTATAAAGAGTGATAAACAAGAAAGACAGAGCGATCGCTAAAATCAAGCGGAGATTATTATTGTTGTTTTTATCCATTGTGATTAAACCTTAATGATGTAGTAAGTTGTGTGGCTTTTTGTGGGAACGAGCCAAAAAGTAATGGTTTTAAAATTGCGATTGAAATCTTTATGAGATTGGAGTAGGCTAGGGCGTTTCAAGCGAGTGGTAGGGTAAGCAATGCCCCCAGAGCAAAAAGGGTTGCATGAGAGTATCCTTATAGCGATTTTACCCATAGCAATTAGGGGGCTTTCAAAACAGAGCAACCATAGGGCGTAGTTGGAGCAAGTGGGGTAAAACCGGCAACTTGAAAAAGTGAAAGCCGAAAAAAAGCGTTGGTAACCCCTAATTGATGCCGTAAGAATCGCGCTCAAAAAAGGCGCTTTATTGTTTCGCATGGGTATGAGTCATTCCTTTTTTCAAGTCTTTTAAGGCTTTGTTCATATAGTCTTTAATGGAAGTTAGCATTTCTAAAAAATGTTTTTCTAAAGCCCAAAAATCCAAATGATAACAATCGCTTTTAGGCACAAACACCAAAGCAAGCCCTTGACAAAGAGCGGCATGCCTTGTAACCAGTGATCGCAGACGGCGTTTGATAAGGTTCCGTTTCACGGCGTTGCCGACTTTTTTGG
>ASYU01000253.1:0-1547 GCA_000448465.1 Helicobacter pylori PZ5056 | reverse complement strand
GACCAAGCAGGTTTCAGGGACTTTACGCCTGGATTTAGCACAATACAGAGAGTTGCAAGCCTTCACGCAGTTCGCTTCTGATTTAGATGAAGCGAGTAAAAAGCAACTAGAAAGGGGGCAACGCATGGTAGAAGTGCTGAAACAAGCCCCTTATTCGCCCTTACCGATTGAAAAGCAAGTGGTCATTATTTATGCTGGGGCTAAGGGCTTTTTAGACAGCGTGAGCGTGAAAAAAGTCGTGGATTTTGAAGAACAACTGCACCCTTTCTTGGAAGCAAAATACCCCCAAGTTTTAGAAGAAATCCACACTAAGAAAGCGTTAGATAAGGATTTAGAAGCCATGCTAAAAAAAGTTTTAGAGGAATTTAAGCTCACTTATAGCGAGTAGGAGACGGCTAGAATATGGCGAATTTAAGAGACATTAGAAAGAAAATTGGAAGCGTTAAAAACACGCAAAAGATCACGCATGCGATGAAACTCGTTTCCACTTCCAAGCTAAGAAAAGCCGAAGAAGTTGCAAGAAATTCCAGAGCGTATGCATTGAAGCTAGACGCCGTGTTTGATGATGTACTATCCAAAATGAGAAATCAAGGGATTGAAGACATTCAAAGCAAGTATTTTAGGGAATTAGAAAGACTTGAAATCAAAAAAGTGGATATTATTTTCATCACAGCCGATAAGGGGCTTTGCGGAGGTTTTAACACCAATACCATTAAAAAGGTTTTAGCATGCACGAATGAATACAAAGCTAAAGACATTAAGGTGCGTTTGCGAGGTATTGGTAAAAAGGGTAATGAGTATTTTAGCTTTAACGGAATAGAGGTTTTAGACAAGATCAATAATTTGAGTTCTATGCCTAATTATGAACGCGCGCAAGAGTTCATGAAAAAAGTGGTAGAAGACTATTTGAGCGGGAAAACCGATAAGGTGATTATCATTCATAATGGCTTTAAAAACATGATCAGTCAAGAAATAAGAGTGAAAACGATTTTACCTATTGGGTATAAAATCATCCACC
Organism: Helicobacter pylori PZ5056; assembly: GCA_000448465.1. Classification (GTDB taxonomy): domain Bacteria; phylum Campylobacterota; class Campylobacteria; order Campylobacterales; family Helicobacteraceae; genus Helicobacter; species Helicobacter pylori_CI. The sequence continues at coordinate 529 of ASYU01000253.1, read as the reverse complement.
AAAACCCCCAGCCTAGTGAGACGCAAGAGACCATTACCAGTGAGCCAAGCGGGAGTGAAGATGAAATTTTAGACTCTTTAGCAGAAAAATATGTGGAGTATAGTTTATACTACGCTTTGATTGATTCTTTAGCCGCAGAGCATAGCGCTAGAATGCAGGCTATGGATACAGCGACGAATAACGCTAAAGATTTGGTTAAAACTTTAACCATTTCTTATAATAAAGCCAGACAAGAGGCGATTACGACCGAGCTAGTAGAAATCAATGCGGGCGTAGAAGCCCTAAAATAAAAATTACATTAAAATAAGGAGCGATGAAAGCGATGGAAGGTAAAATCATTCAGGTTTTAGGCCCTGTGGTAGATGTGGAATTTGAATCCTATCTACCGGCGATTTTTGAAGCGTTAGACATTAATTTTGAAGTCAATGGCACTCAAAAATCTTTAGTTTTAGAGGTGGCAGCCCATTTGGGCGGTAATCGGGTGCGAGCGATTGCTATGGATATGACAGAAGGCTTAGTGCGTAACCAA
>ASYU01000252.1:0-4969 GCA_000448465.1 Helicobacter pylori PZ5056 | reverse complement strand
CAACTCCTCCTAAGCCCACCATTCTTTTACAATCTTTGGGGAATTAGCTCAGCTGGGAGAGCGCCTGCTTTGCACGCAGGAGGTCAGCGGTTCGATCCCGCTATTCTCCACCATTGTTTTCTCCTTAAATTTTTTCTTTTTATCAGTCGTGTCTTGGTTGAGAAATCCTAAACGATTGGATCGTCCTTGTTTAACGCCGCAAGTCTTTTTAATTAAAATTCAAAGATCAAGTTGGATTGAGTTTTTTTAGATTTTTGTTTGCCTTGTATATTTTAAAAATCTTGTTCGCTTTGTAGTTGTTCGCTTTGTAATTTCGCAAGCTTTTTGGCGTTGGCTTGTTCTAGGGGGCTTAAAATTTTAGGGTTTTGGGTTTTTCAATGGTTGTAAGCGTGTTGTTACTAAATTGTGGGTTTTGAGCGCTTGATTCTTTCTTTATTGGCTCAATTCAAGCCTTTCGTTAGAGCGTGGAGAAAATGTTAGAAACCCTTACAAAACAAGCTAATATATTCTATTCAATTTATTTCAAGGACAAACAAACATGAAAAAATTTCTTTATACCCTACTTGTGCTTCTTTTAATCGGCCTTTTAACGGCCTATCTTATCCTTTTTACAGAATGGGGGAATAAGATCATCGCTTCGTATATAGAGAAAAAAATCAACCCGAACGAGCACTACTTGAGCGTTAAAACCTTTAAATTGAGATTCAACTCTTTAGACTTTGAAGCTCAAGCCAACGATGATTCCACGCTCATTCTTAAGGGGGATTTCTCGCTTTTAAAGCAAAGCGTAAATTTGAATTACCATATAGACATTAAAAATTTACACTCTTTCAAAGAATGGATACCCTACCCTTTAAGGGGGGCTATTGTTACTTCTGGGAATATTAAAGGGCATAGAAAAGCCCTTATAGTTCAAGGCGTCTCTAATGTCGCTCAATCCCACACTGCCTACAACGCCCTTTTAGATGATTTCAAACTTTCTCATTTAAGCTTGAACGCAAAAGACGCCAATTTAGAAGATTTGCTTTATTTACTCAACCGCCCCGCTTATGCGAGTGCAAGAGTGTCCTTACAGGCGGATTTTAACTCTCTAAAGCCTTTAGAAGGGCATTTGATCCTAACAGCTAATAACGCTTTAATCAATAACGCCCTAATCAATCAAATTTTTCATTTAAACCTTAAAGACACGCTTGTTTTCAACCTCTCGCACTCAAGCGATTTTAAAGGAAACAAAGCCATCAGCGATACCACCCTAACTAGCCCTTTAGTTAATTTTACAGCCCTAAAAAGCGAATATCTTTTCTCTGTTTTAAAACTCAACGCCCCATACACTTTAGAAATACCCAACCTAGCCAAACTCTATAACATTACCAACCACCCCCTAAAAGGGAGTTTGACTTTAAAAGGCGCTATAGAGCAAAGCCCCAAACTCTTAAAAGTCAGCGGCCATTCAAATTTGCTAGACGGCACTCTGGATTTCACGCTTTTAAATAAAGATTTGAAAGCCCGTTTTTCCAATATTTCCACTTTAAAAGCCCTAGACTTATTCCATTACCCTAAATTTTTCCAATCCATTGCAGACGCTAACTTGGATTATGATTTTATCGCTAAGCAAGGCGTATTGAAAGCCCGCCTAAAAAACGCAAGATTCCTCAAAAATGCATTCAGCGATTTCCTCTACTCCATTTCTAAATTTGATATTACGAAAGAAATCTATAACGATGCCAATCTGGTAAGCCAAATCAACCAGCAACGCCTGCTCTCTGATTTGAGTTTAAAAAGCCCCAAAACCCAATTGAAAATCCATAACGGCTTGTTGGATTTAAGCACCAATCAAATGGACATGCTCATGGATGCAGAAATTTTAAAATTCATTTTTAAAATGAAACTTCAAGGTAACATGCACCAGCCAAAATTTTCCCTCATTTTAAATGAGAAAGCCATTCAGCAAAACCTGCAACAAGGCTTGAAAGAAATCCTTAAAAACGACACCCTTAAAAAAGGTTTAGATCATTTGCTTAAAGATGATAAGCTCAAAGAAAAGCTTGAAAAAGGGCTTAAGGGGCTTTTTTAAAATTTTAAAGGATAGAAATGGCACACATTTTAGTTAGCGGGGCGACTTCAGGGTTTGGGCTAGAAATCGCTAAGGCGTTTTTACAAAAAAGCCATGTGGTTTTTGGCGCAGGGAGGCGGCAAGAGAATTTACAAAAATTGCAGCTCGCTTATCCCAAGCGTTTCATTCCCCTGTGTTTTGATCTTAAGAACAAGCTTGAAACTAAGCGGGCGATAGAGACTATTTTTTCCATGACGGATCGCATTGACGCTTTAATCAATAACGCCGGCTTAGCGCTAGGCTTAAACAAGGCTTATGAATGCGAGCTAGACGACTGGGAAATCATGATAGACACGAATATCAAGGGGTTGTTGCATCTCACTCGTTTGATCTTGCCCTCTATGATAGAGCATGACCAAGGGACTATCATCAATCTTGGCTCTATCGCTGGCACTTACCCCTATCCTGGTGGGAATGTCTATGGAGCGAGCAAGGCGTTTGTGAAGCAATTTTCTTTAAATTTGCGAGCGGATTTAGCTGGCACTAACATTAGAGTGAGCAATGTTGAACCCGGTTTGTGCGGCGAAACCGAATTCAGCATGGTACGCTTTAAGGGCGATAAAATCAAAGCCCAATCCGTCTATGAAAACACTCTTTACCTCAAACCACAAGATATTGCTAACATCGTGCTATGGATTTATGAACAACCCTTGCATGTCAATATCAACCGCATAGAAATCATGCCCACAAGCCAAACTTTCGCTCCCCTACCCACCCATAAAAACCCTTAAGGGGTTTAAAAATAAAGGCTTTGTTTTAGTTAAATACTTAAGCCTTTTTTAAACTTTAACGACTCTTTAAGTTTTAAAAAAAAGGGATTTTAGTTGCTTTATTTTAAACTCATTATCTTAAGGAGATGGAAAGTATTTTGAAATCATTCTCCCCTACTTCCGTAAAACTTCCTTTTAAAATCCCCCTAACCCTCCAAAAAAACCGCCTTTTAAAGCCACTTGATCAAGCCTTATTCAAACTAAACTTTGATTTTGAGCTGCTTGAGAATATCGCATGCCCCTTTAGCACCTAATTTACAGCCTTTTTTAAAGTTTTCTATGGCTTGCTTTTCATTCCTTGTTACGCCCTCGCCATTGTATTGCATAGCCCCTAAATTGAAACACCCTCCGCCATTTTCCAATTCGCATGCCTTAGAATAACGAGCGAGAGCCTCTTTAAAATTCTTTACCACGCCTTCGCCATGATGATACATGTTCCCTGCGTTAAAGCACCCTGGGCTGTCTTTTAAATCGCAAGCTTTGTCATACGAAGCGAGCGCCTTTTTCAAATCTTTAGGCGTGCCTCTGCCTGCATCATACAAGCTCCCTAATATCGTGCAACCATCGCCATCGTTTAAATCGCAAGCTTTAGTGAAATACTCCACCGCTTTTTTAAAATCCCTAGTTACCACTTTACCATCATGATAAATCCCCCCTAAGCTCGCGCACCCTTCAGCGTATTTCAAATCGCACGCTTTAGAGTAGTATTGTAAGGCTTTGTTGGTGTTTTGGGACACGCCTTGCCCGCTATAATATAAATTCCCTAGCAAATGACACCCATTGCTGTAATTTAAATCGCAAGCCTTAGCGTAAAAGGAGGCGGCTTTTTTCAAATTCTTTTCCACCCCTTGCCCTTGATAATAAAGCACCCCTAAATTAAAACACCCGCTATTTTCTTTCAGATCGCAAGCTTTTTCAAAATATTTCTTCGCTTGAGAAAAATCTCGCTCTTTGTAGCTCTTTGCCCCCAAACCCACAAGCTCTTTAGGGTCTTGCTCTGCCATTAACCCCCCTAAACACAACGCTCCCAAGCACAAAACCCTAAAAAGGGATTTTTTGACATTTTCTAACATGATGTATCTCCTTATTAAAAATTTTATTATAGTGTTATTAAGCAAATACAAAATGCCATGATCTCTTTGTTATCTTAAGCTAACGCCCTCTTACAAATTTCTGTGATCTTATCCCACTCTTTGTTTTGAATTAAATCTTTAGGGGTAAGCCAGCTACCCCCCACGCACACAACATTTTCTAAAGCCAAATAAGAACGCATGTTATCTGCACTAATCCCCCCAGTGGGGCAAAATTTCACCCCTTTAAAAGGGCCGTTAAAAGCGTTTAAAAGCTTAACGCCCCCACAATACTCTGCCGGGAAAAATTTCAAAGCATTATAGCCCCATTCTAAAGCTTGCATGACTTCACTACTGCTAGAAACCCCGGGTATTAAAGGCATGCCTTTTTTCTTTGCGTGTTCTAAAAGCGTTATCGTAAGGCCCGGGCTAATCAAAAACTCTGCCCCCCTATTTTGCGCTTGCTCTAATTGAGTAAGATTTAAAATCGTGCCAGCACCCACGCGCATTTTTGGCACATTCTTAGCGATAAGCTCTATGGCTTCTAAAGCGCAACTGGAGCGCAAAGTTACTTCTATGATTGGAATACCCCCCTCTATCAGGCTTTGCGCTAAAGGCACAGCGTCGTTTAAATCCTCAATCACCACCACAGGGACAATGGGGCTGATTTGTAAAACTTCTATTATTTTATCTTGCATTTTATCTCCTTTATATTTTTATACCTTTATGCCAAAACTCATGCCACCCTCTTCAGCCGTATTAACATTCAATCTCAAGCTTGTAAATAATTCCCTACCCAACCCAAAACTCGGCTTTTCTAAATTTTCTAAGGTTTCTAAAAACAAGGGGTTGATGCCTCTCTTTTCAAAATCCTTTTCAAGCACATTCAAAGCGTTATTAGGAGCGTCTAATTCTATCCAATCGCCATCTTTAATCTTAATGATTGCCCCGTTTAACGCTCCCTCAGGGCTTAAATGGATCGCGCTAGGCACTTTCCCGCTCGCCCCGCTCATGCG
>ASYU01000251.1:0-15514 GCA_000448465.1 Helicobacter pylori PZ5056 | reverse complement strand
TGGGCTTGGAGCGACTCCAACGGCTATGGTGAATATGCAAACCATCACCAACCACTACGGGCCATCGCATGTAGCGTTTATTGTCGTGCCTTTAGTGGGAGCGTTTTTTGTTGATATTATTAACGCTTTAGCGATTAAAGGCTTTTTGCTCTTGCCTTTTTTCCCGTCATGAGACTTTATGAAAGTTTATTAGAAATGTGCTTGAATAAGGCATGGGAGTATCAAACCCTAGCCTTAGAAAATCCGAGCGTGGCTTGCATGGTGTTAGATAAAAACCATGAGATCTTGAGTTTAGAAACCCACAAAAAAGCCAAAACCCCGCATGCAGAAGTCTTAGCCGCCCAATCAGCGCTAAAGATTTTACGCCCCAGTTTGAAAAACGATTTAGAAAAATTAGAAGACCCTAAAACTTTAAGCGATTTTTTAAAAACGCGCCACGATAACGCTTTTACAGACTGCGTTTTTTTAATCACCCTAGAGCCATGCAATTCTTATGGCAAAACCCCAGCGTGTAGCGAATTGTTAGAAATTTTAAAACCTAAAAGAGTGGTCATTGCCACAGAAGAAAACGAAGCTAAAAAAGGGGGTTTAGCAAGGCTACAAAAGGCTCGTATTGAAACAATGATTTGTCATAATTTAGAAAACAAGGCTAAGGATTTGCTCTTGCCTTTTAGGGTAATGGAACAAAAGGGGCGTTTTAATTTGTTCAAACTCGCTTTAAGGATGAATGGGGATTATCATCATGGCAAGATCACCGGGCAAAAAAGCGTTATTTTCACGCACAACCAGCGAGCGGTATGCGACACTCTCATCATTTCTGGGAAAACCATAAGAACGGACAACCCCTTATTAGACTCTCGCTTTTGCGATAGCTTTTATCACAATAAAAACCCTAATATCGCTATTTTATCCAAGCACTCAATTAGCCCCCATTCAAAAGTTTTTTCTGCACCCAATCGTTTGGTTAATATTTTCAACAACCCTAAAGATTTACCCCTAGAGAAAGGGTTTAATTTCATTGAAGGGGGGTGGGGATTGTTTGAGAGCTTGAGAGACAAAATAGACGCATTGCTTTTGCATTCGCATGCGTCTATGATTAGCGAAGCGTTTAGTGCATTCGCTTTAAAAACCCCTTTTAAAGGGCGGTTGTTGCATGCGCAAACCTTAGAAAATGAAGCCCTTTTATGGATAGAAAACTCTTAAGATTATACCAGCCCTTAAACGCTTATTCTTACAATAGCGATTCGCTTTTTTTATACGATTTTTCACGCCCTTTTATCAAAAATAGCGGCGCGATTTTAGACATAGGCTCAGGGTGTGGGGTTCTAGGCTTGCTCTGCGCTAGAGACAACCCGCTAGCGAGCGTTCATTTAGTGGAAAAGGATAGCAAAATGGCGTTTTGCTCCCAAAAAAACGCCCTTAAATTCCCTAACGCTCAAGTGTTTGAGGGCGATTTTTTAGATTTCAACCCCCCGATTTTGTATGATGTAATTGTGTGCAACCCTCCTTTTTATGCTTTAGGCTCTATTAAATCCAAAAACAAAGGGCATGCGAGGCACCAGAGCGAATTAGATTTTGCTTCTTTAGCAGCTAAAGTGAAAAAATGCCTGAAACCTAAAGGGTATTTTATTTTTTGCTATGAAGCCTTGTCGCTTTGCTTGGTCATAGAGAGCTTAAAAAGCGTTAAACTCACGCTAGAAACTTTAAGGTTTGTCCAAAGTTTTAAAGACAAAAACGCCCATTTGATGCTTGGAGCGGCTAGGAATAATTCCAAAAGCGCTTTAAAGGTTTTGCCCCCTTTAATCACGCACCATTCCAAAAACCAAAGCGACAACACCAAAGAAGTTTTAAGTATCTATCAAACTTGTAACACCTATTCTATCAAAGCGCCTTTAGATTGAGGATTAAAAATGAAATGTTCGCATTGCCAGTTGGAGTTTAAAGAAAGTGAGCTTTTTAAAGAGACCATCAATCATAAAGAATTGCATTTTTGCTGCACAGGGTGCGCTAGGGTGTATGCGTTATTAACGGATTTGAATTTGGAGAGCTTTTATGACAAGTTAAACGATTCCACTCTAGCCCCCGTAACGCCCCAAGATCCAATGAATATTTTAGAATTAGAACAAGCCCTTGAAGAAAACAATAAGGGCGAATTAATCCTTAATCTTTTGTTAGAAAAAACGCATTGTAACGCTTGCTTGTGGCTCAATCAAAAGGTTTTAGAGCGCTTGAAGGGGGTTAAAAAAGTGAGCGTGAATTTCACCACCCACCACTTGCAAATCGTGTTTGACAAATCCCTAAACCCTAAAGAGATTATTCAAAAAATTGAGAGCTTGGGCTATGGGGCTAAAATCTATAACGCAAAAAATTACACCCTAAAAGCCCAAAAAGAGCAACGTTCCTATTTGCTCACCTTAAGCGTGGGATTTTTTGCCACCATGAATTTGATGTTTATTGCCATTGCCAAATACGCAAGCTATGGTAGCGCGAGTTATGGCGGTGGTATGGATAAGCTCATGCAAAGGAATTTGGATCTCGTATCGCTCTTTTTAAGCTTGTTGGTGTTAGTGGTGGTGGGGCGTTTTTTCATTAAGGGGGCGTTTTATGGGCTAAAAAATGGCGTTTTGGGCATGGATTTGAGCGTGTCTTTTGGGGCGTTATCGGCGTTTGTTTATTCCCTTTATGCGATGTTGGTGTCTCAAGAGACTTATTTTGAAGCGAGCAGCACGATTTTAACGCTTGTTTTTGGCTCTAAGTTTTTGGAATTAAAGGCCAGGCTGTTTGCGAATGAAAAATGTTTAGCCCTAGAATCGCATGAGATCCATAGCGTGATTGTTGTAGAAAATGGCAAGCAGATAGAAAAACACCCTAAAGATGTGGCGATAGGCTCGGTTGTTTGGGTGCCAAGTGGGGCTAAAATCGCTTTAGATGGCGTGCTTTTAAATAGCGCGAGCGTGGATGCGTCTTTGATCAGTGGGGAGTTTAAGCCTTTGGAATTGGGGGTTAATGATCCAATTTTAGGGGGTTATGTGAATGTGGGCGTGCCTTTTAGCTATCAAGTGAGCGCTAATTTCCAAAACTCACGCCTTTCTGGTTTGTTAGAAACTTTAAAAAAGAGTTTTTTAGAAAAGCCCTTAATTGAGAGTAGCGCGAATCAAATTGCGGATATTTTTTCTAAAGCGGTGTTGTTTTTAGCCTTTATAAGCTTTTTATTATGGCAATTTGGTTTGGGGGGTAATTTTGAAAAAGCCTTAATGGTGTGTATTAGCGTGTTAGTCATCAGCTGTCCTTGCGCATTCGCCTTGGCTACGCCCATTGCGTTAGTGATAGGGGTGTTTAAAAACCCTTTGATCGTGTTTAAAGAGGCGTTGTTTTTAGAAACTCTGGCTAAAGTGAAAAAAATCTTTATAGACAAAACCGGCACGCTCACGCAAAAAGAAGTCCTTTTAAAAGAAAAAATCATTTATGAAGGATTTGATGAAAGACCTTTAAAGAGCCTTTTAAAAACCAGGGAGCATTTAGCCCATAATGCGATTCTTAAATCATTACATGGCGATGAGGTTAATTTAGAAAAGATAGAGTTTTTCGCTCATGGCCTGAAAGCGAATTATCAAAACGAAACTTTGCTAGTGGGGAGTTTGAAATTTTTAAACGCTATGGGGGTTGATATAAAGACTAAAGAGAGCGCTAATATCATGGTAGGCTTTGCGAAAAATAAGACTTTATGCGCGTTATTCATTTTAGAAGAGCGTTTGAAAAATAACGCTAAAGAAGTCGTTCAGGCTTTACAAAATCAAGGCTTAGAATTAGAAATTTTAAGCGGGGATAATGAAAGCTCGGTTAAGGAGTGCGCGAAAAAATTAGGGATTTCTAAGTATCATGCCCATTTGACCCCTGAAGATAAGGCTCAAATCATCAGCTCTTATAAGGGCGTGTGCGCGATGGTAGGCGATGGCAATAATGACGCGCTAGCCTTAAAACAAGCGAGCGTTTCTTTAGGGTTTGAAAAAAGCGCTTTGAGTAAAAGCGCATGCGATATTTTGCTTTTAGAAGAGGATTTGAGTTTGTTGGAAAAAGCGTTTGATAACGCTCAAAAAGTCTATCAAGTGGTGTTGCAAAACATTGTTTTGAGCTTGATTTATAATGCTGTTTTAATCCCGGTCGCTACGCTAGGATACATCAACCCTTTAATAGCGAGTTTGAGCATGAGTGCTAGCTCGCTTTTAGTGGTCTTAAATTCTTTGAGGTTGAAACGCTCTTAAACAAACCACATTGTTTTGGCTAAAATGGCGATTAAAAAGCCAAAAGTTAGAGCGATAGGGTGGATGTATTTACCAATAGGGTTTTTCTTACCCAAAAACTTACATAATAAAGAAAAAAGCACCAAAAGAAAAATGCTTAACGCTAAGATCACTTTAAGCATGAGTATTTTTTGAAAAGGGGTTTCACACCAGCCTTTATCGCCCCCCATGTATTGACTAAGCATCATGCCCCCTGTTAAAACAAGCCCTAAAACGCATAAGGGCATGATTTTGATCGCTCTCTGAGTGATTCCTGCATTCGCTTTATTGGCAAACTCTTCGCCAAACATTTTCTTCACATTGGGGAAAATTACCATATCAAAAAACAAGTAGCCAATAAAAATAATGGCGCACAACAAATGAACAACCAACACATAAGGATAAATCGCATCCATTTAAAATCCTTTATTCATGGGAAAATTAAAGAGTTTTTAATCTACTATAAAAGGATTTTATTGTCAAGTAGCCCATTATTATGGGAATTTTAGGGGTGGTTTTTGTTTGACTTTTAAGATTGCAATTAGCTATAATAAAATAATTAAAAAAGTAACACTTAAGCGGAGTACCCTAGAGAGTGATGCTCAATTTTATGACAAAGAAGAAAAATAGAATGCAAGGTTGCAAAATGGTTTGTAAAAATTTTAATCGTAAGGAATCTGTTTTGATAGCTCAATCTTTAGATATTTCTAAAAAAGGCTCGGTAATTTTAGGCGCTCTTTTGAGTTCGTTATGGCTGACAAACCCCTTAAATGCCCATGAAAAGAATGGCGCGTTTGTGGGGATTAGCTTGGAAGTGGGTAGGGCTGATCAAAAGACCAACGCTTATAGAAACGGCGAGTTGTTTCAAGTGCCTTTTGGCGATGTTTCAGCCAATGATGATGGCAAAGTTCCTGATGGGCAGACCGGTGGCTGTCAGCCAGCTTCAGGGACGCCAGGAACGCCAGGCTATACTAAAGCTAATTGCGTGGTCAATTGGACTTCGCGCACCATGCTCAGCACCAATAAAAACATTCCTGGCCGTAACCAGCCGATGTATGGGCTAGGCGTGATGACAGGCTATAAGCATTTTATCGGTAAAAAAAGGTGGTTTGGGTTGCGCTATTATGGCTTTTTTGATTATGGGCATACCAATTTCTCTAACTCCAGGGCCGCTAACGCTATATCGCCTTTTTATTTGAGCGATCAAAAAGCAGACATGTATACTTATGGTTTTGGTACAGACATGCTTTTTAATATTATAGATAAGCCTAAAGTCACGGTCGGGTTTTTTGTGGGCGTGAATTTTGCGGGTAACACTTGGACTAATAATCGTGTGGGGTATTTTAAGGACGGGTATGTTTATGGCGTCAATACGGACGCTAATGCTTACATGACTAACGCTGATGGCACGATCACATGCGGGGACACGACGCCGGCGAGTTGTGATGTGGGGATTAACCCTAATAGCGTTTATGCCACAGGAAAATTAAACGCTAAAGTGAATAACACGATTTTCCAGTTTTTAGTGAATGTGGGCATTAGAACCAATATTTTTGAACACCATGGCATTGAGTTTGGTATCAAAATCCCCACGCTCCCCAATTACTTTTTCAAAGGCTCTACCACTATTAAAGAGCAAAGCCAAGGTCCGCTAAAAGACGGCAAACCAACCACTATCACCGGAGCAGAAACCAATTTCAGCTTGACCCAAACCTTACGCCGTCAGTATTCTATGTATTTGCGCTATGTTTATACTTTTTAAGTTTGGTAGGGTTTTTTTGGTAAGGCTTATAGCTTATACTTAGTATATGAAAGCTTGATTTTTCAAGCTTTTAGGTTGTCATTGAGTTGCAATAACTCTGCGCTGTTTTCTACTTTTTTGATAAAATCATTGATAGCATAACAGCGTATATTAATATTATCTTTGAAATGGGCAAATCCCGCATATTCTTTGGCGTCATCATGGATATTTGGAGCCACAAAAACACTAAATTTCTCTTTAATCAATTCTTTTAAGTGTCTGGCAATAGGCATCATTTCGCTTTGACTTCTATCCCTAATCAAGCTCACTTCTATATAACTTTGGGCTTTTGTGTCCATAGCTACAATATCAGGTTTATTACCGCTTGCTGTGTATACGGGCAAGCCTTCATCATCGCTTTTATAATTGGGCATCACGCTTAAATTTTCAAAATGTTGTTTCAAGAAAATAGCGCTTAAAAATTCCAAGCGTAAAGGTTTATCAATGAGTCTTAAAAAACTATCTTTTGATTCTTGCTTGTTGCAAGTAATGAGTAATTCTTGCTTGATAAAATCTTTAGTATAAGTGGTTGCCAGTTCATTCAATTTTCTTGATTTAACGCTCTCATCAGCGCTGATTGGAGTAACGCTAACAAGAAAGCTATCCACGATCGCCATGTAGTTAAAAAAGGCGAGCCTGTTAGCTTGAGTGTCGTTTAAATAATCCCCTTTAAAAGCCTTATGGGTTTGTAAAATGCAATCTATTTTATTACTTTCATTAGTATTAATATCAATAAACCTACCATTACCACGCAATGAAATAAGTCCTGTAATACGCATTTTTCTAATGTATTCATCAACGGCTTCGTTAGTGATTTGGCTCATTTTGAATCGTGTTTTATTAACACTTTCTAAAAGTTTTAGGCATTTTTCATAGATAAATTCATCTGAGTAACTGAATTCTGTTTTATTGATAGTAACAATTTCTTGTCTTAAATGAATGATATAGTCATAAAGCCCATTAGCGTTATCATCTTTCCAACAAAGTAAGATAGGGATTTCTTTGACAGAGAGAGGAGTCAGATGGGCATTTTTGAGCCGTTTTAAAAGCGAGAGCAATAATTTGAAAGGGTTGTTATGGTTTAAGTTCTTTTTGTAAGGGTTTCCCACTTCATATTTAGACAGAGCGTTTAAAAATATAGCCCCAACTACGCTTTCATCAACGCTTTCTTTAAAAATATCGTTTTCTTTATCATAATAAGCAAGAATAAGCATCTTAGCGCTATCGCTGATGAGTATCTTCTCATATTTTGCATAGTAGCAAAATTCAAACTCACACATAAGCTTATACCAAGTGTCAAACCGACTTTCCCATCCATGCTCAAAGCCCATCTCTTTATGATTTTGTGGGGATATTTCTATAATGCGTTCTAATTCTTCATCGCTAAATATATACTCATTGGAGTCAAATTTTTCTTTCAATTCTTTATTTTGATTGATAGAAGTAGGCCTATAAAGCCTATGAGCCAAAACGGATTTGACAATTTGCATGATCGTTGAAGATTGAAGAATCTGATTTTCAAACTTTCCTAAAACAGCTAAAAATTGCCCTATTCTTTTAGGGTTTCGCATGGTGGTTGAAAAGCTTAAAATTTTTTGTGCCGGTTTTTTAGTCATAATTAATCACCTATAATTAGTTACAAAGATTTCTTGACTATCTTCTTTAATAGTATTGTCATTATAACTGATATAATTACTTTTGATATTAAAAATATAATATTTTTTAGCCCATTCTTTTAAAATAAAATTAGTCTCTCCCTTGTGATAAACAAGATTAGTTATACCAAATAAAACTCCCTTTTTATCTAGGCCATCTAAAACACCATATAAGGCTATCTCATTATCGCTATCCCATAACTTGTTGTATTCACTATTGGAGATTAAATAAGGGGGGTCAAAATAAACATAATCATCTTTTAAATAAGTGGTGTGGTTAAGAAAATCAATATAATCATCATTATGAAAAATAATGGTGTTTTGCTGTATAAAATCTATGTAGTTTTTTAGGGCATTATAAACATTTTCATTGAAATCCACATTACCCACAGGTAAATTAAAAAGCCCTTTAGAATTAAATCTAATCATGTGATTAAACCCATAAATTAAAAGTAAATATAAATAGAGCATGTTGTTTTGATTGGAGTTAAAATCAGCCCTTAGTTTTTCATAAGCTATTTTATTGTATTTGGCGTAGTAAGTTTTTATATATTGTTTTTTTAATTCATCAGGGGCTGTAATCCCCTTAAAAGAGAAAGACAAGCCATAATGAATGATGATTTTAGACAATTCATCAAAAAGCTCACAAGCATTGAACTTGCTTAAAGTTTTATGTAAATTGATAATATTGGTATCTATGTCGTTAGCTAAGTATCTTTTAGCCTTAGTGTTTAAAAACACGCTACCCCCACCCACAAAAGGCTCAATAAATTGATTAATGTTATTTGGGAATAGCTTATTGAGTTGTGGCATGAGTTTATATTTATCCCCTACATAGAAAAAGGGAGAACGAATGCCTTTTTTCAAGGTTTCACTTCCACTATAAATAAAAATTCTTTATGCTCTTTAAAATCAGTTTTTCCTGAATTAAAAAAACTATGAGCCTTTTCTTTAACGCTTAATTTTCCTTTTTGGCTTAAAATTTCCACTAAATCTTTAAAGCCTATTTTATTTTGCGAAGAGCTAGACTTAGAATTATAGGTATTATTATAAGTTAAAGCAATCCTTTTACAATCTAGTTTTTTAATTAAATCGCTCAATTCTTTCTTGGCATTAGAGCGACAATATTTGCTCATGTTCTCGCATGATGGCTTTAAAGCTATTCCATAGAGTTTGGGTTTTTTCCATTGCACTAAGTTTTCATAGAGATGATAAAACCGGCTGTATTGCCTTGAATTGTATGGAGGGTCAATAAAAACTAAGTCTATTTTTAAGGTTTTAGCCAATTCGTTAGCGTCTTTTCTCTCTATCATGATATTTTTATCATGCTTTATAGGGCTAATAAGTTCAAAAATAAATCTATCTTGCAAAATCTCTTTTTTCCTATAAGCTTCATAATGCCCCACCGTGTTAGCTATCTTATCCATTGAATAAATCAGGCTTGTTAATAAAATATCTTTATTTAATTTATCTAAGTTCAAGCTTTCTATATGCTCTCTAATGCTACCGATTTTGACACAATCTTTATAGCTGAAAAATTTGCCGCTAAAATGTTGGCTAAAATAATTTTCTTCTAGCTTTAAAGCTTGAGTATAATATTCTTTCAGTTCTTCAAGCGCCTTAAAATCAGCGTCTTGTCCCCTAAAGAAAGCATGATAAATGATTTCATTAGAAAATAAAATATCATTTATAATAATGTTTTTAATGTTAGGAATAGTGGCAAATTGACCAGCCACTACCCCACTTCCGGCAAAAATATCGCACACGCTTTTGATATTATTTAATTTTAAACTCCCAAATACCCACTCTATGAGCTTGGTTTTTGAGCCGATATACCGGCGGTTTTTTAGATTAAATCTTTCCACTAGCCACCTTTAAACTAAGAGAATAAAACCACTTAGTAACATATAAGATTTAAAAATCACAATCTCTTATTAAGCTTTTTAAAATACCAAAGACTGAGGGCTAAGAATACGAAAAAGGGCGATAGCACGCCTATTTCAGGAATGAGTATCCCTGAAATGCTAAACTTCCCCAAAGCAAAGAATAGCCCCCAAACAACGAGCGTGATGATAATAAACTTTAGCC
Source organism: Helicobacter pylori PZ5056 (assembly GCA_000448465.1). Classification (GTDB taxonomy): domain Bacteria; phylum Campylobacterota; class Campylobacteria; order Campylobacterales; family Helicobacteraceae; genus Helicobacter; species Helicobacter pylori_CI. Next base: position 5,690 of record ASYU01000251.1, on the reverse strand, counting down.
CTAAAAGAGCCAGGTTTTCATAGCGGGCGAGACTGGGCGAAAAATAAGCGATTAAAACGCTTAAAAACGGCACAAAAAAGGGCAAAATCGCAAACACATACAAAAACGAGCGCACTTTTTTCGTGTCCGCATTTTGGCGCACTAAAGCATGCAAGGATAAAAGAGCGTCTGTGATAGAAACCGCAGGCTTGTTTTGATAAATGGTGTCTAAAACTTTAGGGCGGAAATTTTTGAGCGTTTTAAAGGTTTCTAAACGCGTGGTGTTTAAAGCGTTCGCGCCCAGTTCAAATTTTAAGGGCATCTCATAGATGGTAGTGTCATGCAAGATCCAATATTTGTCTTCAAAAAAAGCTTCTTTAGCTTCAGCATAAGATTCTAAAGTCCTGTCTTTTAAGCGAAAAACCTTGATATTTTGGGCTTTTTGCAATAAGGGATTAATCTTATCAAAATACACGTAATCGTCGTTATATTTCACTAACAAATGCTCTGAAACGCTCAAAGAATTGTCTTTATAGATCAAATTTTGCGTTTTTTCTTCCATATACACAAAAGGAGTCGCGTTCAACCCCACATAAACAGCCGTGAAAAACAAGCTGATGAAAAAAATAGGGTTTAAAATCTGGCGTTTGGAAAAGCCAATGGAGAGCAGGGCGGTGTATTGGTTGGATTTAATGAAGGCGATATAAAATAAAACCATTGCTAAAAGCAAGGAAATGGGCAAGGTGTAATTGAGCGCGAATAAAATGTCATAGGTGAAAAATAAAATGATCATGTTCGCAGAATCAGGCATTTTATCGGCGTATTTCAGGCTGTCAATGCCTACAAAAAACAATTCCAAAGCTAAAAGCACGATTAAAAAGTATTTGAAATAATACCACCCTACAAATCTAAACAAACGCACTTAAAACCCTTATTCAAACCATGATAAAAACTTAAAATTTTGGATAGAGCGCATCTAATTTTCTATTTTTAAAGGTTTTTTAAGCGTGAAACGATTTTGCATAGCGTTAAAATCATGGCTTTCTATAAAAAATTTTAGGGCGTTTTTGGCATGTTCAAATGTAGCGTTTTTTAAAGGCTCTTCGTTATTGTGGAATTTTGAAAGCACATGCTCAGTGATATTGAACCCTTTAGAAATCCCCACCCTCAAGCGGTAATAAGAATTCGAACATAAGGCATCAATGGATTTTAGACCATTATGCCCCCCATTCCCCCCACCCTTTTTAAACCTCACAACGCCTAAAGGTAGATCCAAGTCGTCATGGACAATTAAAAGCTCTTTAGCTTTGTAAAAATTTTTAGCGCTTAAAACGCTCTCGCCGCTTAAATTCATGTAAGTTTGGGGCTTGAGTAAGATAAAATCCTTATAAATGCGCAAATAAGCGTTGTGTTTGGGAGAAAAAGTGAAAGGAAGATCCAATTCGCTAACGAGCGAATCTAAAATATCAAAACCAGCGTTGTGTCTGGTGTGAGCGTAACGCAGAGTAGGGTTGCCTAAACCCACTAAAAGCGTCATAACTTCAAATCACTTCGCTTTAATCACACCGATCACAGCGATAGAATCATGATCTAAAATCTTAACATTCTCATGTTTTTCTAAATCGCGCACCAAAATAGACTCATTCACGTCTAAAGGGGCCACATCCACTAAATAGTGATCGGGCAAATGCTCTGGAGCGCATTCCACGCTGATACGCTTTTTAGAGAGCATCAAAATCCCTTTATTTTTCAAGCCCACCGGAGTGCCTTGGTGTTTGATGGGGACTTTAAACTTGGACTTCACGCCCTTAGTAACAGCGAGTAAATCCACATGGATAAGCTCGTTAGTAACGGGGTTTTTTTGGTATTCTTGAACCACGACTTCAAAAGTCTTATCCCCTAATTTCACCGGGAAAATCAAATGCTTTTTTTCCTTAAGGTATTTAATGAAAGGGTTTAATTTGAACGCGCAATTCACATTTTCAATACCCTTTCCATAAATGTTTGCGATTAGATAGCCATCTTTTTTTAAAGCTTTAGCGTTAGCTTTAGTAATACTCTCTCTAATAACGCCTTCTAACATGTCAATCCTTTAAAATAAAATAAGGGCTTATTCTATCCAAAAAACCCTTAAAAATCAAAAACTGCTTAAAAGCTTTTCAAAGGATTGTTTGAACGCTATCAAGCCTTCTTTAAGGAGTTTTTGAGCGGTGTTTTCTAAATCAATGTTTTGCACTTTTAATTCTTTTTTGAACGCTTCAATTTCTGTACTTTTTAAAGGGGTTTGATACTCGGTATTTGGGTCAAGCAAATAAGCGTTTAAAGCCTCTAATGGGGCTGTATTGATAGAGTTTTTAAAACACAGCGCTTTAACATAGTAATCTTTAGCTAAAGCGTTGGATTTAACGCCGGTGGATGCAAAAAGGGTGCTTGTAAGCGTATTAGCATGTTGATTGATTTGATAATAACACTCCGTAGCGTTCATGATCCCGCTTTGAGCTTGCAAGTTTTGCGCCACTAAAGGGTCTATTTCTTTGTCAAATCGTGAGACAAACACGCTAATGACCGCTCTTTTTCGCGCTTCTTTGGCTAAGATTTGAGCGATTTCACCGGCAGTTTTAGGCGAAAAGACTAAAGTTACATTAATGGGGATAGAGGCTTGAGCCAGAGCGCTAATGACTTCAAAAGCGCTTTCACTCGCCGGGACTTTAATCATCACATTGGGGCGGTTTAATGCTTTGAATAACCGCTTGGCTTCATCAATGCTTTTAATGGCATCATCTTCTAAAAAAGGGTCAATTTCTAGGCTAATGTAGCCGTTGTTAGGGTCTTTTTCATACAAAGGCATTAACGCGCTAGAAGCTTGTAAAATATCCTTTAGCGCCAGAGTTTCATAAATTTCTTTAGCTTTTTTGCCTTTGAGTTTAGCGATTTCATCTTGATAAAACGCGCTTTTTGTGATCGCTTCGCAAAACAAACTGGGGTTACTCGTCGCCCCGCAAATAGCCCCCTTATTGATGAGCTTTAAAAAATCGTTTTCTAAAAAATCCCTTTCTATAAAATCGCACCACAAACTGAATTCTTGCATGTTTATCCTTGTTTTAAATTGAGATAATAATCTTTAACGACTTCCTGGTCGCTAAAAAAAATCGTTTTGTCTTTAAAGATTTGAGTGTTTTCATCGCCCTTGCCTAAAATCAACAACACCTCATCGTCTTTTAAATTTTCTAAAGCGTTTAAAATGGCTTTTTTTCGGTCTTTTTCTACAATGACTTTAGAAGAATCGCTGATGCCTTTTAAAATATCCTTAATGATGTCTTCTTCGTTTTCGCTTCTGGGGTTGTCTGAAGTTAAGATGATTTGATGCGCATAACAACTCGCTATCGCTCCCATTTTAGGGCGCTTGGTTTTATCCCTATCGCCCCCTGCCCCAAAAAGAGCGGTGATTTTTTGACTTTTAAAGCTTTCAAAAACTTGTTGCATGCCGTCTGTTGTGTGGGCAAAATCCACAACCACTAAAGGTTGAGGATGCACAATTTCCAAACGCCCCTTAACCCCATAAAAGTTTTCTAATAACGGCGCGATCGCTTCTAGCGGTAATTGAGTGAGTAATTTAACCCCTAAAACGCCCGCTAAGATGTTATAAAGGTTGTAACGCCCTAAAAGGGGGGAATGGACAAGAGCGATTTCTTTAAGATTAGGATCTCTTAAATCTTGTTGGTAGCATAAAGATGCGCTAATGGAGGGGTTGAGCGAAAAGGCTTGAATGTTTAAATGCGCTTTTTTATCCAACGCGTAAGTGCGCGCGTTAATGGGGTTAAAAAGGGCGTTTGTTTCATCTCTGTTAATCACTTTCAAGCCCTCATCTTTAAAAAAGCTGTTTTTAGCGTCCCTGTAATTTTCTATATTTTGATGGAAATCTAAATGATCGCTTGTGATATTAGTGAGAATTTTAAGGGCGAAATCAAGCCCAGCGATGCGCTTTTGGACAATCGCATGGGAGCTCACTTCCATAATAAAGTATTCACACCCCAAACGAATCGCTTCTTCTAAATCGCTATAAAGCTCTAAAAGAGTGGGCGTGGTCAAGCCCTTTTCTTTGATTTGTGTGTCGTTGATAAAAAACCCTCTTGTGCCTAAAAGAGCGGTCTTTTTGTTCAAATCTAAGAGCAAGGAATACATCAAGCTCGCTGTGGTCGTTTTACCATTAGTGCCAGTAATCCCTACAATTTTAATCTTAAAATCAAAGTAGTTTTTAAGCTCATTGAAATCCAAAATAGCCAGGTTTTTTTCTGCAATTAAGGGAGAGTATTTTTCATTTAAAGGCGTTTTGACAAAAAGGATTTCTTTAGGGTTTTCTAAAACTTCATGCGTGTTATCGCTTAAAAAAGAATAGGCGCGGTTTTGATAAGTCAGGGTTTTTTTAAGCTTCATTCTTTAAGCCTTATTGGATTTGAGAGCGTCTTCTAAAAGAGAACGCAAAAATTTATCGTAAATAAAAGAATCTTCATGCATGTTTTCAATGTAATTTATTGCTAATTCATAATAGCCATAATGGTTCAATTCTTTCAAAAATTCATAAAAATCCTCTTTATTGTCAAAAATCACCCTAGAGCTGAACATCAAATCTTCAAACGCTTCCTTAAATCCGCGCTCCAAGCTCAAGCGTTTGAAATCCGCATATAAAATACCATTCAATTCCTCGCCTTTTTGAGAAATTTGCGCATCAATCTTTTCAGCCATTTGGTTTAGCCCCTCATCAAAAGAAGCGATCAAAGCGGTGATTTGCTCTTCAGCCTGGTTTTTTAAACTCCGTTTTTGCATAGCGATCAGGCTTTGATACAATTCATAAAAGCTATGGGCTTCTTTAGGGAAATCCTTAGCGATGTCGCTTAATAACGCCCCCACTCTGGCTTTTTGGTTGTCTTTATCCAAAAACAAAACTTCAGAAAAAAGGCGCAACGCTTCAGCGTAATGGGCTTGCTTGAACGCTAAAAATCCCTCTTTAATCAACGCTCGCTTTTTAAATTCATAATCAAACTTCTGCATGCCTAATCATCCTTAGAGTTTATCAAACTCCTTAGCGTTTTCTAAACACACCACTTCTAAATTGGGGTGAATATCCATTTTAAGCTGCCTTTCAATGACATTTTTTAGAGTGATTTTACTGCTAGAGCAAGTCTTACACGCTCCCTCTAAAGCCACATAAATTTTCATGCTTTTCACCCCTAGCACTTCAATATTACCGCCATCTTTGAGCAAGTAAGGGCGGATCTTTTCTATCACAATGCGCACCGGTTTTTGTAAATCTTCATCGCTAAATTCTATCATTTTTAAAAACCTTATTTTTAAAATTTTACTTTAAGATACCATATAATGAGCCATTTTTATCAAACAACGCTTTTTAAGAGTGGCTCAAGGGCTAATTGGATAGAATGAACTCACTATTAGGATAAGGTTTTTATGACGGTATGGAAATTAAAAACATCAAAGAGTTTGAAAAAGCTTCCAAAAAACTCCAAAAAGACACTTTAAAGATCGCTCTCGCTCTTTTGTTCCTCATCGGTGCCGCTTTGCTCGCTCTCATTTTTGGGCAGGCTAATTCTAAGGGATTGTTGCTTATTTTTGCGGCCGTGATTGGGGGGTATATGGCGATGAATATTGGCGCGAACGATGTGTCTAATAATGTCGGCCCTGCCGTAGGCTCTAAA
>ASYU01000250.1:0-1774 GCA_000448465.1 Helicobacter pylori PZ5056 | reverse complement strand
TAAGGATTTAACGCATGCGTTCTTTTGGTGTTAGTAACATGTGATTAGCGCTTAGTAAAAATAAAATAATGCCACCAATAATGAAAAATGTTGAAGTTGCTAAAACCAGTATAGTGTCAATCCCTTGAAAAGCTTTGATTAGAAGTTGATTAAGGTAGTAAAAAATAGATGTTTTGATAAATAATTGACCAATATTAGGTAGGTATTCTAAAGGAACAAAAACATTACAAGACATTAGCGCATAGAGATTGATGATATTACAAAATCCTAAGATGCTTTGTTCGTTTTGAAAAATTCTAGCTACAAAAATGGCCAAGCAAAAACAAAACAATGCGCTTGAAAAAACACTAACAAACCCCAAAATAAGCGCTTTAAAATTAAGAATAGTGATGATATTGAGCGCATAAAAAGAGAGAACAATAAAGATAAAAGCATATAGGATTACAACGATTAGTCTTGAAGCGATTAATGCTAGAGTTATTTGTTTGAAAGTTGCTGGTGATAGCATGTAGAACAAGAATATATTATGCGATTCTCAAGCTTGTTATAGCTTGAGTGAGACCAAAGATCGCGCTAGAAATAATAAGAAGTCCCATTAGACCTATAATGTTATTAAAGTAAAAAATTTCAGTGGTATTTTTTGAAAAAACAAAAATTAGTAATAGGAGCATTAAAATAGGATAAATAAAAGTCCAAAATAACGCGCTTGTATTGGTGAGATAAGATTTGATTTCAAGTTTTAGGATAGATAGAATTGCTCCCACTAAATATCCTTTAGTAATGCTAATAAGTCTTTTGTGGTTGGTTTTTCTTTAAAGTTAAAAGTTTTAGCTATAGATTTTAATATAGAATTTAAAGGTTTGTATTGAGCAATGTTGCCATTTTTAAGGAGCAATACCCATTCGCAACTATCTAAGACAATCAGATCTGAGTGGCGATGATACTTGTAAGTTGTTGGGTGTTGCGCAAGTTTATGAGATTTGATAGTCTTATAAGAGCGTTTTGCTCTAAACTAGTTTCTGGTTCATCCATAATAATTAATTGGGGGTGGTGGCTAAGAGCTAAGTCAATCTTTAAGCGCTGTTTTTGTCCATCGCTGTTCGTAGGTTTTATTCAAAAGATTTTTTTCAAATAGATTTGGAGTGCAGTTTTTGTGAAAAAATTGATAGAATTTAAAAAGGTCGTTTGCGTTTAATCCAGGTGGGTAGTTGAATAGGTTAGAGACAACTCCCAATTGTTTGCGTTGTGGTATAACATTGTCGTGGTATGGAATATTATTGTTTTGTGCTTTAAAATTATAGTCTGATCTAATGCCTAGAATAGTGTTGATAAGCGTTGATTTTCCAGCACCATTTGTGCCAATAATGGCTGTACTAGTATGACTTTTAAATGAAAAATCTTGTATATTTAAAGCGTTTTTAAACATGGTTTTTGGGCGTGTGCTGATGTTAGAAATCATAAAATCCCCTTATATAGGAATGATTTAAAATCCCATTTAGGGTTATTATATTTTTTGTCAAAGCGATAGCGTTACTGACAGACACGATTTAAGCGAGTGAAACGATTTTAAAAAGCGTTTTAGCTCTAAAAAATGGAAAAAATCAAGGCTTTGAATAAGAAAGACCCTAAAAAGCTAGAGAAACGGAGTTTTTGATTTTTCATTATCAAAACCCTAAATATCCTCTCGTTTTTTGCCCGCTATTGGTTTATGGGTATTTTAGCATATAAAACTCCAACGCTTTTTCAAAGAGGAGCGAGCGATTAGGAAAACCTT
>ASYU01000249.1:0-2626 GCA_000448465.1 Helicobacter pylori PZ5056 | reverse complement strand
CCAAATTCGCATGCAATTCTTTAAAAATATTTTTTAAGCTTGGAGGAATGGGGGCGTTTTTTTCCACGCTAAAGCTTAAGCCCATCGCCACCGGCAATTCTTGCTCATTTTCTAGGTAGGTGGAATGGTAGGGGTCTTGCCCTAAAAGGATGATTTTAACCGCATAAGGGGGCGTTAGATTGAACGCATAAAACAGATTAGAGCTTTTGGGGAAAATGGTTTTAGGGCTTTTTAGGGCTTCTAAGTAGCGTTTTTCTATTTCTAAAAAATAAGGTTTTTTAAATTCGCTTTGCAAAAACTCCCGCCAAGCTAAACTCAAAGGAGCGTAGTCAAAAAGCTTCATGCGTTTAGTTCGTGGTAGTGTTTTAAATACTCTTTTTGCATGCGTTCTTGTAATTCTTCATACCAGGTGGGCGAGTTAAAATCAGGCGTATAGCTTTCTAGCATGACCAAACGGGTGCGCGCTTTATAGGCTTCTAAGGGCTTGGAATTAAAGATTTTAATGGAATTGATTAACACCATGGGCTGGATTTTGAGCTGGAATTTTTCGGCGATGATTTTAGCCCCTTGCTTGAAAGGGAGGAATTTTTCTCCTCCTTTGCCTCTAGTGCCTTCAGGGAAAATCACTAAAGGGCGGTTTTGATCTAGTTTTTCTTTACATGCTTTTAAAAGGCTCACAATCCCCTTTTTATCCTCTCTGTCAATTAGGATCATTCCGGTATCGGTTAAGGCATGCCCATAAAAAGGGATTTCGCCCAGCTCTTTTTTAGCGATCCAACAAATATTACTGGGGTGGTAGGCTTCTAAATAAATGATGTCTAATAGGCTTTGGTGGTTTAAGACAATGAGTTTAGCGCCCGTGTCAAAGGAACCTATTTGTTCTAAATTAACCCCGGTGAGAGAAAAAAAACACGAACAAGCCCTACGGCTGGAACGCGCGTTATTGTTTTTGCGGTTAAAATAATTGAAAACAATGATAACGGCTAAGCCTATAGCGATCACTAAAGCTCTATAAATCGCTCTTAAACTATTTGATTTCATCTTTTTTGACCCATCCTATTTGTTCATGCGGCGTTAGGATTTTATAATAATCATCATGCGAACCTAAGATTTTAATGGGCATTTCATCTTTAGAAAGCCCTAAAATGGTGGAATTTTGCGTGGGCAGAATACGGATTTTTTTATGAGCGAGCAATAGGGCTGATTTTTGCGTGAATAAAAGGTGATATAAAACAAACCCTAAGCACAAAATCCCAAGCCCTAAAAAAATGAGTTTGTGCCCAAAAATGAAAAACAGCACCAAGAAAAACACGCACAGAGCGAGCAGCGCCACATTAGAAAAGACTAAAAAATTGTTTTTAGGGATGAGATCGCTTTGAATACCGGTAGTGTCTTGAGTGGGAATGGCTGAAAAAGATAAGGTTTTAAACTGCCTATTAGAAAGCGAAAAGTAATCAAAAGAAAGGTTTTGAAGGGTTTTAGGCAACACGCAATAATAAAAAACGCTCCCTTCTTTAGCCTTGATTTGGTTTAAAGAGGCGTTATCAAACCCCTGTTTGATCGCTTCTTTGATGTGAAAATCTTCCCAATTAGCCTCTTTGAACGCTAATTCCATCACCAAAATATTGTTTTTATCGTCATAGTCTTTGGTTTTGTATTGCACAACTTGTAAATCTTTGGCCATGACATTCGCATAACGAGGGTTTTTGGACAAATCCGTTACCTGCAAAGCAACTTTGGGGGCTATGGAATAATCTATATATTTGTCTTTATTGGAAAACGCGCTCACTTCTAAGGACGGAATAATCGCTTTTATGCCTTTAATCTTGTAATAATAAGTCGCTCTGAAAAGCTCTTTTTCCACCTTTTTCCATTTAGGCATCTTGCTTAAAAGCTCAATTTGGGTTTTATCCAACCCGTCTTTGATTTTGGCTTCCAAAAACTCAGCGTCAAACAACAATAAATCATAAGTTACGCCTATGGTTTGACCGATATAAACTGGGGTGTTTTCTAAATCTTCTAATTGGGGGATTTTCACATAAGCCACTTTAGCCTTGATCTCTTCTGGCTCATGAGCGTCCTCAGCAACCAAAAAAGCCACCAAAAGGCTTAAAATCAAACTGATGATTTTAAGGATTTTGATTGAGTGGGTGCAAAAACTCATTAACGATTTTTCAAATAAAAACCCCATGAGCTTTTATTTCTTCTTAGGCGCTTTTTCATCCATTTTCTCATCAACGATAGACCAGGTTTTCAAGCTGTCAATAGCGGTTTTTAGCTGGATATCATCACTGATCATTTTAGGGGTAACCTCTTTTTCCTCTTCGCTTTTCTTGTCTTTATCCGCCTCTTTAGAATTAGGGTTTTTATCGTCAAGTTTTTTAAGCTCTTGCTCTAAATGGTGTTTCAAATCCGCTTCTTTCAAGCTGAATTTATTTTCATTTTCTGGCACTTTACCCGGATAAATCACAATATCAGGCGTGATCCCCTTAGCTTGAATGGTGCGCCCGCTCGGTAAATAATAGCGTGCGGTCGTGATCTTAATCGCTTCGTCTTTATTGACAGGGAGTAACACTTGCACGCTTCCCTTACCAAAGGTTTTTTCACCGATAATGATGGCTCGCTT
>ASYU01000248.1:0-9852 GCA_000448465.1 Helicobacter pylori PZ5056 | reverse complement strand
AGTGATTTCGGTTAAGAAAATGACCATTAAAGTGACCATGACAATGATGAATAAAATCGGTAAATGCGAAAAGCCAGAAACCAAATGCCCGATCCACAAACTCAACCCGGTTTTAGAAAATTGCGCACTCAAGGCTAACCCGCCGCCAAACAAAAGCAACACGTCCCAAGGGAGTTTTTTAGCAACACCCCAATCAATAAGCCTATCGCCTTGATTGTTAGCGGGCAAAATGAATAAAAGCGCAGAAACCCCCATAGCGATCACGGAATCAATTTTATCTATTTTAATGCCCCAAGATTTTAAAATCGTATCTAAGAAAATCCACCCTAAAGACGCTAGGATAAAAATAACCCCCACCGAGATTTCCGCCTGACTCAAACGGCCTAGTTTGTTTAACTCTAATCTAACGACTTCCTTACCCCCTGGGATTTCTTTAATCTTTAAAGGGAAAATCACATAAGTGAGCAAGAGCCACGATAAAATGAGCATGATAAAGGCTAACGGCGTCCCAAACACCATCCACTGAGCGAAATCAATTTCAATATTGAAAGCGGTTTTCATATAGCCGGCTAATAAAGCGTTAGGGGGCGTGCCAATCAAAGTGCCTAAAGAGCCAATAGAAGCAGAATAAGCGATGCCAAGCATCAAGCAAATACTGAAATTCGTGCGATAGATAGTAGTCTTTTCTTGAATGACTTGGGTAATATCTTTACCCTTATGCACGATATTACCCATAATGCCCCCATGCGCTTTGGTGATTTCTTCTTTTTGATAGAATGCATTAGAGGCGTTTTCTTTACCCACCAGTTTAGCGACTAATTGCAAAACGCTCATGCCAACAGGAAACATCATCACCGCCGTTGCGGTATTGCTCACCCACATAGACAGAAAGCCTGTAGCGATCATGAAACCTAAAATCAACCTCCTAGGGCTTGTGCCTACTAATAAAATAATGCTTAAAGCGATGCGTATGTGCAAGTTCCATTTTTGCATGCTTAAAGCTAAAATAAACCCTCCCATAAAAAGAAAGATAATGGGCGATGCGTAAGAAGCGCTAACGCTAGAGAATTGATCCACGCTAAAGACGCTAAAAAGCACCAAAGGTAAAAGTGCGGTTGCGGGCAAGTCAATGGCTTCAGTCATCCACCATATCCCCATTAAAACAGCCACCCCTGCCACAACAGGCATCGCCTTATAATTTAAGGAACTGAGCTTGGGGATTTCTTCTACAATATGAGGCATTTGAACATTAAGCACATAGTAGATAATGAGCGCGATTAACACCCCCCCTATGAGACCCAACAAACGCACGATCTTAGTGCTTTTATCATCGGTGTGCGTATCGGTATGCGTATCGGCATGCGAATGATTTTCCATGGTGTTTTACCCTTTAAAATTACTAACCTCCATGCTACAATAAAACTTTTTTAAAACTAGGGTTTTAGAAAAATAAAATCAAAATAGGAAAAAGAGTGGTAAAAGAAAGTGATATTTTAGTGATTGGTGGGGGGCATGCAGGCATTGAAGCGAGCTTGATTGCAGCCAAAATGGGGGTTAGAGTGCATTTAATCACCATGCTCATAGACACGATCGGTTTAGCGAGCTGTAATCCGGCCATTGGGGGCTTGGGTAAAGGGCATTTGACTAAAGAGGTGGATGTTTTAGGGGGGGCTATGGGGATTATTACTGATCATAGCGGTTTGCAATATCGTGTGTTAAACGCTTCTAAAGGGCCGGCAGTTAGAGGGACTAGAGCGCAAATTGATATGGATACTTACCGCATTTTTGCAAGAAATCTCGTTTTAAACACCCCTAATTTGAGCGTCTCTCAAGAAATGACCGAAAGTTTAATCCTTGAAAACGATGAGGTAGTGGGCGTAACCACGAACATTAACAACACTTACAGAGCTAAAAAAGTGATCATCACCACAGGCACTTTTTTAAAAGGGGTGGTGCATATTGGCGAGCATCAAAACCAAAACGGGCGCTTTGGGGAAAACGCTTCCAATTCTTTAGCCTTGAATTTAAGGGAGCTTGGCTTTAAGGTGGAAAGGTTAAAAACCGGCACTTGCCCAAGAGTGGCGGGCAATAGCATTGATTTTGAAGGATTAGAAGAGCATTTTGGGGATGCAAACCCTCCCTATTTCAGCTATAAAACCAAAGATTTTAACCCCACCCAACTCTCTTGTTTCATCACTTACACTAACCCTATCACCCACCAAATCATTAGGGATAATTTCCACCGAGCCCCCCTTTTTAGTGGTCAAATTGAAGGCATAGGCCCTAGGTATTGCCCTAGCATTGAAGATAAAATCAACCGCTTTAGCGAAAAAGAACGCCACCAGCTGTTTTTAGAGCCTCAAACCATTCACAAAAGCGAATATTATATCAACGGCTTAAGCACCTCTTTGCCCCTAGACGTGCAAGAAAAGGTCATCCATTCTATCAAAGGCTTAGAAAACGCCCTCATCACGCGCTATGGCTATGCGATAGAGTATGATTTCATCCAGCCCACAGAATTGACCCACGCTTTAGAAACCAAAAAAATCAAAGGGCTTTATTTGGCCGGGCAAATCAATGGGACTACCGGCTATGAAGAAGCGGCGGCTCAAGGGCTTATGGCTGGGATTAATGCGGTGTTAGCCCTAAAGAATCAAGCCCCCTTTATTTTAAAGCGCAATGAAGCCTATATCGGCGTTTTGATTGATGATTTGGTTACTAAAGGCACGAATGAGCCTTACAGAATGTTTACTAGCCGGGCCGAATACCGCTTGCTTTTAAGAGAAGACAACACGCTTTTTAGGTTAGGCGAGCATGCCTATCGTTTAGGGCTTATGGAACAGGATTTTTATAAGGAATTGGAAAAAGACAAACAAGCAATACAAGAAAACTTGAAACGCCTTAAAGAATGCGTCCTTACCCCTAGCAAAGAAGTATTAAAACGCTTGAATGAATTAGATGAAAACCCTATCAATGACAAGGTTGATGGCGTCAGCCTTTTAGCGCGCGATAGTTTTAATTTAGAAAAAATGCACTCCTTTTTTAGCTTTTTAGCCCCCTTGAATGAGCGGGTTTTAGAGCAAATCAAAATTGAATGCAAGTATAATATTTATATTGAAAAGCAACACGAAAATATCGCTAAAATGGATAGCATGCTCAAGGTGTCTATCCCTAAACATTTTGTGTTTAAAGGCATTCCAGGCCTTAGCTTAGAAGCGGTAGAAAAATTAGAAAAATTCCGCCCCAAAAGCCTTTTTGAAGCTTCAGAAATCAGCGGGATCACCCCAGCGAATTTAGACGTTTTGCATTTGTATATCCATTTGCGGAAAAACTCTTAAAGGATTTTTAATGAACGCTTTAGAAATCACCCAAAAACTCATCAGCTACCCCACCATTACGCCCAAAGAATGCGGTATTTTTGAATACATTAAATCGCTTTTTCCTGCTTTTAAAACCCTAGAGTGTGGGGAAAATGGCGTGAAAAACCTTTTTTTATACCGCATTTTTAACCCCCCCAAAGATCATGCAGAAGAAAAGCATGCAAAAAAAGAACATGCAAAAGAGGATACCAAACCCTTGCATTTTTGCTTTGCAGGGCATATTGATGTCGTGCCTCCTGGAAACAATTGGCAAAGCGATCCCTTTAAACCCATTATTAAAGAAGGGTTTTTATACGGCCGTGGGGCGCAAGACATGAAAGGGGGCGTGGGGGCGTTTTTGAGCGCGAGTTTAAATTTTAACCCTAAAACCCCTTTTTTGCTTTCTATTTTACTCACGAGCGATGAAGAAGGGCCAGGGATTTTTGGCACAAAACTCATGCTAGAAAAACTCAAAGAAAAGGATTTGTTGCCTCATATGGCGATTGTGACTGAACCCACTTGCGAAAAAGTCTTAGGCGATAGCATCAAAATTGGCCGAAGAGGCTCCATTAATGGCAAACTCATTTTAAAAGGCGTTCAAGGGCATGTGGCTTACCCGCAAAAATGCCAAAACCCTATTGACGCGCTCGCTTCGGTTTTGCCCTTAATTTCAGGAGTTCATTTAGACAATGGCGATGAGTGTTTTGACCCTTCAAAATTAGTCATCACCAACTTGCACGCAGGGTTAGGGGCTAATAATGTTACACCAGGGAGCGTAGAAATTACCTTTAATGCGCGCCATTCTTTAAAAACCACCCAAGAGAGTTTGAAAGAGTATTTGGAAAAAGTTTTAAAAGATTTGCCTCACACTTTAGAATTAGAGTCAAGCAGTTCGCCTTTCATCACGGCTTCTCATTCAAAGCTTACTAGCGTTTTAAAAGAAAGTATTTTAAAGACATGCCGCACCACCCCCCTTTTAAACACCAAAGGCGGCACGAGCGATGCGCGATTTTTTAGCGCTCATGGTATAGAAGTGGTGGAATTTGGCGCCATTAATGACAGGATCCATGCCATTGATGAAAGGGTTAGCTTGAAGGAATTAGAGCTTTTAGAAAAAGTGTTTTTAGGGGTTTTAGAGGGCTTGAGTGAAAAATAGATGGAATAAGATAATCGTTTTAAGTGGGTTTTTGTTTTTAACGCCAACGATTTTTTAGCCGATACCAACTCAAGCTTTAGCATGCTAGTATCCATTTATCATGACCTTAAGAGTGGGGTCATGCTTGACAAAATAACCAAAACTTGCTATAATAATATGTGTTTTGGATTACTTCAAAGTGTCTTAACCAAGCCACTCTTAAAGGGTGGTGGCTCAATCAACTTTTTAAAACAAACTCTTTTAATACAGCTTCTCACTAGTATCCCCTATCGCATGGCAATCCAACTCAAGCGTTGGAACGCGCTTAAAAGAGAAGCAATTCTCAATCATTTTCTTTATTTCACCAATAAAATGGCATTCAATAAGGCTTTAATCATCAATATTTGATTATAATTATAAAGGATTACATTTTTTTAATAAGAGATATATCATGCTAGGAAGCGTTAAAAAAACCCTTTTTGGGGTCTTGTGTTTGGGTGCGTTGTGTTTGAGAGGGTTAATGGCAGAGCCAGACGCTAAAGAACTTGTTAATTTAGGTATAGAAAGCGTGAAGAAACAAGATTTCGCTCAAGCTAAAGCGCATTTTGAAAAAGCGTGTGAGTTAAAAGAAGGTTTTGGGTGTGTTTTTTTAGGGGCGTTTTATGAAGAAGGGAAAGGAGTGGGAAAAGATTTGAAAAAAGCCATTCAATTTTACACTCAAGGTTGTGAATTAAATGATGGTTATGGGTGCCGCCTGCTAGGCAATTTATATTATAACGGACAAGGCGTTTCTAAAGACGCCAAAAAAGCCTCACAATATTACTCTAAATCTTGTGAATTGAACCATGCTGAAGGGTGTACGGTCTTAGGAAGCCTACACCATTATGGCGTAGGCACGCCTAAGGATTTAAGAAAAGCTCTTGATTTATATGAAAAAGCTTGCGATTTAAAAGACAGCCCCGGGTGCATTAATGCAGGATACATGTATGGTGTAGCAAAGAATTTTAAGGAGGCTATTGTTCGTTATTCTAAGGCATGCGAGTTAAAAGATGGTAGGGGGTGTTATAATTTAGGGGTTATGCAATACAACGCTCAAGGCACAGCAAAGGACGAAAAGCAAGCGGTAGAAAACTTTAAAAAAGGCTGCAAATCAAGCGTTAAAGAAGCATGCGACGCTCTCAAGGAATTGAAAATAGAACTTTAGTTTTAATAAAGTTAAGCTAAACATGGCGTTTAGCTGGCTTTTACGCTTTTTAATATTTTAAAGAAAAACACGAACCCCACGAACCAATCTTTTAATGATCATAAAAGACTTTTATCGAATCCGTTCATTCCAAACGCCGTTTTGAGATTGGTATTTTAAGGGTTTAAGCAGTTTTTATTCAAACCCTTAAAAAGGGTTTTTTCCTACAACGCCTTTAATAGCACGCTATTTAAACGCTCGTTAAAACTTTTAGCGTCTTTTAAAGCCCCTTTTTCTAAAAGCTTCGCCCCATCATAAAGCAACCAGATAAAAGCGCTCAACTGCTCTTTATCTTCGCATTTTAAGAGTTTTTGTAAAATCGCATGGTTAGGGTTTAATTCTAGCGTTTTCTTGCTTTCAGGCACGCTTTGGCCCATTTGACGCATAAAATTAGCCATCATCGCATTTGGTTCATCGCCTATTAAAGCCACCGCTGAAGTGAGATGATTAGAAAGCTCTACGCCTTTAATCTCATCTTTAAGATTTTCTTCAAACGCTTTGATTAAATCTTTAAACTGATCTTTTACCTCATCATTGATTTCTTCCAAACCAAGCTCTTTCAAACTCTCGCTATGACTAGCGTCTCTAAAGGGCGTTTTATCGTATTCATTCACGCCTGGCATCACAAACGCATCAATTTCATCGCTCAATAACAAAACATCATAGCCTTTTTGAGCGTATTTTTCTAAAAGCGGGGACGCCTTTAGTAAGTCTAAATTTTCGCCTAAAAGGTAGTAAATGCTTTTTTGATTTTCTTTTAAATTTTCTTTGTATTCTTTTAAAGAAACCAACTTTTCTTTGTCTTTAGAATAGAATCTTAACAATTCTAAAAGTTTTTCTTTGTTTTCAAAATCCCCATACAAGCCTTCTTTTAACACTTTCCCGAAAGGCTCATAGAATTTATGGTAATTTTTTTCATCCTTGCTCAAGCGTTCAATCTCGCTTAAAATCTTTTTCACTGAAGCCGAACGGATATTGGCTAAAATCTTATTCTGCTGCAAGATTTCACGGCTCACATTCAAGGGCAAATCTTCGCTGTCAATCACGCCTTTAACAAACCTCAAATAAGACGGCAACAATTCTTTGTCATCATCAGTGATAAACACCCTTTTAACATAAAGTTTGACCCCGCTTTTATAATCCACCCTAAACAAATCAAAGGGCGCTTTGCTAGGAATATAAAAAAGCGTTGTGTATTCTAAAGAGCCTTCCACTTTATTATGGATATAGCTCAAAGGCTCGCTGTTATCATGTGCAAACGATTGGTAAAAGTCTTTGTAATCTTTGTCTTTTAACTCGCTCTTATTCATTTTCCATAAAGCGCTCGCTTGATTGATTTGCTCGCATTTTTCTTCTTTAACTTCTTTTTTATTATCCCCTTCGCCCTCAAATTTCGTATCGGTGTAAGTTAAAAAAATAGGGAAAGGGATATGCTCAGAATACTTTTTAACAATGCTATCAATCTCCCAACGGCTCGCAAAATGAGAATCTTCTTCTTTTAAAAAGAGGGTGATTTCTGTGCCTTGCTCCTCTTTGACGCATTCGCTGATTTCAAACTTGCCCTTACCATCGCTCACCCATGCATAAGCTTGCTCGCTGGTTACTTTCTTGGTTTGAACGACAATCTTACTCGCTACCATGAACGCTGAATAAAAGCCCACGCCAAACTGGCCAATTAAAGCACTATCTTTTTTCTTATCCCCACTCAAAGCGCTTAAAAAACTCTTCGTGCCTGATTTAGCGATCGTGCCTAGATGCTCAATGAGATCGTTTTTATCCATGCCTATACCATTATCTTTAATCGTTAAGGTTTTTTTCTGGCTATCAAAACTCAAATGAATGCTAGGCGTGGTATTGAGTCCTTTTAATTTCTCATCGGTTAGCATCAAATAATTCAGTTTATCCAAAGCGTCGCTCGCGTTAGAAATCAACTCCCTTAAAAAAATCTCTTTATTGGAATACAAAGAGTGGATCATCAAATCCAAAAGCTGGTTGATTTCAGTTTGAAAGGTGTATTCTTGATTAGACATTGAACTTTTTCCTTTAATAAAATTTTTAAGATTATACAATAAAAGCGCGCTTAAAAGGGGCATGCTATGGCTTAAAAATCACATGAAAGGATGTTTAATTCCTTAAAAACGATAACTCATAGAGCTCATAAAATAGCTTCTATCTTGAATGGTTTGAGCGAAATCAGGGTTATAACCGCTTGTAAAAAACCCTACCTTATAACCCTTATGCATCGTGATTTGATAGCCATTAACCATTAGCATGAAATAGATATGTTTTTTAAGGTTATATTTAAAAGTAACCCCTAAGCTTTGTGCATCAGCCCTTGGGGAATAGGTCAATTTCCCATACAATTGCACCAAAAGATTTTTAATGCTCTTCCCTACAAAAGCGTTAATCGTTATGGAATTAGCGTTGTAAAAATTGGAATAAGCGTCTTCATAAGGGGTGTCGTCTTTAGTGTCATAAAAAGGATCAATGGGTGAGCCGTTCCAGCCTAATTGAACGCTCGCGTTCCCAAAATTCTTATACACGCTCCAGCCAAAACGATAAGAGCGGAAATTGATCCTTTGAAACACAAACAAACTCGCGCTTTTTTTACCCACTAAAGCAGCCCTATAATAATCTTTAGACAGATAATCGCTATAGAGAGGAAACCATGCGTAAAAAGTCGTTTGGATGCGCCAAAGAGATTTCCAATAAGACTTTGTGTCATGGGTGATTTCAAATCCAGGAGCGTTAAAATTCTTAGGGTAAAACCAAATAAAAGGCGCGATCCTAATGTATTTATTTTCGTAAATGAGATTGAAATTGTGCATGCCGTAGTTGGTTTTTTGCTTGTAATTGACAGGAGCGTAAAAATCCCTAATGTATTGTTCATTAGCTAAAGCCCTTCCAAAGGTGCTAAACCACACTATCTTAAACTTTTTCCACCGGTAAAAAATCTCAAACCCTTGATTAAACCCGCTCAAAAACAAAGCCTTAGAGGGGTAACGCCCTAGTTTAATCCCAAAAATATCCTTATATTGATAATCTAAATACAAATTGTATAACACATAAGGCCTGGCGTTTTGAGCCTTTTGCTCTTTGGTCCAATTTTGGCTGTGTTGCATCAAATAGCCCTCCCATCGCCCCATGTAATACCAGTTCGCCGGCTGAAACCCTGCCTTAGGGTTGGCTTCATCAATCAAAAACTTCGTGGAATCATACGCTAACGCTCCTATTTCGCCCCCCACCCCAAAACCCAGTTTGTGATCTTCAATCCCTTTAGGGAGCAAACTAGAATCAACTTGTAAAGCCCCGGTAGTGGTTACATAACTCCCTGTAGGGTAAATCCCTTTTTTGGAATTGATGATTGATTGATTCAAAGCGATGCGCGAAAACGATCCCACTCTCGCGCTGATTTGATACTCAAAAGCGTTGAGAAAAACCCCATGCAAAGCTAAAAGCCCTAGCCAAACTTTTTGATTAAGCACCCTTTTATCAAACACCTTTTTTATTGAAGTCTGATATTATGCCGTAAACAAACTCGCAAGTTATTCGCTCACTATAGTTTTGAAAAAAAAAAAAAACGATAAAATCACAAAATCTCCCCCTTTTTTAGCGGGTTCAGTTTAAAGATTTAAGGACTATGCATGCAAGAGGTTATCCCTGTTGTGGTGGCTTTTGACAATAATTATTGTATCCCTGCTGGCGTGAGTTTGTATTCCATGCTAGCACACGCCAAACGAGAGAGAGAGAGAGAGAGTAAAACTCTTTTATCAAATCCATTGTTTAGTGGAGGATTTAAGCCTAGAAAATGTAGCCAAATTAGAAGAAACGATCGCTCCTTTTAGCGCTTTTTCCAGTATAGAGTTTTTGGATATTTCTAATGAAGAATTAGAACCACGCCACAATTACCGCAAACTTGATCCTTTAATAGCGAGTGAAATTAAAAAATTGTATTTAAAACTCAATGCTTTTTCGCAAAAACGCTTTTCTAAAATGATCATGTGCCGTTTCTTTTTCGCTTCCCTTTTCCGTTACTACAAACCTATAAAATCCTATAAAGAGCTATAAAATTCTCTCAATTTGGGATTTTTGTTGTATTCCTAGTTCAACCTTGC
>ASYU01000247.1:0-8340 GCA_000448465.1 Helicobacter pylori PZ5056 | reverse complement strand
ATTTATGTGGGCGATGATGTGAGGATTGGGGCTAATGCGGTGGTGCTTTCAGATTTACCCACGGGTTCTACGGCTGTAGGCGCTAAAGCTAAAACCATCACAAAGGATCGTTAATTCTAGACAAGCGGTTGGAGTTTGCGCCATGTGGGTTATTTTGAGATAAATTGATTAGATTTTATGAAATTTTATAGAAAGGATTTTAAAGATGAGTAAAAGTAAAAAAGAGCTATTTTTAGAGCTTGCACAACCTGATGAAAATGGGGTGAGTCGTTGGGTAAGCGTTACAGAGTTTATAGAAAAATACCAAGGATTACAGCTAGGTAATGGGGGGAGTTGGTGTAGGAATAACTCATCTTTGGTTAGAAATTTTATATTAGAATTTGATAAAGGGCAAACTCCAGGAAATTCCATTGATAGAATACGCTTGAATGGCTATAATACCGAATGTGTTTTTAATCAAAGTATCCGTCAAGACATTAAAAACCACTATAAACAACAATGTTGCACTATGTGCGGTGCACACGGCAACTCTGAAAACACTCAAATAGAGGTGGATCATAAAGACGGCCGCAAAAATGATCCAAGAGTTTCTGATTTAAACGCACAGACTTTTGATGATTTTCAGGCTTTATGTAAAGCTTGTAATGACAAGAAACGCCAGATTTGTAAAGAATGCAAAGAAAGTGGCTATAGATTTGATGCAAGAAAAATTCCTGGCAATCATTATCCTTTCTACGATGGGGAGGCTGAATATGATGGCTGTGTGGGTTGCTATCAATATGACCCCATACAATACAGGAAAACTTGCAATGATAGGATATACAATGAAGGGTATCAAAAAGGCTATGGTGATGGGTATCAAAATGGATACCATCAAAAAACTACTTTATAGCGGTTGCAATGAACTACATCGGCTCTAAATACAAGCTCATTCCCTTTATTAAGGAAAATATCCATGCGGTTGCAGGCCATGATCTCTCTGGCGCGATTTTTTGTGATCTGTTCGCTGGGACGGGCATTGTGGGGCGTGCGTTTAAAAAAGCCGTTAATAAGGTTATTTCTAATGATTTGGAATATTATAGCTTTGTTTTGAATCAAAATTATATCGGCAACATTCAAGAAATCCCTAACCAAGAAGAGCTTATTAATGGGCTTAATAGCGTTGCTTTAAAAAAGGGCTTTATCTATTCGCATTATTCTTTAGGGGGGAGTTCAAGGCAGTATTTTAGCGAAACGAACGCTCAAAAAATTGATGCGGTGCGTCTAAAGATTGAAGAGCTTAAGCTTTCTCAAAATATTGATAACCATTCGTATTACTTTTTGCTCGCATCGCTATTAGAGAGCGCGGACAAGGTGGCTAACACCGCTTCAGTTTATGGGGCTTTTTTAAAACGCCTTAAAAAAAGCGCTCAAAAAGAACTCATCTTAAAAGGCGCTCATTTTGATTTGAGTTTAAACGCTAATGAAGTGTACCAGCAAGATTCTAATGATTTGATTGGAAAGATTTCAGGGGATATTTTGTATTTAGACCCCCCTTATAATGCGAGGCAATACGGGGCGAATTACCATTTATTGAACACGATTGCTGCTTATACGCCCTTTACCCCAAAAGGTAAAACCGGCTTGCCCAGTTATCAGAAATCCTCTTTTTGCTCTCGTTCTCAAATCTTAAACGCTTTTGAAAACTTGATCAAAAAAGCACGATTCAAATATATTTTTTTAAGCTATAACAATGAAGGGCTTATGAGCGAGACAGAGATTAAAAATATCTTAAAAAAATACGGCGCTTACTCCTTAATGACCAAAACCTACATGCGTTTTAAAGCGGATAACAAACGCACCCATAAAGCCGCACACACCAAAGAATGTTTGCATATTCTTATCAAATAAGAATCAAAACAACCCAACCTTTAAGAACGAGCTTTAAGTTAAAAAATCTAAAGAGCGTTAGAGTTTTAAATGAGGCTTTAGCAGGCGGTATTTGATTAAAACCAATCCAAGATACTCCAATAATGATAAAAATAATCGCTTAAATACCGCTTGAATAAGGTAAAATGAAACCAAAATAAGCCTATAAAAAAGGGGAAATCATGGCGTTTGAAGTGGTTTTATGGGATTTTGATGGCGTGATTTTTGACAGCATGCATTTAAAATATGAAGGGTTTAAGGCGTTGTTTCAAAAGCATGGCAACGATAGTAAAGAGGGTTTGAAACAATTTGAAGTTTATCATTATCAAAGTGGGGGGATTTCAAGGAATGAAAAAATCCAATACTTTTATAATGAGATTTTAAAAACCCCTATCGCTCAAGAAGAAATAGAGGAATTAGCCCTAGAGTTTGGCGCTATCATAGAGCAAAAGCTTTTTGATAGGGGGCATTTGAACAGCGAAGTGATGGCGTTTATTGATAAACACTATCAAAATTATATTTTCCATATCGCTTCAGCGGCTTTGCATAGCGAATTGCAAGTGTTGTGCGAGTTTTTAGGGATCATTAAGTATTTTAAGAGCGTTGAAGGGAGTCCGCCTAATAAACCCAAGATCATCGCCAATATCATTCAAAAATACGCTTATAACCCAAGCCGCATGCTAATGATAGGCGATAGCGTCAATGACTATGAAAGCGCTCAAGCTAATAAAGTGGCGTTTTTGGGTTACAACAGCAAGGTTTTGAAAAATTTAGTGGGGCAAGATGGCTATCAAGGGAAGTATTTGGAGAGCTTTAAAGGGTTTGATTTACAAAACTTTATAAAAGAGTAAAGCCAGCTTTAGCCGAGATTGTCTTTGTGTTGGCTCATGTCAATGATGACTTCACAGCGTTCAATCGTGCTTAAGCGGTGGGCGATAACGATTAGGGTTTTATTTTTAGCGATTTGATAGATTTCATCCATGATTTTACTCTCGGTTTCATTGTCTAAGGCTGAAGTGGCTTCATCTAAAACCAAAATTTCAGGGTTATCGTATAAGGCTCTTGCAATGCCTATGCGCTGTTTTTGACCGCCGCTAAGCTTAGCGCCCCCTTCGCCCACTTGGGTTTTAAGGCCCTCATGCTCGCATAAAAAATCATAAATATGAGCCATTTTGCACACCTTAATCAAGCGTTTTTCATCTATAGCGCTCCCAAAAGCGATATTATCCCCCACAGTGCCATCAAAAAGGTAAATATTTTGGGGGATATAGCCTATTTTTTTACGCCATGAGCGCCTGTTTTCGTTGGTTAAAAGGGTGTTATCAATAAAAATTTCCCCACTTTTAGGGTAGGTAAGCCCCATAATAATATCCGCTAGCGTGGATTTCCCGCACCCGCTATGGCCTATGAGAGCGACTTTTTGACCTTTTTGAATGGTGAGGTTAAAATTTTTTAAAACCGGGTGTTTTGACTTATAAGCGAATGAGATGTTTTGGAGAGTGATTTTTTTATTAAAGTCTAAAGGGACTAAATCCTCTTCAACGATGGTTTTAGTAAGGCTTTTAAAAACAATGTTGGTCGCAAGCTGGTTGTAAGCGATTTCATTGTATTGATTCAAAACGCCAGTAACAGAAGGGAGCGTGCGATAAAGCGCTAAAGCATACATAGAAATGGTAGGGAGCACCATTTTAGCTTCGCCGTATTTGAATAAAATGTAAGCGACCGCTAAAATCAACAAACTAAAACCCACTGTTTCTAATGAATACCTGGGGACTACTTGCAAAGTAGAATAAATAATCTCGGTGTCATGGGCTTTACGGCTATTTTCTCCAAAAAGCTTGTGGGCTTCTTCGTGGTTGTCTTTGAGTTTAGTGATTTTGAAATTGCTGAAAAATTTGGAAAAAACTTTAAGCGTTTGCGCTCTAGATTTTGCCGCTATCTCGCCCTTTTTTTGAATAAGAATGGTGATTTTTTTAGTGATAATAAAAATTTGTATAGAGATGATTAGAGTGAATATAAGCGTTAACTTCCAGTTAGTGATTAATAGCGTGGAATAGAAAAAAACGATCACGGTTAATTCAGTGAGTAGATTCAAAAAAGCGTTAAAGCTCATAAACATGCCATCCGCTTTATTATTGATAATGTCTCTTAAAGAATCCAAGTTGTGGTTAAGGTGGGAGAGGTAGTTGCTTTTAATGTGCTGTAAAAAAAGTTGTTGCTTGATTTGATAAGCTTTCTTGTTGGAAAAACGCCCTTTCAAATAAGTGAAAGACACCCCATAAAACATCCTAAACAAATAAATCCCCACCAAGCAAAAACTAAAGAAATACATGAGGCGAACGGGAGATGAAAAATGGAAAAAATCATAGACCATTTTCCAATCTTTATCGTCTAAAGCTCTGCTGGGATCGGAAGCGAGAGTGATAAAAGGCATTAGGAGAGTTAGAGACATCACTTCCACAAAAGAAGAAAAAACCGCCATCAGCACAAGCAGGAAAAAAACCATTTTTTCCTTGAAAGTGATGAGCATGTAGATTTGCTTTAAAGAGCGTAAAAAGTATTTTAAAGTAGAAATTTTATGTTTTTTTTTCGCCATAATTTAAGTGTCCATAAATTCTTTTATATGTAATAAGCTTTGAGCTGTGTTAAGCCAAATTGAGCTAGATTATAGCTAAATTTTAACCATGCTCTGTGCCATACGAATAATTTAGCTTTCTGTCATCATTTCTTGACAAGTCAAGTATAAAACTGCTATAATCCCAAGTCTTTGATTATTTTAGTTGCTGGCTTAGCTCAGTTGGTAGAGCAGCTGCCTTGTAAGCAGCAGGTCGGGGGTTCAAGTCCCTTAGCCAGCTCCAGTTAAAATGTTATTTTGCAAAGTTTTTGGTGAGATACTCAAGTGGCCAACGAGGGCAGACTGTAAATCTGCTGACTATGTCTTCCGTGGTTCGAATCCACGTCTCACCACCATTTTGTTTTATAGATGCGGGAATAGCTCAGTTGGCTAGAGCATCAGCCTTCCAAGCTGAGGGTCGCGGGTTCGAGTCCCGTTTCCCGCTCCATTTTTAGGATAACATTTTAGTTTTTGAGACGCCTATATAGCTCAGAGGCAGAGCACTTCCTTGGTAAGGAAGAGGTCGGCGGTTCAATTCCGCTTATAGGCTCCAGTTTATAATCTCTTGAATGGCGATAAGACAGAAATGTCTTAAATTTTGTGGTAGCATTTAGGAATACTTAGGGTTTTGTTTAGTATAATTCTAAAATCCATTTCAATAAAATTAAGGAGAAATACAAATGGCAAAAGAAAAGTTTAATAGAACTAAGCCGCATGTTAATATTGGAACCATTGGGCATGTAGACCATGGTAAAACGACTTTGAGTGCAGCGATTTCAGCGGTGCTTTCTTTGAAAGGTCTTGCAGAAATGAAAGACTATGATAATATTGATAACGCCCCTGAAGAAAAAGAAAGAGGGATCACTATCGCTACTTCTCACATTGAATATGAAACTGAAAACAGACACTATGCACATGTGGATTGCCCAGGACATGCTGACTATGTAAAAAACATGATCACCGGTGCGGCACAAATGGACGGAGCGATTTTGGTTGTTTCTGCAGCTGATGGTCCCATGCCTCAAACCAGAGAGCATATCTTATTGTCTCGTCAAGTAGGCGTGCCTCACATTGTTGTTTTCTTAAACAAACAAGACATGGTAGATGACCAAGAATTGTTAGAGCTTGTGGAAATGGAAGTGCGCGAGTTATTGAGCGCGTATGAATTCCCTGGCGATGACACTCCTATCATAGCGGGTTCAGCTTTGAGAGCTTTAGAAGAAGCAAAGGCTGGTAATGTGGGTGAATGGGGTGAAAAAGTGCTTAAACTCATGGCTGAAGTGGATGCCTATATTCCTACTCCAGAAAGAGACACTGAAAAAACTTTCTTGATGCCGGTTGAAGATGTGTTCTCTATTGCGGGTAGAGGGACTGTGGTTACAGGTAGGATTGAAAGAGGCGTGGTGAAAGTAGGCGATGAAGTGGAAATCGTTGGTATCAGACCTACACAAAAAACGACTGTAACCGGTGTAGAAATGTTTAGGAAAGAGTTGGAAAAAGGTGAAGCCGGCGATAATGTGGGCGTGCTTTTGAGAGGAACTAAAAAAGAAGAAGTAGAACGCGGTATGGTTCTATGCAAACCAGGTTCTATCACTCCGCACAAGAAGTTTGAGGGAGAAATTTATGTCCTTTCTAAAGAAGAAGGCGGGAGACACACTCCATTCTTCACCAACTACCGCCCGCAATTCTATGTGCGCACGACTGATGTGACTGGCTCTATCACCCTTCCTGAAGGCGTAGAAATGGTTATGCCTGGCGATAATGTGAAAATCACTGTAGAGTTGATTAGCCCTGTTGCGTTAGAGTTGGGAACTAAATTTGCGATTCGTGAAGGCGGTAGGACTGTTGGTGCTGGTGTTGTGAGCAATATTATTGAATAATATTAGCAAAAAGAGTTACCATAAAGGGTCATTATGAAAGTTAAAATAGGGTTGAAGTGTTCTGATTGTGAAGACATCAATTACAGCACAACCAAGAACGCTAAAACTAACACTGAAAAACTGGAGCTTAAGAAGTTCTGCCCAAGGGAAAACAAGCACACTCTTCATAAAGAAATCAAATTGAAGAGCTAGCTCTTTCTTTTGTGTTGCAATTTAAAGGGAGGGGAGGTTAGGTCAGTAGCTCCAATGGTAGAGCGTCGGTCTCCAAAACCGGTTGTTGGGGGTTCGAGTCCCTCCTGGCCTGCCATCTACTAATTTATTCTATCAAATTTTATGTTTCAATTGGGTTATTTTTTGAGTTTTTTAATTTTAGTTTAAGCTAATTTTGGATAAAATTGAAAATTCTTTTAATTAAATGTATTAAGTTTAAGTGAGGGCGAAAAGAAACTATGGATAAATGGCTCATGCAATATAAATTAGCTAGAGAAGAGCTTTCTAAAGTGATATTTCCTATTAAGGAGCAGATACGCAATGCGCTTGTTTCTGTTTTGGTGGTGGTGAGTGCTATCACGCTGTTTTTAGCTTTGTTGGATTTTTCTCTAGGGGCTTTTATCTCTAGTGTTCTATAGGTTGGTGGCTTTAAATAAGGAGAATAATGATGGATTGGTATGCTATACAAACTTATTCAGGGAGCGAGCAGTCCGTTAAGAAAGCGATTGAGAATCTAGCGAACGATCATAATATAAGAGATAGGATACAAGAGATTATTGTGCCTACTGAAGATATCATAGAGGTTTCTAAAAAAAGCAAGACGAAAGTAACGGAACGAAGCCTTTATCCTGGGTATGTTTTTATTAAGGTGGATTTAGATACGGTTTTGTGGCATAAGATACAATCTTTGCCAAGAGTGAGCCGTTTTATTGGAGAAAATAAAAAGCCAACCCCATTGAGTGAAGCGGATATTGGGCATATTTTAGAAAAAATGAATAACCGAGCAGCCCCTAAACCCAAAATCTTTTTTGAGCAAGGCGAAGTGGTGCGCGTGGTGGAAGGCCCTTTTGCGAACTTTACCGCTACGGTGGAAGAGTATGATGTGGAACACCGCAAGCTCAAGCTCAATGTTTCTATTTTTGGTAGGAACACTCCAATAGAGATTTTGCATTCGCAAGTGGAAAAAATTATATAACTTTTTAAGGAGAAAACATGGCTAAAAAAGTAGTCGGAGAAATCAAACTTCAAATCCCTGCCGGTAAGGCAAACCCTTCACCTCCCGTAGGGCCAGCGTTGGGTCAAAGAGGGGTTAATATCATGGAATTTTGTAAGGCTTTTAACGAAAGAACTAAAGACATGGGGAGTTTTAATATCCCGGTCATTATCACGGTTTATCAAGATAAGAGTTTCACTTTTATCACTAAAAAGCCCCCAGTAACGGATTTGATCAAAAAAGCTTCTGGGGTTGAAAAAGGTTCTGACAACCCACTCAAAAATAAAATTGCAAAGCTCACCCACAAGCAAGTGGAAGAGATCGCGCAATTGAAAATGGAAGATTTAAACACAAGCACCATGGAAGCGGCTAAAAAAATCGTTATGGGCAGTGCTAGGAGCATGGGCGTAGAGGTTGTGGATTAATCTTATTATTGGTTTTGTTGGAATTGAAAGAAATTTTTAAGGATTAGAATCGTGGCAAAAAAAGTATTTAAAAGATTGGAAAAACTTTTTTCTAAAATTCAAAACGATAAAGTGTATGGCGTAGAACATGGCGTAGAGGTGGTTAAATCCCTCGCTTCAGCGAAATTTGATGAAACCGTGGAAGTGGCGTTAAGGCTAGGGGTTGATCCAAGGCATGCGGATCAAATGGTGCGCGGTGCGGTGGTGCTTCCTCATGGGACAGGGAAAAAAGTAAGAGTGGCTGTTTTTGCAAAAGACATTAAGCAAGAT
>ASYU01000246.1:0-2960 GCA_000448465.1 Helicobacter pylori PZ5056 | reverse complement strand
CGAGTCGCTTTCTTTAGCAAAGTTCGCTCAAGAAATCGGTGCGGATGCGATTTTATGCGTAAGCCCTTATTATAACCGCCCCACGCAACAAGGCTTGTTTGAACATTATAAGACCATCGCTCAATCGGTAGAAATCCCTATCATGCTTTATGATGTGCCAAGCCGAACAAGCGTGTCTATTGAAGTCCCAACCGCCCTCAAACTCTTTAGAGAAGTCCCTAACATTAAAGCCATTAAGGAAGCCTCTGGCTCTTTGAAAAGAGTAACAGAATTGCATTACTATGAAAAAGATTTTAAAATTTTTAGCGGGGAAGATTCGCTCAACCACTCTATCATGTTTTCAGGGGGGTGCGGCGTGATTTCAGTGACCGGTAATTTAATGCCCAATTTGATTTCACAAATGGTCAATTGCGCGCTCAAACTTGAATACCAACAAGCCCTAGAAATCCAAAATAAGCTTTTTGATTTGCATCAAGCCCTTTTTGTGGAAACGAACCCTATCCCTATTAAAATGGCCATGCATTTAGCCGGCTTGATTGAAAACCCAAGTTACAGACTGCCTTTAGTAGCCCCAAGCAAAGAAACGATCAAACTTTTAGAAAAAACTTTACAACAATATGAGGTAATTGCATGAATGGTTTCAATCACATGAAAAATAAAACCCTAGTGATTAGCGGCGCGACGAGAGGGATTGGCAAGGCGATATTGTATCGCTTCGCTCAAAGCGGCGTGAATATCGCTTTCACTTACAATAAAAATGTTGAAGAAGCCAACAAAATTATAGAAGATGTGGAGCAAAAATATTCCATTAAAGCCAAAGCCTACCCCCTTAATGTTTTAGAGCCTGAGCAATACACAGAGCTTTTTAAGCAAATTGACGCTGATTTTGACAGAGTGGATTTTTTTATTTCTAACGCTATTATTTATGGGCGCTCTGTCGTGGGGGGATTTGCGCCTTTCATGCGATTAAAACCTAAGGGGTTAAACAACATTTACACAGCCACCGTGTTAGCGTTTGTCGTAGGGGCTCAAGAAGCGGCAAAACGCATGCAAAAAATAGGCGGCGGGGCGATCGTGAGCTTAAGTTCTACCGGGAATTTGGTCTATATGCCTAATTACGCCGGGCATGGCAATTCTAAAAACGCCGTAGAAACCATGGTCAAATACGCTGCTGTGGATTTAGGCGAGTTTAACATTAGAGTGAATGCGGTTAGTGGCGGGCCTATTGATACAGACGCTTTGAAAGCCTTCCCTGATTATATGGAGATTAAAGAAAAAGTAGAAGAGCAATCGCCCCTAAAACGCATGGGCAATCCTAACGATCTAGCCGGAGCGGCTTATTTTTTATGCGATGAGACCCAAAGCGGTTGGCTTACAGGGCAAACGATCGTTGTGGATGGTGGGACTACTTTTAAATAAAGATTTTTTTTTGAAAAACATTATCCACATCCACCAAAACAAAGAGTTGCAATTCATTAAAAAATGTTTGTTGGGCTATTTCTTCGCCCCTTTGTGTGGGGCTATTTTGTTGGTGCTTTTTCTTGTTTCAAGTGGGGCAAAATCGTTTCAAATTTCTAACCTTTTCAATAATCAACTAGTTTATATCGTTTTATTGTCTCTTTTTTTATGTGCGATTGGGTTCATTGCCGGAGCGATTGGTTTTTACAGGCTTTCTAAAATCACGCGCCATCTGAGTTTTTTTGAAAATTTTGCTTTCAGTTTTTTGGCGGTGATTTTATGCGCTCTTTTAAGCTATCTTATCCCTAACGCCAGTAACGCCCTTTCACTAATCGGTAATGGTGTTTCTATTTTTTATCTGCATAAACTCTATAGAGAATTGAGCCTTTACACTCAAGAAAGGTTTTTTTTAAGCGGTTTTAGATTGTTGCTTTTTAGTTTCATGCTGGCTCTTTTAGGGGTTTTAGTGCAAGCGTTAGTTATCATCTTTTTAACGATCGCTGTGATTTTAATGTGTGTGGCGCTTAGCTTTTTAGGGCGCGCGTTTTTGAATTTTTCACAAGTCTTTTTGAAAGCATGAAAGTTTTAAAACTCCTGCCTAATTTTTTAACGATTTTACGCATTGTCTTATCCTTATTTTTATTGTTTTTATTGTTAAACACGCGCACTTATTTTAGTTTTTTAACCCCCTTTCACATTAACATGATCTCTTCATTGGTTTTTTTGTTTGCCGCGCTCACGGATTTATTGGACGGCTACATCGCTAGAAACTATAAAGCCAAATCGCGCTTTGGGGAAATCTTTGATCCTTTAGCGGATAAAATCCTTATTTTGAGCGCGTTTTTAGGGCTAGTTTATTTGGATCGTGTGAATGCATGGATCCCGTTTGTGATTTTAGGGCGCGAATTTTTTATTTCAGGGCTTAGGGTTTTAGCCGCTAATGAAAAAAAGGATATTCCTGTCAATGCGTTAGGCAAGTATAAAACCGTTTCTCAAGTCGTGGCGATTGGTGCTTTATTAGCCAATTTAACTTACTCCTATGTGCTTGTAGCCATAGCGGTTTTTTTAACCCTTTATTCGGGGATAGATTACACGATTAAATATTATAAATCTTAATGTTTTAAAAGAAGTTTTTAGCGTTTTTTAAAAAACACCTTAAAACTTTGCCCTCATCAAATATTGATAAACATTAACTTTAGCATTCTTTCGTTTTTTTAAAATTTTATTTTCAATATTCAATTAAAAAAAATCATTTTATTTTATTTTTGTTATAATTCAAGCTATTTTTATTTTCAATCTAAGGAGGTGTCGCATGGACAATCAAAAGATAACGCATCAAAATACCACGCAAAAACAAGGCGAGCTTAAAAGAGACATGAAGATGCGCCATCTCTTGATGATTGCATTTGGAGGAGCGATCGGCACAGGGCTTTTTGTAGGTACTGGGGGTAATATTGCGAGCGCTGGCCCTTTAGGAACCTTGATCGCTTATGGTTTTGGAG
>ASYU01000245.1:0-2561 GCA_000448465.1 Helicobacter pylori PZ5056 | reverse complement strand
TAGGGAAAAATGTGCGCGTGGCGTTCATGCCTTGGAATGGCTATAACTTTGAAGACGCGATCGTGGTGAGTGAGCGCATCACTAAAGATGATATTTTCACTTCCACCCACATTTATGAAAAAGAAGTGGATGCCAGAGAGCTTAAGCATGGCGTGGAAGAATTTACCGCTGATATTCCTGATGTGAAAGAAGAAGCGCTCGCTCATCTTGATGAAAGCGGGATCGTTAAAGTCGGCACTTATGTGAGCGCTGGCATGATTTTAGTGGGTAAGACTTCTCCTAAAGGCGAGATTAAAAGCACGCCTGAAGAGCGGCTTTTAAGGGCTATTTTTGGGGATAAAGCCGGGCATGTGGTCAATAAGAGTTTGTATTGCCCCCCCAGTTTGGAAGGCACGGTGATTGATGTGAAAGTCTTCACTAAAAAAGGCTATGAGAAAGACGCGCGAGTTTTGAGCGCGTATGAAGAAGAAAAAGCCAAGCTTGATATGGAGCATTTTGACCGCTTGACCATGCTCAATGGAGAAGAATTGTTGCGCGTCAGTTCGCTCCTCTCTCAAGCGATTTTAGAAGAGCCTTTCAGCCATAATGGTAAGGACTATAAAGAAGGCGATCAAATCCCTAAAGAAGAAATCGCTTCAATCAACCGCTTCACTTTGGCTAGCTTAGTCAAAAAGTATTCTAAAGAAGTGCAAAACCACTATGAAATCACTAAAAACAATTTCTTAGAGCAAAAGAAAGTTTTGGGTGAAGAGCATGAAGAAAAGCTCTCTATTTTAGAAAAAGATGATATTTTGCCTAATGGCGTGATCAAAAAAGTCAAGCTCTATATCGCTACAAAACGAAAGCTTAAAGTGGGCGATAAAATGGCAGGAAGGCATGGGAATAAAGGGATTGTGTCTAATATCGTGCCGGTTGCAGATATGCCTTATACCGCTGATGGCGAGCCTGTAGATATTGTCTTAAACCCTTTAGGCGTGCCAAGCCGCATGAATATCGGGCAGATTTTAGAAATGCATTTAGGCTTAGTGGGGAAAGAGTTTGGGAAACAAATCGCTAGCATGCTAGAGGATAAAACCAGAGATTTTGCCAAAGAATTGCGCGCTAAAATGCTAGAAATCGCTAACGCCATTAATGAAAAAGACCCCTTGACAATCCATGTGCTTGAGAATTGCTCTGATGAAGAGCTTTTGGAATACGCCAAAGATTGGAGCAAGGGCGTTAAGATGGCTATCCCTGTGTTTGAAGGCATCTCGCAAGAAAAATTTTATAAGCTATTTGAATTAGCCAAGATCGCTATGGATGGCAAAATGGATCTGTATGACGGGCGCACAGGCGAGAAAATGAGGGAGCGCGTGAATGTGGGCTACATGTATATGATCAAACTCCACCACTTAGTGGATGAAAAAGTCCATGCCAGAAGCACAGGCCCTTATAGCTTAGTAACGCACCAGCCTGTTGGGGGTAAAGCGCTCTTTGGGGGTCAAAGGTTTGGGGAAATGGAAGTATGGGCGCTAGAAGCTTATGGCGCAGCACACACTCTAAAAGAAATGCTTACCATTAAATCCGATGATATTAGAGGCAGAGAGAACGCTTATAGGGCTATCGCTAAAGGTGAGCAAGTGGGCGAGAGTGAAATTCCTGAGACTTTCTATGTCTTGACTAAAGAATTGCAATCGCTCGCTTTGGATATTAATATTTTTGGGGACGATGTGGATGAGGATGGAGCGCCTAAACCCATTATGATCAAAGAAGATGACAGGCCTAAAGACTTTAGCTCTTTCCAACTCACTCTAGCCAGCCCTGAAAAAATCCATTCTTGGAGCTATGGGGAAGTTAAAAAGCCAGAAACGATCAATTATCGCACCCTAAAACCTGAACGAGACGGCTTGTTTTGCATGAAAATCTTTGGCCCCACTAAAGATTATGAATGCTTGTGCGGTAAATACAAAAAGCCTCGCTTCAAAGACATTGGCACATGCGAAAAATGCGGCGTGGCGATCACGCATTCCAAAGTCAGGCGTTTTAGAATGGGGCATATTGAATTGGCCACTCCTGTAGCACACATCTGGTATGTCAATTCCTTGCCTAGCCGTATCGGCACGCTTTTAGGCGTTAAGATGAAAGACTTAGAGCGCGTGTTGTATTATGAAGCTTATATCGTTAAAGAACCAGGCGAAGCCGCTTATGACAATGAAGGCACTAAGCTTGTGATGAAATACGATATTTTGAATGAAGAGCAGTATCAAAATATCTCACGAAGATACGAAGACAGGGGCTTTGTGGCGCAAATGGGCGGCGAAGCGATCAAGGATTTGTTAGAAGAAATTGATTTGATCACCTTATTGCAGAGTTTGAAAGAAGAAGTGAAAGACACTAACTCTGATGCGAAAAAGAAAAAACTCATTAAGCGTTTGAAAGTGGTAGAAAGCTTTTTAAATTCTGGTAACAGGCCTGAGTGGATGATGCTCACGGTTTTACCGGTATTGCCACCGGATTTAAGGCCTTTAGTCGCGCTAGATGGCGGGAAGTTTGCGGTCAGCGATGTGAATGAATTGTATCGT
>ASYU01000244.1:0-2030 GCA_000448465.1 Helicobacter pylori PZ5056 | reverse complement strand
GGGCTACAAACAGCAACTAAAATCCTATAATAATCCATAAAACACTATAATTTTTGTATAGGTTATTAAGTTTTGTGTTATACTGCTCGCATGAATAAAAGAATGCTATCCATCGGTCAAGCGAGTAAGCTTTTAGGTGTAACTATCCAAACCTTACGCAATTGGGATAAAAGAGATTTGTTAAAACCTGATGAACTCACTAAAGGCGGTGAAAGGCGTTATAAGTTAGAGAGTTTAAGGCGTATCAATAGAAGCGTAGTCTTTAATCAAGATGAATTAAAAACAATAGCTTATGCTAGAGTAAGCTCGCATGACCAACAAGATGACTTAATCAGACAAGTTCAAGCTTTAGAGCTTTATTGCGCTAAATGCGGCTTTAACTATGAAGTGATACAAGATTTAGGGAGTGGCATGAACTACTATAAAAAAGGCTTAACCAAGCTTTTAAATTTAATCTTAGACAATCAAGTCAAACGCCTTGTATTAACGCATAAAGACAGATTATTACGCTTTGGAGCCGAATTGGTATTCAGTATTTGTGAAGCTAAAGAAGTAGAAGTGGTTATCATCAATAAGGGCGATGAGAATGTGAGGTTTGAAGAAGAATTAGCCAAAGATGTTTTAGAAATCATAACCGTCTTTAGCGCTAGATTGTATGGCTCTAGGTCTAAGAAAAACAAGAAGCTCTTAGATGAAATGCAAGAAGTAATAACTAACAATGTCAGCTATCTCAATCACGCATAAAATAGCTTTAAAGCCTAACAACAAGCATATTACTTACTTTAAAAAAGCTTTTGGGTGTGCTAGGTTAGCTTATAATTGGGGATTAGCTAAATGGAAAGAAAACTATCAACTAGGCATTAAAACTAACCATCTACAACTTAAAAAAGAATTTAACGCTCTTAAAAAATCGCAATTTAATTTCGTTTATGAAGTAACTAAATACGCCACCCAACAGCCTTTTATCCACTTAAATCTAGCCTTTAATAAGTTTTTTAGGGATTTAAAAAAAGGTTTAGTGAGTTACCCTAAATTTAAAAAGAAAAGAGAGTTTCAAGGTTCTTTTTATATAGGGGGCGACCAAATTAAAATCATTCAAACAGCTAATACTGATTATTTAAAAATACCTAACTTGCCCCCAATCAAACTCACTGAAAAACTAAGATTTCAAGGCAAAATCCATAACGCTACCATCACTCAAAAGGGCGATCATTTTTATGTTTCAATCTCTTGTGGTATTGATGAGAGTGAATACAAGCGAACTCATAAACTCCAAGAGAGTCATAATAAGCTAGGGATCGATATAGGGATTAAATCCTTTGTGAGTTTGTCTAATGGCTTAAATATCTATGCCCCTAAGCCCTTATATAAGCTTACTAGAAAGCTTGTAAGAATTAGCAGACAACTGAGTAAAAAAATCCACCCAAAAACCAAAGGGGATAAAACCAAGAAATCTAATAATTACTTAAAGCATTCTAAAAAGCTTACCCACTTGCATGAAAAAATCGCTAACATCAGACTTGATTTTTTACACAAGCTCACAAGCTCTCTTATAAGACACTCAAACTCGTTTTGTTTAGAGAGTTTGAAAGTCAAAAACATGTTTAAAAATCACAGGTTAGCTAAATCTTTAAGCGATGTTTCTATGTCTGTGTTTAACACGCTGTTAGAATATAAAGCTAAATACTCTAATAAAGAAATTCTAAGAGCTGACACTTACTATCCAAGCTCTAAGACTTGTTCTAATTGTCAAAAGGTTAAACAAGATTTAAAACTTAAAGATAGGATTTATCAATGCCTAGAGTGTGGCTTTGAATTAGATAGAGATATAAACGTTGCTATCAATCTTTTAAAGCATTTAGTAGGTAGAGTTACTGCCGAATTTACGCCTATGGACTTGACGGCTCTGTTAAATGACTTATCCAATAATCGTTTAACAACCAGCAAGGTTGAACTAGGAATACAACAAAAATCCCAAATTGAGAGAATTTTATAGCTCTTTATAGGATTTTATAGGTTTGTAGTAACGG
>ASYU01000243.1:0-65840 GCA_000448465.1 Helicobacter pylori PZ5056 | reverse complement strand
TTTTCAATCTTGCTTTTTATCTGATTTCATTATTGATTGCTTGTTTTTGTTTGTTTAAGGGTTTTTAGGGGTTTATTCTTTTATTCTTAACCCTACAAGATGATTTTTATTGATTAAAAATAATTAAGGGAGAAAGGATGAGTGATTGTAAAATGAATAGGGTTAGTAGGGAATTGTTTGATAATATCAAGTCATTTTTACACCATAAGCTTAAAACAATGATACGCATTCAAAGTGTGAATGATTTGGAATTGATCTTAAAATGGCAAGATAGAGTTTTAGAGTGCCAAAGTCTTATCGCATTGAAAGAACTCAATCACAAGCTTTATAATCAAGGCGTTAGGCATACGATTATGATGCAAGGCTTGTTTTTGTTCTTTGAATATTTTGATAATAAGATTAAGCTCAAATCCTTGCACAATCTAGCAGAAGAACAGGTTATAGACTTCTTATTTGGATTAGCCAAAAACAGGAAACCAAGCTCTATGGCTAAATACGTGATGGTTTTAAGACAATTCTTTGATTATTTAGACAGAAAAAGAAACTATAGTTTTGATTTTGAACTTAAAAATCTATCGTTTGCCAAGAAAGAAACGCATTTGCCTAAACATTTGAATAAAAATGATTTTAAGGCTTTTATCCAAGCTCTTCTAAAATACCATCCCAAAACCAGTTTTGAAAAACGCAATCAGTGTATTTTACTGCTTATTGCATTAGGGGGGTTAAGGAAGTTTGAAGCCTTAGATTTGGAACTAAAAAACATTGCTTTAGAAAATAACCACTACCGCCTTTTAATCAAAGGCAAAAAAGACCAAGAGAGATACGCTTATATTGAAAAAGAGTTTTTGCAAGTTCCTTTGAATGCGTGGCTAAGCGATACTAAACGATTAAAGAGTTTTAAGGGGCGTTTTGTGTTTAAAAAAGCAAAAAACAACACCACGCAAAAAACTTGCTCTTTAAAGAGCTTTATCGCTAAAATTTTTAAGCTCTCTAATATTGATGTAAAATCTTATGGATTAGGTTTGCATCTTTTTAGGTATAGTTTTGCTACTTTTATTTATGATGAAACACAGGATTTGGTTTTAACTTCAAGAGCGTTGGGACATAGTTCTTTGCTTTCTACTAAAATCTATATCCATACACCACTCAAGAACACAATAAAAAAGTGGCTCTTGTGTTAAAAGGATTGTTAAAAAATGAAAAAAGCGAGTAGGTTTTTAAGAAATTTGATTTATTTTGATTTTTGGGTTATAATGCATCTACATTCAATGGGCTAACCGAAGCCCACCTTTTCACAAACTACTTAAATTTTCCAAGTCTTTATTTCCGATGCTTTTAATTAAATCATCTAAAAACAAGACGATTTTACTTAGTTCTACACTGATATTCATAGGCATTTTTGCCCTATCATTGTCTTTTAACCCAGTGAAATAAGTCGTAATGCGTGGGCGGTTGTTCGGTTGGATTTTGAGTAAATTTTCCCAATGATACGCTCAATTTCTAATCGTCCATAGCAAGTTTAAAGCAATATGAACCTTTGAAGCACCAGATAATGGATTTTTCTTATTGTTGATAAATAATGTATTTTTATTATTGGGGTAATAGGATTTGAAATTGATGCACTTTAAATCTAATATTATTCCCTCTAACTTATAACAAAAAATAAGCCTAACCACTGCTCCTAAAGACATTTTAGATAAAATCAAAGAATGCGTGATTTCTTTTTTCTTTTCTTTTAATTCTTTGATTAAAGGGGTTAAAGCGCTTTCATTAAACACCCAATCACTCCCCTTAATTTGGGTTAAACAATGATCTAAAGCGTTGCGTAAATAAATCTCTAAATTAGAGATTTTAGGCGTGATGAAAGAAATGAGTTTTAAATTTTCTTTGTATTGCTCTAGGCTGTCATAAGTATCTAATCTGTCTTTAGACAGAATGAGCGTAATGTCATTCTTAAAATATTGTAAATCTTTCATGATTTCTCTTAATGTTTTTTTGAAAAACTATAACTAAAAATAATTTTCAAAAATTGCCCTAAAAGGGCTTTTATCATTTGCTAGTTCTATGAGACTTGGGAAGTTCAATCGTCTCCACACCCACTCTAACACCAGGATGTCCTGGCATGTCTCTCATGTTAGCCGTAGTGCTGTTTATCGTAGATTTTGCGTCTTTATAAGCTTCTAGCGTTCTGCCAAATGCTGAACGACCCGCACTCTTAAGACTTCCAGCTATGGCTCCAGCTCCAGCACTAGCCATTTGCACACCTTGATATATGAAGCTTTTAGCATCCGTTAGACCACCTTGTGTGCCAAAGATAGCGTTAATCATTTCGGGGATTTTTTGAATGAAAGTCAGTGAAATTCCTATTACTACAATAATGCCAAATTTAACCACTATTTCATTGCTCCCTCCCACTTTGATTGCGTATTGTAATGCAAAAGAGTTGAATAACACTAATAGCAACAATAAAGGCATGTAAAAAGTCAATGAAATAATCTTTTTCACATAAGACACTAAAAAACCTCTAGTCTGCTGAAAAAACCCTAGCGGTAGCATGAAAATAACCAAAGACAAGTAAATAATTTTTTCTAAATAAGTCATAAAAACATAACAGAAAACTTTGAATAACAAAAACAATTCTAATCCTAAAATAACCAATAACAAAACAGCTGCAATAAGAGTTTTTGGTGATAGCCCATTATTAATTGTGAAGTCTTCATATAATTTATTCAAACTCGTCAAAATTTGTCTGACATGGAATGAAATATTAGCGTTAGTGATGCTGTGGTGCGTGTCTATATTCTTGTGTTCTCTTGCACTATTTGTTTGATATTCCTTAATTACATTAGAAATCCCAGCATTTAGCAAGTTAGCAGGCGTGTCAAAAATTTCTGTTACATGATTTTGAAAGGCAAAACTAGAGCGACCATTACCGCTACTAGAACCATCAGATTTAAAAGCGTAATGATACAAAGAAAGATATCCAACAAATACAAAAAGCATCAAAAAGGTTTTGATTTCAAATAAATCATTGTTTTGATAGTGCTTGAAGGAGTATAAAAGGATCAGAAGCACTCCTAAGACCATACCAAAAGGTTGGACAACATTGGCTAAAGGCTCGCCAATTCCCTTCAAGATCTTGTTAGAAAACGAAATGAAAAACCCAAGAATCTCGCTGTAAAGCCCATCTGCTTGCACAACTAAAGAATCTTGCTTATTGTAAAATAAGTAAGCACCCGTTCCTATGACAGCTAAAGCACCAAGCACTAAAGGATTAGAAAGAAACGGCAAGGCAAGTAGTGGAGCGGCCATGTTATTTAATCTCCAACATTCTTCTATTTCTTTCACCAGCAGCTATTCTCATAGCAGCCGAGCAATCCACTTTATCACCTCCTTTTTCAAAGCATTCGCTATCCTTTTTCAAAGCTTCTTCTATATGGTTTTTATAATATTCTTCCCTTTCTTTCACTTGTGATAGATAATGAGCATGTTTTAAATCTTCTATTCTGTATTTTATAACATCCCAAAAAACCACCACTAAAATCCCTAAAATCCCTAATAAAATCCATGAATTTAATCTGCTTTTAAACATAAAAAATCCTTTTTAAAATATTTGACTAATTTTAACACAATAACCCTTATTTCAATACGGATTAAACGACTGGATATTATCAGAGCTTGGAGCTTCATTATTACTATTTGAATTCACGCCACTTGCCTTTCCTACACTACCATTAGGGAAACCATAAGCGTCCAATTTAGCCCTATAGACTTTTTCTATTTCTTGTTGTTTTTGTTTAAGATTTTCTTGATGCTCTTTGTTATCTTTTAGAGCGTCAGTAGGAATAATATCTTCAAAATAGCCCATTTGTTGCTTGAATGCATAGCTTTGCATTTGTGCCATCAAACCCAGTGTCTTATTCATGAAGCTTAAATTTTGAGCGATTTCTAAAGCAGTTTCTACGCTTAATTGCTGGAATCGGTGTTTGTAGTCATTGAACACTTTAGCGGCTGCTTCACCTTTTTTACCAACAATATCCCTACTATAATCTAAATTGAGCTCATCAAATTGTGCTTTTAAGCGATTAACATTGAGCATGTTAGGGATGCATTCGCTTTTGCCATTTCTGTTTTCTTTTTTGCAATAACCTTTTTTAACATTCTCATCGTTAAACCCAAAAGTTTTAACACCCAACTCATTATCCATTTGACTAAACGCTCTATCTTGGGAAGCTACAGCAAGCTGTTTGACTTTAGCATACACATTTGAAGCGATTTGTCTTTTTAATTCTTCTTTTTCAGTTCTAAGTTTTTCATAGGCCGTATAGTCGTTATTGAGTAGAGCTAAAGTCATTTGGCTGTCTAATAATTGGATTTTTTTAGCCGCTTCTAAATTGCCTTTTTGAATGCAAATGTATTCTAATAAGGCTCTGCCTCTAAGTCCAGCTCCTAAATCGTTCGCCGTGCTGATTTGAGTGTTGCCTATGGCGTTAGCAAAATCCTTTAGAGCCTTTGTGTTAGCGCTTTCTTTCCCCTTGCTCGTGAAAAATTGGTGTAAGTTTTTCTCTGTAGGACTTGCGTCCTGACTGACATCCCAATTGAGTTCAGGGCATTTTTCAGAGATGCGTTTGGCTGCAATTTGATTGCGTATATCATAGTTTTGTGCATTTTCTTTGATCTTTTCAGCATTGGCTTGAACTTGTTTGGCAAAACTTTGGATTTTTTCTACATACTGCATGGGATTGGGGATACTTAAAATACTGCCTGTTAGAAATTGATTGGTTTTGTTCAAAACATCATTCACTTTGTTGATGGAATTAAGCGTCTGATTAGCCCTGTCTAATGTGTCTTGAGCGAGCTTGATCCTTTCAGTGATAGTGGATAAATGTTTAGCCCACTTGCTTTCATCCCATGCTCTTTTAGCACCATTCCAAGCGTTCTGCGTAGGATTATCCACAACCATAGCCACAGCGTTTAAGTGGTTTAAAGCAATTGCTAGTAACAAAATAAAGGATTTTTTTAAAAAAGTCTTCAACGCTTTCATGCCTTATCCTTGAAAAGGCCTATAAATCAGTCTTTGAGCGCAAGAGATTTTATTGTCATGTCAACGATACCAATTCTTACCAATCTTTGTGTTTTCACTCCAAATGCTGTATTGAGAGCAAAAGCCTTCACTTTGATTGAGGTAGTAATTGGACCAATCAATATAGCCTTGCGATTGTTTAAGATCATTATCTTTGTAATAGCCTTGATGGATTTCTACATACTTCAAGTAATCGTTACTCAAATGCAATTCGTTTTTCAAAACGCTTTGAGTCCTGTTGATGGTGGTTTGAGTGGTGATAATTATAGGTTGTGGGGCTTTCATTATCTTGGGCTGGGCGTAAATAAGGTTGAGTGGTTTGGGTGGTAGTGGTTTTGTAAGTGGCGCTCCAATCGGTGATACTAGGATCAGTATGGAAATATTGCGGTTGGCAACGATTGACTCCATAAGGTTTTTGGCATTGTTCTTTCTCACCATAATTTTTCCTTTCTATCCTAAAATAATGGCTTGTAGTAATATCGCTTAAGACTTTGGAGCTAGACACGCCCATCACATAAGGGCTAACAACCGCACCGCTTTTAATCCCTGCTTCAAAATTGCAAGGCGTAACTTCTACCCATTCGCCATTAAGCTTGTTATAGCTTTTTAGCATTGTAGGTCTTTTGGCTTCTAATTTAGCGTCATTGTATTCCCATTGACCGCATGCAAATTCTTGATATTGTGAGCTTAATTGGGTAGCAATCCCACGATTTAAAATCTCTTGCTTGTTAGGGTTACTGGGATCATTGTAATACTGATCTATTATGGGCGTTAAGGTTTGGGTTTTATCATTTTTTCATACCTAACAATCCTGTCTTACACCCTTGCATAATCGCTACAAGGCACAGCGACATGGATTAAATTATCCATCCCACGAAACACGATTTCAGTTTGAAAGGTTTGCGTTTTCCCCATACCATAACCTTTATCGCTTGTGGTTTGTAGGGTGCATTTGCTGTCATCTTTGTAAAGTTGCATGGCGTATTGAGCGCCTTGTAAATCCACACAACCACCGATATTTTGCGTTTTATTTTCCCTATCTACATAGTAGTATTGCGTTTGCTTGATGGCTTTACCGGCTTCAAAATCATATCTATAAGCGCATTTAGTGTCATCTCTTAAAGCGTTCATAGAAATACAAGAGCCATCTTTAGCGATAACATCTAGTTTCATCGTGTTGTTGGGGCTTAACTCTGGCGCTTTACAATACTGGCTAGAGTAATTGTTTTCTTGCGAGTTAGGATTAGTGGCGTTATTAGAACTACTGCCATTAGTTGGGCTAGTGGTGTTAGTGGAATTATTGGAATTGTTTGTGTCGCCATTACCAAAAGGAATAGGGAAAAGCCCCCCATTCCCTAAACTCCCACCACTTGAGCTGCCATTATTAAAATTGTCATACCCTCCTGTGTTATTGTTAGTAGAGCCATGATTAGTGAAATTATTCTCATAGCCCCCTACAGAGCCATTACTTGAAGAACTAGAGCCATTCACCCCATCCACCCCTAACACGCCATCTGTATCAATACCACTGCCTACTGCATTATTATTTGAATGACTCCCATTTGCACCATTACTCCCACTGCTTCCATTTATCCCATCGTTGCCATTTACCCCATAGCCGTTACTCCCATTTGCGCCATCTTTGCCATTGATAGCGTTATTGCTAGGGCGATTGTTATCGTAAGCGGAACTATCAGAGCCATTACTAAAAGGCGTGTTGGCATACATAGGGTCATTAGTCGCTTTGGTTTGAGCGGTGTTTTCTAGCTTTTGGTATTCTTCTTTGCTAATGCCTAAAATCTTAGCCACTTCTTCAGCATTCTCGCCTTTTAAAACCAGGATAGTGGATTTTTTAATCTTGGCGTTAGGAGGTATTTTCACACTAGTTCTAGCAGGGCTAGTCAAAGGAAACGATTGATTGTCTCTTAAAAGACTGGTGATTTCTATATCTATGCTATTAGTCGCATTGTTTCTAAAATAAAACCCATGAGCTTCTACTTTAAACACCCTCTTGCCTAACACCACCCTGCTTTCTATCGCTCCATTAGGCAAATTAGCGTCAATTTCTTTAGTGGTGATAATACTTAAAGCATAGGCTGGACTGAGCAAACCTAATAAAAACGCTCCTAGAATAAAGCAGAAAAATAAAAAATGGTTATATGAATAAGTTTTCATTAAAGCTTTTATTGGGGGATTTTTGTGTTGATTTTTCATTAGCACTCCATTCCAACATCTTTGGATTTAGTTTTTTTTGAATACAAATAAGAGCTATACTCACTAGCATTACCGGTAGCGACTTTATAGGGAGTTTTGTTGTCGTAAGCTTGTGTACTAAATTTTTTGCCAACATAATTGCCATTAGCGTCCATTTGATTTTCAAACATATCCGCTACAAGCTTGTTGTAATCGGTATTTGAAGTTAGATCCGAATTTGAAAGCAAATGATTTTGTTTAGAATTATTAGATTTAGTGTTAGGCTCTTTTACATTATTTTGTCCTACACTATTTTGAGCGATGCTATTTTCATTAAAATGAGATAATTTAGAATTATTCTGTGTTAATTCTTCACTCATAGAGGCGTTTTCTTTGCCTGCTTCTTTGCTTCCAAACTCCCATGATTTGAAAGTTCTTGCGTCTATTTCATTGTTTTCTAAAGCGGTGTTTAAAGCTTGTTCTTCGTTTGCATTTAAAGGCTGTAGTATTTCTTTTTCTTTTTTAGGGATTTTAAGTTTTTCAGCAATATTTTCATTAAAAATTCCCAATGAATGATTATAAGTTCTAACTAAAAAACCTTCTGTTTTATTGATGGGCAAGTGTGCGATATTGTTTCTAATGGCATACTCAGTGGTCTTATTGATATTTTTATTGTGCAAAACCGCTTCTATTAGGCATTCTTGTAAAAATTCTTTATGACTAGGTCTTAGATTACCTTTTTTGTTGTTGATCATCAATAAAAGCACTTGCATTTCTTCATTAGTCATGCCGTTTTTAGCTCTGTCTTTTAGGAATTTTTTAAATTCCTTATCGCTAAATCGCTTGTTAGAGCCTTTTTCCTTTTCATTAAAATGATTTTTAGCTTC
The DNA here is from genome assembly GCA_000448465.1 of Helicobacter pylori PZ5056. Lineage (GTDB taxonomy): Bacteria > Campylobacterota > Campylobacteria > Campylobacterales > Helicobacteraceae > Helicobacter > Helicobacter pylori_CI. The sequence goes on along the minus strand of ASYU01000243.1, from coordinate 57,677 downwards.
TTCAATGCGGCTTCTTAAAACGCTAACGCCTAAAGAATGGGTAAAACCTAGTGTTTCTTTTGGTTCTTTTTCCTTGCTTTTCAGTTCTGCTTCTTCTTCTTTTGAAGTTTCTTTTTTATCAAGGGGAATAGGATTGGATTGTGAGAAGCTCAAATCCTTTTCAAAAGCTTTTTCAAGTTCGCTATTTTCCTTATTATCTTCATTGTTTTGCCATCCACTTTCTCTTTTTTGCTCTCTAATAGGAGTAATCTCTTGTTTTTCTAAGTTTTCTAGAGAACCAATGAATGCATCTAATAATTCGCTTGAGTTTTCATCATTGTCAAGGCCGGGATCATAATCTCTATTGGTTTGATAAAATTCTAGTTGCTCTTTAAAAGAGAGATTGTTTAATTCTTGCATGAATTCTTTGACTAACTCGTTATCTTGGGCTTTTATCACCTCATTTTTATCTTTAGCGAAAGCCAAATCTTTCATGAAGGCTTTCATCATGTCTTTAGACTTATCATTAGAACCAAACATTTCATACCAATACAGAAAAATGCTTTTAAGGTCTTTTAAGTTTTTTCTTGCTTTGTCTATCATGATGAGTCACCTTTCAATACCGCTAGAAGCTTTATTTTTCTTTTGATAATAGCTTTGAGATTGAGAGTGCGTTTGGGTTTGTTGCTTTGTTTCATTTGCTAATTGATTGTATTTTTCATTTTTAAGCAGAGTGTAGCTACGCATCCTTTCTAATAAAGCTTCATTCCTATTATCTAGAGACAAATCTTTATGCAAGTCTTCGTAAATAATGTTTGTCTTGTCTCTTCTTTCTTGCGAATAATCTTTTTGATGGAAGATCCTAGTCTTATAGGCATAGTTTGAGAGCTTGTCCAAGTTTAAAGGTTTGATTTTTTCCTTGTTAATGCTTGGAAACATTTCTACATTATAAACAAACTTGAATTGCGCTTGGGGTTCAATGTCTCTGTAAGCAGGTTTGAACACCTTTTGACCATTTTCAATGACAGCAAACTGCTTGTGTTTAGGTTTTTTAGTGTTTTTATCAATCACTAATTCGCCATTATTATCCACTAAAGGCACAGGCTCTTTGTTTTTAATAAACATCAAACGAACAGGCGAGATTTCTTTATTTTGAGTGGCTTTAAAAATCGCATCTCTTTCTTCTTTGCTCGCTCCAAGCATTTTAGCTTCCTCTAAACTCACCCATGCATTACTTTGAAACCCTAAGCGGTTTTTTTCCATATCTAAAAGCATGTCGTTAAGATTGCAATAAGGTTCGCCATTTAAAGCGTTATGCCCTCTTTCTTTGTTAGCCACTATTTCAGGCTTGTCCCAAAAAGGCGAGTTCTTTTCTTTCAAACCCTGAATAATCCTTGTTTTAACATAGTTGATTTGACCGGATTTAGCTTTAAGTAAAGCTTCTTTGCTTTCTGAATTCTCTTGGGTTGCTTGGGTTCTTTGTGCGTTAGTTTCTTCTAGATTGTGTGAATAGTTTGAATTTTGTGGTGGTTCTTGCTTAAGCCATCCCCTTTCCATAAGTATGTTTTGCAAATAATCAATCATGCCATTGATTTGCTCATCGCTTAAGTTGTTAAGATTATTCATCTTCTTCTCCTTGTGGGTTAGATTGAGCAAAATCTCTTTGAGCGATATATTCTTCGTGTTGGGTTTCTATGCTCAATTCATCGCAAAACCCAGCTTCATAGAAAGCGTCTTGTTCTAATGTGTTTTCATTTTTTTGCATAATAGCTCCTTAAAAATATTGATGAGAAAAAACTTGCCATAAGTAAGGTAAATGAAAAAAGGCACATGGATTTTAAAAAATGCCCTAATTTTGAAAAAAAATGTGCGTTTCTTTGTTTCTCAAATTTGGTTTTACTTATTGAAATCCATTCTAAAGGACTACACATGCAAAAAAAGAAAATTAAAAACCCACAACCGAATTTATTCAGTATCTTAGATGATGGCGATGTCATCAACACTACCCACTACAAACAAGAAAATACTAACACTGCACTAGAGCCAACCATAGAATTAGAAAATGGGCTTAAAAGTCAAGAACTTGCTTTAGAGAACCAACAAGAGCCACTCCCCTATGTCGTGAAAAATCAGATCAATACAGCAAGCATGATCTCTAGAAATCCTATTGAATGGGCGAGGTATTTAAGCTTTGAAAAACGAATATATAAGGATAATAGTAAAGAAGATGTTAGGTTCTTTGCTAATGGTGGGATAAAAGAAAGTTCTCGTGTTTATGAAGCGAATAAGGAAGGGTTTGAAAGGCGCATCACTAAAAGATACGATCTGATTGACACTATAAACAACAAAGAGTTTTTTTCAAAAGAAATTGAAATTCTAACCTACACAAACAGCTTAGAAGAATTGAAAGAACAAGGTTTAGAAATCCAATTGACCCACCATAATGAAACGCATCAAAAAACCTTAGAAAATGGCAATGAAATCGTTAAAGAATGTAAGTTTTAAGTGTTCTCTAAGTTTCAATCTAAGTCAATTAAAAAATCATTGAAAATGTAGCATAAATTTTTAAACAAAAGCTTAAAGAATAATTTCATTCCTTTAATATTGATTGTGAGTTCTTATGAAATGGGTTGGTAGTTCTTATATGAGTTGCTAGTAAGTTTTAATGGTGTTTTGCTCCTAGTTCTTAATCATACAAGCAACCTAGTTCATATCAATTAGAGCAGATAAGTTCTTAATCTATTTTCCCCTTAGTTCTTTGCTTAATGTGAGCTATTAGGTTCTAACTTGTGGCTTTTAGTTTTTATCGTGTAGCCCTTAGTTCCCTAATTGTTGCTTACAAGTTCTTACTACTTGCTTGTCAGTTCATAGCATTTAGCTTGCAAGTTCTTATTGGTAGGCTGTAAGTTCTTTTGTTTGTGCTATAAAGTTTTCATTCTATAGGCTACTAATCTTACCATTTAGCAAAAACCCTTATTTTTTAAAAATCTAGCTCAAGTCCCTTGAATATGAAGTTTTAACCATGTGTGTATACACACATGGTGTTATCCTGCACCTTTTTGATTTAGTTCTAATTTCAATTCTTTGTGCTATGCTACAAAGAATTGAAAAATCGCTAGATTTAAAATCAAAAGTCTAGCTCTTAAATTAGCGTTAGCTTGAATAAAATTTGGGCGTTTTAAATGCCTTGTTAGTTAAGGGAAAGAAGTTTAGCTTGAAAGTGTGCGAATTAGATAAAAATTTAGCAATGTTGTTAAGTCTTAAAGGGTTTGTATGCTAGATAGGGCTATATTAGATACTAAGCTAGATAGTCGCCCTATGGACTTATCTTTCTTAGATGATATTTTAAAGCATATGCAAAAGCCTAGATTTAGTGATAGCGATAAAGTAGATAAAAGATTGCTCATTAAGTTCAATCAATTTAACCCTAACTCAAAGTTTATTAAATCTAATCTAGTTGGCACAAAAACAGCTAGTCCTGTGCTTATTAAAAACATAGGGCAAATGAAACGCTCCCACTTAGAAAATGCCCTAAATTATGCTTTAGAAAATAGCGAAACAGCTTACAATGAAATGTTTTTAGAATGCGATAAGCAATTCATCTTAGAGAGTTGGCTCAATGACTTTGATTTGACTAAAGATTATAACGAGACTATGCACTTAGTTTTTTTTATCAAAGATAAGCCAGATGAAGAGACAATGCAAGGGCTTTTACATTCTACTTGGGAGAGCTTAAAAATAAGATTGCCTGAATACAAGTTTGCCCTTGTGCCACACGCTCATCAAGACCATGCCCATATCCATTGTTTTATCAATAAGACTAATCAGCTCACACGAAGAAGACTGCGTTTTAAGGGGCATGAAGATTGTAAAGAATTTTTTAATGAATTAAGAAGTGAGTTTGCTTATAGGTTGAATGACCACTTATTGAGCGAAGAATACTTGTATGTCAATGAGCCAAAACTTAAAGAGCTAGACAATATCAAACAACAATTACAAGACTTGGAAAAAGAAGAAAAAGCCTTAGAACAAATCAAATCCCCACAAGATGAGTGGGACTTAAACAAGGCTTTACAAAGCGAGTATTTACAAGAACTCAAATATAAAAACAAAGCAAAAGCCCTAGACATTCAAAATAACCACAGCACCCCTTTAAAACAAAAGATTTCTGAATTTAAAATCGCTCTGTTTAATCACAAAGACACAAGCGATGATGAAAAAGAACAGCTAGATATTGACAGGATAGATAAGAGAAAACCAGTAAGCGAACACTTAAAAAACACTAACAAACACGAGCTATACGAACTCTTAGGCTTTTATCAAAAAGAATTAGATAAAAAACAAAACCATTCAGCCTTTAAGAATTTTGCTATTCTTAATGGTTTAGACAGAGACTTTGAAAGAGAGACTAAGGGCTATTCTGTTTTAAAGAAAAAAGAAATGCTTTTAAATAAGCTTGAACACCTAGACAAACGCCTTTTAGATAAAAACTCACACTTACTATTAGCCCAGCTAAGAAATGAAGTTAAAACCAAGCAAAACACCCAATACAACACTCTAACTAATCCTATTCTTTTAGCCAAAGCCTTAGAACTTTCTAAAGATAAACGCCCCACTCTCAAAACTTTTAAAAACGCTTATTTTAGTGCTAGAAAATATCAATTCATGCTAGAGAGCTTTAAAACTAAGCAAAATGACCCCACTTACAAGCTTAATGATAACACTTATGAGCTAGTGAGTAAGCAACTACAAGACTATCAAAACACCATGCTTTTATTAGCCAAAGAGAGATTACTTTTTTTAGAACAAGATTTAAAACAAAAAGAAGAAGAGTTTGAAAGAGCCAAAGAGCATTATGTGAAATCTTTAAAACATTATAGAGAAACTTCATTGTCTCCAAAAGAAAAACAAGGCTTTCTCAAACAAATTAAACAATTTTCTAAAATTTCTAAGGATATTCTCTATACTTGTAATGAAATCATGGGAGCTAATAGGTTTTTAACCCACTATGACAACCTAAACCTTGAAAAAGTCCTAGAACACGCTAAAGATACTAAGCTAGAGCAAAAAGAAATTCAAGCTATCACAAAAGAGCCTAATAACGATGAGCCTTGGATTGAGTTTGGTAAAAAAGAACAAGCTAGAGCTAAAGCACACTATCAAGCTATGCTAGAAAAAGAAAAAGCTAAAGAATTAGCTAAACAACAAGCTAACACCTTGCACTCTAATGGGCTTGATGATGACCCTAAAGCTCATGCTGGATTAAAACAAAATGACAACACAAACTTTAAAGGGCGTAATAGATAATGCTCTCAAGCGATGATTGCCTTTAATATTCTTGTTCTTTTCACAAATTAGCTTATTTAAACAGATATACAAATAAAGCACTCTAAAATGCCCCACAATCAAAATAAAGCCATAAGATAAGCAAACTACTAATCTAAAAACAAAAACGCTTTAAAACGCCTTGTAGAGCTTAAATTTTTCTTAAGTAGCACGCAAAAATTTAAAACCTTAAAGTTTTCTTAAACATAATCATAAAGCAAGTTTAAACCTAACCCTTGAACCTACTATCAAATCAAACTTAACTCTTTTAATACTAAGAGCTAGAAACAAACCTTAACCCATTATCACTATTAGAGAAGGAAGCCATATTTTTATCAGTCCTAATACGGATATTTGGTTTCCTATCCCTAAAAACAATGAAGTCTTAGCGAAATTTTTTAATGAAGAAAAGGAGCAAAACAATGATACAAAATAGAATTATTTATAATAGCATTATTAAGAATAGTTTTATCCTAAATAGTGTAAAATTAAAATACAATATTAAACATAAGGATTGCCAATGGAATTCAACCCTGAAGAAGAATTATTGAACACTCTAGAAGAAAGCAAAGATGCAGAATATGTGGAGCTTTGTAAAAAAGCAGTAGAGGCGCAAATGGAATTAAGGAAAGTTATGGATAAACGCCTAGAAAATGAAACCAAAGAGATAAGATCCAGAATGCAAGCAAGGATTACTGAAAGGCTGGTTTCAGAAATTTTAAATACCGAAGAGCATTTTTCAAAAAAGATTATCCAAAACGAGAAAACTCTTGAAATTATTTTTGATATAGAGAGGACTTATAGCAATGATTGGTGAAAATTTTAATTGCGATAAAAAACTTGCTCATTTAAATGAAGAGCAGCCCATTTTAGAAGCACCTAAAAAAGATAAAAAACCTAAAAAGCCTAGAAATTCTAAAATTAAGGATTTAGATTTTTATGCCTCCTATGTGAGCAAAAATGTTGAAATCCAAAAAAAATTTGATGAGACTTATAGGTTGTGCGAACAAAAACAGCAAGAACTCAATAGTTTATTAAAAGAACTAGAAAACTTAAGGAAACAATTATGAAAGAGAAACTAGACAAATTATTAAAATTAGAGCTTAACGAATTAGATAAACTGGATTTAGAAAAAGAGTTATCTAATCTAAAACTCACAAGTCATAAAATCTACCAAGAATACTTACTAGAAAAACACGAAATTTGTGAAAAAAACCTGGAGATTAAAGCTAATAATAAAAGGCTTTCCAAAATACGCCATCTCTATTCTTTAGCTAAAAGAATAGAAGATAAAAGAGAAAAAGAGTACATTAAACTTCAAAAAAAAAATGTTAATGGATTTTGATAACCATCAAGGAAGCCATAATGATTTCTAATCTTTTAAAAAGTTACCTTGATGACTTTATGCCTATTTTAAGCCAGCCTAATTTAAATGAAGTGGTTTTTAATAAAGAAAAAGAGTATTTCTTGCACCGCCCAAAGGAAAAAGTAAGGTGTTTTAATGAAAAATTTACTAATGATTATTTGTTAGTTTTTTGTGAGCAATTAGCCATTTTTAGAAACCAAAAATTCACTCTAAAAACGCCTAAGTTAAACACTTCTTTGCCTTACACACAAATTAGAATTAACGCATTACACCCTAGCATTATTGCTAGTTCTAATATTTCTATCAATATCAGAGTGCCTAGCAATTTCAAGTTTGAAATTAACGCCTTTAAATTAAGTGAGAAATGTCTGGCTAAAAACATTACCTATGATTTTTTACTTAACTTAGTAAGTGCGGGTAAAAATATTTTAATAAGTGGTGGCACAGCTAGTGGTAAGACTAGTTTTGTTAATTCCTTGATTGAAAATATTCCCAAAAACGAAAGGGTGGTTACTATTGAAGATAGTCCTGAATTAAAAATCAGTAACGAAGACCAAGTTAATATTTTAGTAGATAAAAGTGGGAGTGGATTTTTTACTTATGAAGATGGCTTAAATGCGGCTATGAGAATGTCTCCTGATAGATTATTATTAGGCGAAATTGACACGCATAATACTGCGTTATTTTTGCGTTTAGCAAATACTGGGCATAGCGGAATGATAAGCACCTTACACGCTAATAGTGTAGCAGATGCTTTTATAGCTATTTGTCAGAATATAAACTTGAATAAAGGCGGTAAGCCTACGCCTAAAGAAACGCTTTTAGATTATTTTTGCACTGGTATGGACTATGTTATTCAGATCAAAAAAACAGGTAGCGATAGGATAATTGATGATGTTTTAAATGTCAAAAACGAATTTAAAAAGGAGTTGATGTTATGAAAAATCCAAGACTTTACAGAAAATCTAAACAAAAAGAGGGTGCTAAAAGGATGGAATTTTTATTGGATGTTAGATGTGTCCAAATTTTAAAGGATTTAAAAACTAGGCATAACAAGTCTTACACCAAAATTGTAGAAAATCTTATTTTAAATAGCCAAATTAGTTTCTACAAACAGCAAAAAATCACAAGCGCTTTAGGCAGTTTAGCGATGTTGTATAGCTCATTGAATGCGACTTGTTCTAATTTTAACCAGATTGCTTACCATTTAAATAATGCGGCACTTTTAGGAGAAAATGTTATCCATTTGGACTTATTGCAAGACATTGAAGCACAACTGAAAGCTTGGAGTGAAAAAACAAAAATTTTAAACCTAGCTATCAAAAAAAGTGCTTTCATCGTAGCGCATTGTTTAAAAGGGGATAAGAAAATTTTTAAAGGGATGAATTTATGACAAAAGAAACTGATATTGATTTGATTAGAAATTATTTAGAAAAAATGGCATCTATTATTAAAAGTTCTCAAAGCATTATCAATGCTCCCCATTTTCTAAAAGATGAAAATCAAGCAAAAATATTACAAGAAAATCTAAAAGAAAATTTCACTCTTTTAATGGAATATATTAGTGAAGTTTGGGTTAAAAGCGAAGAGGAGTTTGAAGAGTTTATGAAAGATGAGAGTTTTGAGAATGATTTTATGCATTTTATGAGTTTATTAGATAGTAAAATCAAAGTAGAATAAATGCAAATTTATAAGCCTTATTGCTATATCATTTCTATTTTAGCCATTCCTTTTATTTTTTTAGGTGTATCGCACTATTTTTTAGATTTTCCTAGTTTTTTAGCGAGCTATAACTATCTAAAAAAAATTATTCTTAATCTACATAATTTTCCCCATTTTAAATTTGAGATTTATTTTTCATTCTTTTGCGCGTTATTACCGCTATTTTTGACAGCCTACTTATTTTTTAATGGACGCAATATGGATAGTCATGGCAAGGCAGTTTGGGCTGAAATGAAAGATATTATTAAATACGAATATAGGATTTTTAATATTTTTAAAGGCTTGTTCTTAATTTTGTTTTTACCTCTAATGCTTGTTGTCTCTAGCTTTACGCTATTGCCTGTTTTTATAGGGTGTATATTTTATGAAGTTTATCAATTTGCCAAGAAAAGACCTAAGGTTTTCTTTACGATCTTATCTTTTTTAGTAGTGATTTGTGTCTTAACCTTTATATTTAGGGGATTTTTAAGTGTAAAACTAACGCTATTTATGAAATATCTAAAAGGATTATTTTAATTTAAATGAGAGAAAAATTCAAAACATTAATAGATAAATTTAAGGATAAAACCAGCAATTTATTCCATAAGCTTAATAGCATTCAAAAAGATTATTACACTAAAACTCTCCCTAAGGCTTGCAAAGATGTCTTTACGCTAGGTTCTTCTAAAAGTTACCCTATGACCTTAAATTTTAACAAAGGTTTTTGTGTGGGGCTGTATAAAGGTTTAAATTCACTTAAGCCTACTTATTATGATGCTCCGCTTTCTACTTTAATTATCGCTCCTCCTGGAAGTGGTAAAACCGCAGCTGTGGCTGTGCCTAATCTTTTAAATGTGCCTAGCTCTTGTGTGGTGTTAGATATCAAAGGGGAGTTGTTTGATTTAACGGCTGGTTACAGACAACAAGTTCTAAAAAATAAAATTTTTGTATTTGATCCCTTAGGAAATGATAACACGCTTAAATTCAATCCGTTTGATAAACGCATTGTAGAAAAATTAGATTTTAACAGAAAGCGAAGGCTTGTAGATGAAGTGGGTAATACTATTTTTGCTGAAGATGGGGCAAATAAAGACCCTCATTGGACACAGCAAGCTAAAAATTTATTTGTCTTTTTCGCCCTTTATGATTTGTGTATACATAACACTAGCACCTTTTTTGAAATTGCAAGCGCTCCTATAAAAAATTATGTCCCCTTAATCAATCCACAAAGCCGATTTTATACTGAATTATATGAATGTCAAAGTAGCGATAATGGTTTTATTAAAGAGAATGGGCGTTATATGGCTAAAGTAGAAAATGGCGTTAAAAAAATGAAACCTAATGTCAATGTGGAATTGCTATGGTATAAACAAGTAGCCGAACAAGTCTATACTGACCCAGAAAATCCTAAAAATTATGATGGATCTGTGAATCATTTAGAAAAAGACGATCAAGGCAATATTATAATGAAAGAGGGTATGTTAGATCCTATTATTAGAAACGAAGCGAACAAATGGGCTAAGGCGAATGATAAAGAGTTTGCGAGCATTAAATCAGTTTATAGCCGTTTTATGCAAGTCTTTACAAGCTATCAGGTTAAAAGCGCTACAGATAGTATGAGTTTTGAATACGAGGATTTAAGGGCTGACAATATTTCACTCTATATTAAAATCGCTCAAACAGATATTGACACACTCGCACCGCTTATCCGTATCCTTTTGGAAAGTATTGCTAAAAATCTTTTATTGAAAGAGAGTAAGAAATTTGAAGAAAGGGTTTATCTCTTTTTAGATGAATTTGTGCGTTTTGGTAAATTGCCTTTTTTGTTAGAAATGCCCGCATTGAGCAGGAGCTATGGTGTGGTTTTAATTTTTATCACGCAATCTAACGCTCTTATTGAAAAATATTATGGTAGAGAAGATGCAAGAATTGTTAATAGCACCGTGGCTTACAAAGTAATTTTCAAAATGGATGATTTAGAATACGCTAAGCAAGTGAGCGAAGAAATTGGTAAGATGACTAGAAAAACACGAAGCCACTCTACAGAAAAAGGACAACTCATTACCGGAGGGACTTCTAGTATAGGTAAAGAGGCGTGGGACTTATTGAGCGCGCAAGATATTATGAATATTGATAAAGATGAAGTGATCGTTTAGTAAGCGGCCATAAGGCTAAACCCTTAAAATTAAAAGCGAATTATTATTTCAAAAACAAAGAATTACTCTCTCGTATTAACTGGGAAGTCAAGCCCAATGAAGAAGTGTTTTGATGAATTAAAAAAGTTTGCATGAGTGTTTTTTAATTGCTTTTTAAAAATCGCTTTCTACAACTCCTTATCCTTGTTGCTAAAAAAAGAATGCGCCAATTTCTAACACAGATTTGCGTTAGATGATTAGTAAGATTTAAGATAAAGATTAACATTTTTGTAGTGTAGCTTAGCATAGCTTGTTTTTAGAAATTAGCATGTTCTATTTTAAAGTTAGCGCAACTTAAATTAAAAATTAGCACGGATTGTTGTTGTAGATAATTTTTTTAGTGTTTGATCACTTTTTAAATAGCTCGCTATGAGTGTCTAGACGCAATAAAACAAGTTCGTTTTCTTGTTTTTTGATTTCATAAATCAATAACAAGTTTGGTTTGACATGACACTCTCTCAGCCCTTTAAGATTACCACTTAAGGCATGGTCGCAATATTTTTGTTGGAGTGGTTTTTGCTCTTTGAGACAATCAACAATGCTTGCAACATCGCTTTCTGCAATACGCCCGGATAAGATATGCTTATTAAAGTCTTTAAGAAAATCTTTCTTAGTTCTGACTTTAAGCATCATGCCTTTCTCTTTCTTGTTTTGCTATTTGTAAAAAATCATTGAAGTCTCCAAAAGAAACATCGTATTCTGGGTCATCTTTTGAGGCGATCGTATTTAACAAACTTGGTGTGGGTTCTTTTTCTTGAGAATGTTTTTGGGCTAAAACCTGTCTGATCATTTGTTCTTGCAATTCACACTCTTGGATTTTTTTTATCGCCTTATTTTTATCCCCTTCTGCCTTAAGCAATTGTTTTTCAATGGAGTTTAAGAAATTGTGCAGTTGCTTTTCATTGTATTGCGAGTAATCTGTAATAATATTTGACATATTGAACTCCTTTTTAATAAAAGATAGTTAGCGTAACTTGTTTTCATTTTAGCGCAACTTGCAATATATTGAAAGTTTTAAAATAAGTTTTTTTTGATTAAGTTTGATTTAAGAATATCTTAAAAGCGCGTGTTTTAGACACCTGCAAGGTCAAATTGACTTCAATTTTTACGGAATTGAAGTGTTATCCTGCACTTTAAAAAGGGGGGATAATGATGTTAGAATAAGGGCTAAGAAAGTTAAAACAAGCGAAAGTTTTTGGGAGGATAAAATTACAATAAAATGGCGTTAGAAAAAAGTTATAGTAAGGACTTTGAAAGCGATGAGCTTTTTGATTATGAGATCATCAAGCCCCAAAAGACGCTTAAGATACAATACACTTATGCTAAACGCTACTATAAAGAAGCAGAAAAGTTTGCTAAAAATTTAACCCAACTTACACAAGAAGAATTTATGCGTTTAAGAGAGCCACAAAAACAAGTGGTCATCAAAAACATAGGCAACATGACACGCTTGCATTCAAAAAGGGCTATGGATTATATCGCTAAGCATGGCGAGTTGGTGAGAGATGAATTTTTTAGTGCAGTTGATTATGATGATATAGCAGAGCAATGGAATGAGCAATTTGAAAGAATATTAGAAAATAACAGCCGTGTTAAAAATTGCGCTTTACATCTAGTGTTTAGCATTGATGAAAATTGTAATGAAAAAAATTTAAAAGTTTTGGAATTAAGCGTGTATCAAACACTCACTAACACGCTAGGTTATGATTATCCTTTTATAATGAAACTCCATGCGCACCAAAACAATCCGCATGTGCATGTGATTATCAACAAGACTAACAAAATTACCAATAAGCAACTACGCTTTCATTCTAAAGACAGCTGTAAAGAGTTTTACCACACACTAAGAGAAACATTTAAAGATTATTTATTTGCTAACTCAAAAGGCGAATTGCAATATTCTAACACGCCCAATATTCATAAGGTGATTAAAAGTATAGAAACAGAGTTAGATACGCTAGAAACACAAGCTAGAAACAATAAGAGTTTTAGGCATGAAAACTATTTTTATAAAGTTTTGGGCAGCGCGACTTCTCAAATAGAAAGTTTGAAAAAAAGAGAAAATGCCCTATCTGATCATTTAGATAGTCTAAAAAATCTATTAGAAAAAACACATTGGGAAAAAGAAAAATTCACGCCCCCTACAAATGAAAAAGAACTTAATAGGCAACTTAAAGAAATAAAATGATTAAATAAAGAAACTCCAACTTCTAAAAACACTTATAAAAAAATTCAAAAATTAGCTGTTTATAAAAGCCCTTTAATAGAAGATTATCTTTATACCATCAAAAAACTTTTTGCCACACAAAAAAAGATTATAGATTTAGAAAAAGATTATAAAGATTTAAGAGCCTTAAAGGAAGAATTTAGCAAAGATTTAGAAGCTGATTCATCCCATTCAAAAAAACGCTTTGAACTTTACGCTAAACTAAAAAGCATGAGCAAAGTTTTCATAAGTAAGAGTATTGTTAAAAATTTAGAAAAAATTGCTTTAGATTTTAAAAGCGATAGACACAGTATTTCGCAAAGAGCTTTTGAATTTTTTAGGTATATGAATTATCAAAATTTAAGCTTGACTGATAAAAGCAATATGTTTTTAGTAGCTAAGTTTTTTAAAGATAGCGCTTTACTTGTTAGTATTGCTCGGCTTGAAATAAAAAAGATAGATGATAATGTTAGAAATTCTAGCCCACAAGACAATTTGTTGGATAGACAGGCTTGGCTCAATCTTTTAGGACATTTAAGAAGACTTGAAGAGGAAAATTATTGTTTTGCTAAGAAGCGAAAAGAATTCTTAGAGACTAGAGCTATGGAACTATCAAAAGATTTGAAATTTTTAACGCAAGCTAATGAAAATGATTTGCCCATTTATGAAAGAGGGCAAAGGGATAAAATCATCAAACGCTGTGAAAAATCGCTTAATTTTTTACAGAAAGAATTGCAATGCTTTAAAACCCTATCAAAAAGCGCAAGCATAGCTTTAGAAAACTTGCAAAATAACCATCAAATCACAGCCGTTACACAAGACACGCAAGAAAACACAAACACGCTCAAAAAAATACCACTCAAAGATTTTAACAAAACTACTAATGAGCCTATAAGCCCTAACAATAACTATGAAATGGATTTTTAAAACCATCCATAAAATTTAATAACTTTACTTAGCGTATTTTTGAACCAATTCTTCTAAAGTGAATCCTTTGTTATCGTCTCTCAATTGCTCTTTTTGGCATTGTGAAACGTTTTGCTCCATTTCTTCTTTAGTGTTAGAAGTGTCTAAAAGGCAAGTTTTTAAGTCTTTTTGGTAATCTTGTATGAATTTGTCAAAGCGCTCTTTGTTATTATAGATTTTGGCTTGCGATTGGGCGCAACTCTCTTTAAGGCTGATAAACTCTCCTTTCTTATGTTCGTTACGCTCCATGCAAATATCTGTAGCAAAAGCGATCAAGACACCTTTATTCTTCCTCAATAACCCCGCAGATTGCATAGCTATTTTATCCGCATCAATAAAAGGGCTTTGCTTTTCTAATTTAGGGTTCATATCCAAAGCGATTTCTTTCAAGCTCTTATCCTCCAAATGCGTTCTTTGGCAATGGGTGGATTTTTTATAAGGGCTTATAAAAACGCCATTCATCAGAGCGGCTTTTTCTAATTTAGCATCAACTTTTTTAATACAAAAAGAAATAGTCGATTGAACGCTCAATTCTTTAGAGCTAGAATAAGGATCGTGAAATTTTTCATGCACTTCTTTTTGGCATAGTCTTTCCTTGTTAGCTAAATGGGGCGAATTTTTAACGCATTCTTTGGTGAAGTAAGGGATAATGTATGGTTTATATTGTGCGTATTCTTTTTCAAACGCTTCTAATTGCGCAAGATTAATCAGCCTTTTTTGTTGGTATTGTTGTTTTTCATAAGCGTTAGTTTTGTTTTTGCATTGTTCTTGCAGCTCTGGGTTATGGAAATCAGAGCAGCTAAAACGACGCTCTTGTTTTTGAATGATGGGAGTTAAGAGAGTGTTTAAATAGGCATCGTTTCTTTTAAAGCACTTATCTTTTAAGCCTTCATTAGTGAAATCATCGCATTGATACTGATCAATCTTTTTAGTGATGATTGGTTCAATAAGCTCTTCTTGAGCCTTTAAACACTGATTTATTCCATCGTATTTTTTAGGGAAATACCCCATTTCTTTTTGGCAATCATATTTTGGGTTATTTTTAGCCTTAGTCAAGTGGTCGTTTAAAATTTGCTTATCTACAAACGTGCACCCGCTCACGCCTAATCCCATTAAACATGCCAAACTCAACGCTCTCAACTTTAAAAGTCTTGTTTTTTTCATTTAAGCTCCTTGGTATGAAAACACCATAAAATCACAACTTGCTCGCCTTATCTAAAAGCATTTGCTTCATTTCTTTTTTCTTGTGTTCTAAATAAAAAACAATAGCGTCTTGAACAAACACGCTTTTATTTTCCCTGAACGCTCCAAATTCATTCAAATACTCTTCTACGCTATGCATCACTTTCTCTGAAATATAGAGCGTGTGGGCTTTTTTCCTGTCTTCTTTTTCATGTTGGTTTGTTTCATGCTTGTTGGCATTCTCAAAGCGGTTTTCTAAATCGCTTAGCCTGTCTTTTTTAGTGTTTTTAAATTCCATATTTATCCTTTAAAGTAGATTGTTTTTAATATCATAACACAATTAAGCGTTATTTAGAATTAAATTATAAATTCTATTATTTTTCATTTTTTTCCCCCTAAATACCCATTCAATTCATCATAGAATTGAGACCATTCGTTTTTAGCTTTATTGTCATTGTATTCCATCACGCCCATACCTTCACTCACCGAACGCTTATAAGCTATCCTTTCGCTTAATAGATTATCCATTAAAAACACGCTTTCATTAGCGTTATTTTGGTTGATGAAATCAATGAGAGCTTTTTTCTCTTTAAGAGTGGGGATAGTAGGGATGCGATTCATCACAATACAAGCTTTCAAATTTTCATTCAACGCTTGGATGTCTCTAATCCTTTCTAGCATGTCTAATAACACCGCTGTGTCTAGTTGGCTTGGCGTGGTGGGTATTAGCACCCAATCGCTCAATAGCATAGCCCTTTGGCTTTCTTTGGAATGTTCGCCTTTAGTGTCAATAAGGATGTATTCGTATTTATCCGTCATCTGTTTTAAAGTGTCTGTAATGTTTCCTGTGCGATTAAAGAGCGTGAAATTGGGCAAACTCGTTTCACTCCTAATATTGTTAAACACTTCCAAACTCTTTTGGCTATCAGTGTCTAATGCGGCAATATCTTTCTTGTCTAACAATAATTGAACGCACAAGTTCAAACACAGAGTGGATTTACCGCTCCCTCCTTTTTCGTTAGCTATGGTGATTATCATCGCTTATCCCTTTAGAATTTTGTTAAACATATTTTAAAGATAAATAGCTTAAAAGTATATAAAATAGAAAAACTTAATACTATTTTATTTTAAATAGTTATGTTATCTGTTAGTTCTTTTTGTAATGGTTAGCAGTGTTTTATTAGTGGTGGTTTTTTAGGGTGTTTTTAAAAAGGGAAAAGTTTAGAAAAAAAGAATATTAAAAGGCGTTACGCCAAATTCAATAACATTATTTAAAAACATGTTATTGAAAGCATTAGTGGAACTCACATCCCCATGTCATAATCATCATTAGCCGCTTTCTTCATTGGCCTATGCACTTCTTGGTTAGCTTGCTCTTTTATCTCTTCCCTCTCATCCACTAAATTCGCTCTTTTTTCAGCGTTCATTTTCTTTAAGACTTCTTTAGATTTAGGGTTGAATACAGGCTTATAATCTCTGTCTTTACCCATTTTGGCTAAATCGTCTATTAGAGTTTTATGATCCCATTTTAAAGCTTGCAAGTATTCTAATCGTGGGTAAGGAAGTTTTTGCTCCACTAATCTGGTGTATTTAGCGATATTTTCTTTAGTGGTTTCAATGGAGTTTTCTAATTCCTTGATTTTTTCAGGGAGTTTAGTGATAGCGTTATCCAACTTCTTTAAAAACCCATCAAACTTGATCTCAGCACAGAAATTATAAGAGCTAAACATGTTGCCCGTATCGTTTTTATAAACCATATTGCTAGGGCTATAGGCAATATTGGGATTGTCTTTAGGGCTTAAACTAAACTCCACTTGATACTTAGTTTTATAAGCTTTCACCACAAAGCCCTTGTATTCTAAAAGCTTACAATCTCTTTCCTCATTGAAAAACAAGTCGTTCAAATTGCTTGCAAATTGCTTTTTAATAGCGTCTAGTTTTTCTTTATTTTGTTCGGCTATTTGCTTGTTTTGTTCTTTGAGTTTCTTGTGTGTTAATTCTTCACTCATAGAGGCGTTTTCTTTTAAAGGCTCTACTTCTTTAACTTTGATAAGCTCATAATCCTTACTCTCTTCATTTTTCAAATCATAGAGCTTGATCTCTGTATGAGTGGGGATCATTACAGAGCTTTGAAGCGTTTCTAAATCTTTCAATTCCTGTTTAAGATAATCCAATTTAGAAGAGTTGTTTTTTAAGCTTTCTTCATTGAAGTAATGTTCTTACTAGAATGTTAGTTTCTGTCTCTAAGTCTCATAGAAAGGGACTTGAAAACTATGGCAAAGACATTAAAACCTAATTTAGATAAAGATGAGTTAAACACACTTTATAAGGCAAATCTTGCTTATGCTAAAAACACGCATGAGCATTATTTCAAATTTAAAAAAGATTTAGACTACAAACTCTTTAATCCTAGCATTATGCATGAGCAAGGTTCTATAAGCTTTGTAGGCGGACAAGGAGCTAAAAGATTATTAGACATACTCTACAAGCTCGCATTTAATGCTAAGTCTAATAAGATTGCCCTAGATAGACATTACGCCAAAATGTTTTTGCAAGTTGTAGCAAGAACTCTAAGAAAGAATGTCAATATATTAAAAGAGCAAGGTTTTATTGAAGTCATTAAAGGAAAACAAAGATACTTGTATGTGTATCTTAAAGATTACAGAGAATTAGAGGGCTATAACTCCGTAGGAGCTAATCAAAAGAACAATATCCCATCGCCTTTTTTCTTACAGATTATGCGTTTCTTAGAAAAGTTTGCCAAAGAAATTGAGAGAGTAAAAATTAACAACAAAGAATGTGTTATGCATATTCCTAGCCAAGAGCTTATGCAAAGAGTTAATAATGTTGTTTTAAAATTCACGCCTATTTCTAATCCTAATACCACTTACACTTTATCCTACAAGGATTTAATAAACAAAGACATTCCTTCTAATCTTTGTTTCTATCAAACAGCCATTGTGAAGAAAAATCTCTTAAAGGCTTTAAAAGACAAAGAATGTGTAGGCGAACCTATTAACAACTCACCCAAAGTTTCAAACTACTTTCAAGAGAGTGTTTAAGAATGACACCAAGCACAACTTTAAGCATTTGCTTCAATAAGAAAAACAGCAAACTGATTTTACAAATTGATTTTTCGCAAATGGATACCGAAACACAAAAAAAGTTTTTAGCGGATTTGTTTGAAAAACCCTTATCAAAAAATCTACAAGCTTATTGGATAACAACAACTGAAACTAAGAATAAATTAACAAGAGAAGAGTTTTCAAATTTACTAAAGGAAAACAATGATTGAACTAATCTTACACAAGAAGTCCATACAAATTGATGAAACATTGCTGAATGTAAAAGAGCATTTAGAAAAGTTTTATTCAAACAAAGAACAAGAGACAATCGCAAAAACCTTAGAGAGCCAAACAGAGCTTACTTGCAATTATTTATGGGATAAAGATTTTTCATTGCTAGAAAAGCATTTAGAAAATAGCTTAGGGCATTTTACTTTTGAGAGTGAGTTTGCCCTCTAATGTGATGTAATTTTTGTTTTTTAAGGTCTCAAATACACTTGTATAAGTGCTAGGTCTTCCTATACCATAGGTTTCCATCATTGCAATAAAAGTGCTTTCAGTATAAGGGCTAGGGGATTTAGCTTTTATTTCTTTGATATTGAAATCTAAAATAAGCATTTGAGTTTTTAATTGCAAGCTTGAAAAATCAATATCGCTTTCAACCCATTCTTCATCTTTCTCTTCTTCTGAATCTTTAATCGCTTTAAAACCTTTAGATTTGAGTTGGCTAAAACTGCATTTAAAGCTGTGCGTTTTTACTTTAAAATTTAAAACTGTGTTTTCATAAATAGCGTTTTTACTTTGAGAACAAATGGTGTTAAAAAAGATAAGCGTATAAACTTTTAAATCATCAATATCTGTAATATTGTGTTCCTCACACACTTTTTTAAGATCTTCATAGCAGTGAGGGTGTGTAATTCTTATGGCTTCATGCGCTTCAGCTTGTGAATTTTTACCAGCCCTATATTCTCTGTATTCATACACGCTAGGATAAATATTTTCAAAAAACGCTTTATGCTCTTGCAAGTATTCTTTACTTAACGCTTCGCTATCGGTGCGAATATAAGTAATCAATCCAGCTTCAAAAAGTTTTTGGGTGTGTTCTTGGATTTGCTTAACACCCATTTCTAAAATTCTAGCCCCATCTTTTAAAAGATTAGAAGTGGTGAAAGGCTTAGGTGGAGTTTTTTCTTTATCTTTTTGCTCTATTGAGTCTAAAAAAGCTAAGGGGTTAAGATTGTTTTTTAAGTCATTTAAAAAATTTTGGGCTAATTCTTTAGTCTCAAACACTTTCCTTTTATTCTCTTCTACTAAAGTAATAGAGATTTGAGAACCTAACGCATCAATAATAGCTTCTATGCTATAACTTAATTTCTCATCAATGCTTTTTTGTTCAAAGGCTTGGATTTTTTTGTCTAATTCTACTAAAATGGAAAGAGCAGGGGTTTGAACCCTACCAGCACTCACTTCAAAATTCTTAATATTTTTGCGCAAATAAGGAGTTAAAGTAAAACCTATAAATTGATCGCTTACAATCCTACCTAGCCAGCTATAATAGAGATTGAGATTGCTTTGAGAAAATAGCATAGCATTATTCAAGCCTTTTTCTACACCGCTTTTTGTGATTTCATGAAACTCTGTGCGATAAATTGTTTTAGCCAGATTTTTGATTTTTTCATAAAATTTATAACCTATGCCATAACCTTCCCTATCAGGGTCAGTAGCAATATAGACTACTTTGTCTTTACATTGATTGATCATGTGGTTGATATGAGTGGATCTATCTTTTTTCTTATCTATGCTTTTTTTGATTTCAAAAATAGGGTTAAATTCTTTATTCACTTCAATATTGACTAACTCAACAAAATGCCCACCAGTTGCAAAAACAAATGAACTTCCTGTTAATTCTTTGATTTTAGCGATCTTATTGGGACTTTCTATGATAAATACGCAGTTTTTATACATATTGAACATTCTCGCTTTCTTTTTTCATTTTAGTTTTTAAATACTCTTCCTTATAAGTTTCTTGGTTTGTTTTTTTAAGATCATTGAGGATTTTTCTATTACCAGCATTGCTATCAAGAATATAAAGTAGTTCTTGCAAATCTTTTTTTAAATTAATTTCAATAAAAGCTGAAGCGTTTGTAACGATATTTTTTACTAGCACTTGTCTGGCTCTCATATCCGTGTTGTGTAAGAAATTGATTTCGCTATCGCTTAATGGGACGCCGCATTCTATTAGTTCGTCAGTATCTTTTGTGGGGTAGATAATCACTTGAGAAAGGTTGCCTATCAAACTCTTTGCTTTATCAATTCCTAATTCTTTGACTTGAGATATTTTTTGAAACGCCATGCAAAGTGTTCCGTTGATTTTTCTAGCTTGAGCGAGTGCGTTAGCGATATAGGTAAACATTATAGGATGCATAATGTAGTCTTTAGTTTCATCAATGAATAGGAAAAAAGGTTTGTTGTGTTCCTTTGCTTCAAAAAACAATTTGTGGAACAAATACATAGCAATTAGCCCCATAAGTTTTTTATCATTAGCAAAAGCATCCATATTGATCACGCTTAAAGGGCTTTTAGAGAAGTCTAAACAATCTTGGAAATTTTTAAAATAGACTTTTTCCCCTTGTGATTTTAAAATCTCATTAAAATCTTGTTCGCTAGATCCTAAATTTTTGGCAATTTCTAATAAGTTGATTTGATTTTTTTGTTTACCCATGTAATTATAAGTATCTCTAATAACCTTATCTATAGACTGAGAAGCCTTATTGTCTTGTTGGTTATCGCTATCAATGTTAAGCATGAATTTAATCCAGTTTGCCAGAAATTGCCTATTTTCTTCTGTATCTTTTAAACTGAAAGGGTTGATATAAAAACCACCATCTGTATTAGCGGTATTGTATTGACCTTCAAAAAAGTCAGTCATAATTTCTAAACCATTCATTCTGTCAAGAGCTACCACGCTCATATCGTATTTAGTCAGTAAATTGGCGATTAAAAAACTAATAAAAGTGGATTTACCACTCCCTGTGCTACCAATTATCATGGTATGCCCTACAACATTGTCGTTTCTATCTCTACCTTGCTTAGCTTGAAAATTGAAAAAGTGGGCTGATCCATTTTGATTTTTAAACACGCTGACAGGACAATCTCCCCAACTATTTTCTTTAAAGCCTTCTTGGTATTTTTCAAACATAATCAAACTAGCAATATTTTGGCTAGTTTGAGGTCTTAGGCGTGAATTTAAAAAATTTCTTTCAGGAAAAAATGAAAAAAATATAGGACGCATGTTAATGCTTTCTAAAACCGCTGAAAAGCCTTCTTTCTTCAAAGTGTTATATACAATAATTGATTTTTCATCTAATTCTTTTTTAGAACTAGCAAAAACCATGATTGATAAACTAACCTTTTGTATTTGTGCCCTGTCAGTAGAAACCATTTGTTCTAAATCTTCTATATTTTGATAGCTAATGTTTTTAGAGCGTTTTTTACGCTCTCTAATAAAAAACAAAGCTCTTTCTTTATCCATAGCTTCTATGGTAAGCAAAATGTCTAAGTTAAACTTTTCACACAAAAGATTAGATAAAGCCAAAGAAGTGATATTATCCACATCATAAGCTTTCACAGCAATAAAACGCTTAAAAGTCTCTATTCCGTTATAGTCATGTATAAAGTGGTCTTTTTTAAAATATAAATGAGATTGGATATTCCCATCGCTCAATCGTCCTTGTTTGTATTTAAAATCACAATAATGACCATTACAATATTCAGCGTATAAATTCAATAGATCGTCTGAGCTTAAAGATTTAGGCTCAAAGTCTGTTAGTATGGAACTCATCTTATTTAAAATCTCAGCTAAAAGAGTTGCTTTATCTTGCAATTCTTTATTTTCTATTGTATTCTTTGAGAAAAAGGAAAGAGTGGGTTATAAGCCTTATAAAAGGGGTCAAAAAATTAAGATTGCTAACCACATCAATATTGACCAAAATTGAGAAAGCCCCAATTCCCCTAAATTCTTAAAGAATTACTCAGAGGCTTTTAAACACACCATAGCTTTTATGCGAAAATCTTATAGAGCGGTATCTGTTGATAATGTAACGATAAAATCCATTAAAGCCAAGCTAGGGAAAAACCATTGCCATATAGTGAGCGGTAGCTACCAAGTAGGGGGTGTGCGTAAAGTAATCTCTAGGTTCAACACTAAAAAAACCCCTTTTTCATTAGACAGCACGCTAAAAATCAATCCCTTTGACACTGGCATTGGGTTAGGCGTTTGAGTTGTGGTAATAAGGTTAGCCCTAAACATGCTAACATGTCAAATTAGCTATATAAGGGTAAGTTATCTTGTCTCTTTTAGCGATTTTGTGATTTGCAAGGAAAGATTTATGGATGAAATTAAAACGCTGTTAGTGGATTTTTTTCCGCAGGCAAAGCATTTTGGGATAATCTTGATCAAGGCTATTGTTGTCTTTTGTATAGGTTTTTATTTTTCGTTTTTCTTACGGAACAAAACCATGAAACTTTTATCCAAAAAGGATGAGATTTTAGCGAATTTTGTTGCACAGGTTACTTTTATCTTAATCCTTATCATCACCACAATCATTGCACTCAGCACGCTAGGCGTCCAAACCACCTCTATTATCACTGTTTTAGGAACGGTGGGGATTGCGGTGGCGTTGGCTTTAAAAGATTACCTTTCAAGCATTGCGGGAGGGATAATCCTTATTATTTTACACCCTTTCAAAAAAGGAGACATCATTGAAATCTCTGGCCTAGAGGGCAAAGTAGAAGCGCTTAATTTTTTTAACACTTCTTTACGCTTGCATGACGGGCGTTTGGCGGTTTTACCCAATAGAAGTGTCGCTAATTCTAATATTATCAATAGCAATAACACGGCGTGTCGGCGCATTGAATGGGTTTGTGGGGTAGGGTATGGGAGCGATATTGAACTGGTGCATAAGACTATAAAAGATGTTATTGACGCAATGGAAAAAATTGATAAAAACATGCCCACTTTTATTGGGATCACGGATTTTGGACAAAGTTCGCTGAATTTCACCATTAGGGTTTGGGCAAAGATTGAAGACGGGATCTTTAATGTGAGGAGCGAACTCATTGAACGCATCAAAAACGCCCTGGACGCTAATCGTATTGAAATCCCTTTCAACAAGCTAGATATTTCTATCAACAAACAAGACTCTTCTAAGTGATTGGCGTGAGACGCATTGATTGTAGTGATACTTGAATTTTAAAGGAGACCCTATGTCAAGCGATTTCAAAAACCTTTTCATCGGTGCGAATAATTCTAAACGCACCAAGTTAGCTTAATAGCGAAAAAAACCCTATCCATTCTAACTCGTTATCATTTCTCATTGATGCCCGCCTTTAAGGAATACAAGGAAGCTAAAAGCCAACTACCTCTCTTTAAAATCTCTGTCAACTCTAACCAACCCCTATCCGCTCAATTAAACGAGTATGATAGGAAAAAGTCAGCGTTAAAGAACGGCGCAAGTAATAGAGTGGTATCATTAAACAATAACAAAAAGGAGCGAGTTATGCTATTGAACTATGATTTTTTAGAAAGAATGGAAGGCTCTAAAGTCAGAGCTATTGATGAGAAAATGAAATTTCTGCATTGTTCAAACAGCATTGACAGGTTGATTTTAAGTTATAAGATGAACCTTATTAAAGGCTCTACTATTGAGAGCGCCAATCTTTCTAGGGTGGTGAGTAAGATTAAAAGCGGACTATCCTTTGGGACTATCTCGGCGTTTAGACCTTTTAAACCTGAATTTATTACTGATTTTACTGAAGAGGAACGAGAAAAACTGATTGAAGCGTATAAGAGCGGTTATAAACATTCTAAAGCAGACCGAGTAACCAAAAATTGGAATGACGACCCTAATTTCATAGACGCCTATTATGATGCTGACGCCTTTTTGAGAGGTAATGGAACCATCTACGCCAAACTCTGTAAGGGGTTAGGAAAACCTTTTGTTAATAAATTCTTAAATCCTAAAAGTGAAGCTCCAATGAAAGGCTTTATGTCCAGTAAGGAATTTGTTAAAAGATACCGCTACACAAGCAAGGACAATATGGAAAGGACACGACAGCTGAAATCATTTTTAAACTTTAAGCGGGATTTTCTGGGTTATATTGAAGTGGTAGGGTATTGGAAAGAGAGCCTAAAAGATGGCCTTTTACCCGATAAAGAAACGAGCTTTTTCGTATTTCAAAACGAACCTAGTGATACCTTTAATTTAAAAAAGACCTTATTGGTGTTAGCTAGAGCGTTTAGTCAAGCGGCTATTTGCTATTGTCAAAACGCAAGCGCTAATGAAGTGGATTTAATCAGCGCTGAACCTGGTAGTTATGGTGAAGTGTGGGATACATTCAATGGCATTGCTTTTTCAGTGCCTGCACAATTACCTCAATCTCTCACACGATTAAAAGACAAGGTTTATACCTTTTTCAAAAAACAACCTGATAGCGGTTATGGCATAGATCTTGGTGGAATCGCTAAAACGCAAATCAAAGCAGCTATTTTACCTATTGATAGGCTTAGCGAACCTTTTGAGAGCTATATTGTAGGCTCTATCAAAGGGAGGCAGAGCATGGCTCGTGCGTATGGATACCCTAAAGTTTTTACCATTGATGAGGTGAGTGGATGGGAAAAAGAAACCATTGAAAGCCGAGACTATGAGAGGCGGAATTTGAGTAAGACTTATAGATTGAGCGCGAAACAAAACCTTGAAATCATTAAAATCTCTAACGCTCTGGCACAAGGTAAGAGCGTGAGCGTTGGCCTTATTGCGAGCGTGTTAAACAATGCCAACAAACCTAACAACAAGTAGAGAAAACCCATCTCTTATCTATGCGTTGGATAAAGATATAACCTATAACGGCTTTCTAGCGTTACATTAACAATAGGGGGTATTTGCGATGATTTCCCTTTAAAGCACTTTAAAATCCCCCAAACGCTTAAAGGTCAGTACACCCAAAGCTTTTTGATTTTATCCTAAATTTTTATTATTAATGATCAATGAGAGCAAACCCAACAAACCGCTTTATCATAGCCCTATATAGCCCTATAAAAATAGGGGAGGAAAGCAAGATCTGCAATCAATCTTGTTGGATCCTCATGGTTGTGGGTATGGACAGCTCTTCTTCAGTAGGGATTCTTAAATACTCGCCATTGCCCACTTTCCTTGTTGGTTTCACCACAGGTTGAGAAGGCGTAGCGATAGATTCCAAACTCGCTCCATTGCTGTTTCTTTCAGCACCGGTTGCAATGATAGTAACGCGCACATGATCAATGGGGATACTCTCGCTCGTGTGTTGACCAAACTTAACATCAACATCTTGATTGGCTCGTTCTTGAATAGATATGCAAGCTTGAGAATAAGCATACATAGGATAATCAGGGTGGTGCTCAAAAAAGACAATAATGCTCTTAGCCCCATCAATAGAAGCGTCATCAAGAAGAGGCGATTGGATCGCATTTTCCACTGCTAATTTAGCGGATTCTTCGCCAGTGGCCTCACCAATACCCATTAACGCAAAGCCTTTAAAACCAAGAGCGCTTTTTAAATCAGAAAAATCAACATTAATATCACCAGGTTTAGTGATGATCGTAGAAATACCGCTCACAGCCCTAACCAAGACATCATCAACTTCTTTATAGCATTCTTTAGTACTGGCGTTTTTTTTCATGGTCAAAAGAATTTTATCATTAGGGATAACCAAAATAGAATCGCTAGATTGCTCCAATTCTTTCAACCCCTCTTCGGCTTTCTTGCTTTTTTGAGACCCTTCGTATTTGAAAGGCTTGGTAACGATAGCAATCGTGAGCGCTCCCACTTCTTTTGCGATTTTAACGATAGTAGGGGTGGCTCCAGTCCCAGTCCCTCCTCCAAGCCCTGTAGAGACAATGACTAATTTGGCGTCCTTAATCGCTTCTCTAATTTCATTAGCGCTTTCTTCAGCGGCTTTCCTACCAATATCAGGAACCCCTCCAGCGCCTAAACCTCCGGTGGATTCTTTGCCTAAAAGGATTTTAACTGGGGCGGGATTGTTTTTGAGGTGTTGGCCATCAGTGTTCGTTGCAATGGGGGTAACATCTTGATGCACGCCGTATTCAACCAGGTGTTTAATCATGTTAGACCCCCCACCTCCAACACCGATGACGACAATCTTAGCCCCTTTATAAGCTGGATCGCTTACTTCTTCAATGCTCGCTTGACCAATATTATAATTTTCCATCTCTGATTGATGAACCATAGCCACATTCCCCTTGAGATACGATTTTTGCAAATCTTAAACTTTGACAAATAACTAAAGGATTATACCATGTTTTCTGGCTTTTGATAACTATCTTTTTATCGCATAAAGAAATTGCTGTATCTTAAAAGATTTTAGAAATCTTATCAAGGAAACTTTTAAAAAAACCTTTCTGTTCGGTGGGTTTTATAGGCAAGAAGTCATCGTTTTTAGCGGTGTTTAAAGGAGCGTTAGGGGCTTTTAAATCGCTCAAATTCCTTTCTGTGGGCGATGAATGGATATGGGGGGTAGGGCTTGATTGATGGGCTGTTCTTGTGTAATCATCGCTTTCATGGTAGCGGATAACCCCTTTAGAGTCTCTTTCATAATTGGTATGCCCCCCTGCTTTGTATAAAATCAAGCCAACCACGACTGAAAAGCGAGGATCTTTCAAGTCTTCAAACATGCCCATGATATTGTATTTTTCCACAGGGGCGGCCAAACGCACCGGGTAATTAGTGAAATGGGTTCTGGCTAATTCTTTGATCCCTTTCATTAAAGCCATGCCACCGGTTAAAACAATGCCCCCACCCAAATGCTCTTCTAAGCCGCTATCTTGAATGCTTCTGTGGATGATTTTAAAGGTTTCTAAAGCCCTTTCCCTCATGATAGTTTGGATTTCACTAAGCGGCACAATATGGCTTTCATGGCCATCTGAGCCGGTGGTAGGGATTTGGACGCTTTGAGAGGGCGTTTCTGTGCTGCTTTCAAAAGAAAGATCCCCATATTTGATCTTAACTTCTTCAGCGTAAGGGAATGGGGTGTTGAGCATGTGCGATAAATCCGTGGTTAAATGGTGAGAGCCTACGGGTAAGTATTTGTTATAGCGTATGGAATTGCCGCTATAAATCGTAAGGTTGCATGTCTCTCCGCCCATATCCACGCAAGCCACGCCCAATTCCCTTTCGTCATTAGACAAGGTGGCAATCGAGGCTGCATAAGAATTGATCACAATGTTTTCAATCTCTACTCCAGATTGGATCATGATTTTTTCTAAATTTTCAATGTTGTTTTTTTCTGTATAGACAATGTGGATAAAGACTTCCAGGCGAGTCCCGCTCATCCCTAAAGGGTCATTCACTTCTTGTTTGTCTAAAGTGAAGCGATAGGGGAGGGCATGCAAAATATGCTTGTCGTTATCCAAGCCTGCTTTAGCGCATGCGTTATTGATAGCGCGATTGATTTCATCAATGGTTACCACATTATCTTTGGTGCTCGCTACACCGGTAACATCTCTAATGCTTTCAGTATAAGCCCCCGAAAAAGAAACAATCGCTTTAGTTTTAGGGTAATACGATTCCCTAAAGGAGGAAATGGGGTTATTCCTGTCTTCATCAGCGTTCAAACCTGCCATTTTTTTAGCGCTATTAATCACTTCCTTAATGGCGTTAGAAGCGTGAGCAAGGCTATTGATACGCCCTCTTTTAATGGCTTTTGAATTGATTTCTTTAGAGTCTTGATGAGCCGTGCCAATGATGCGCAAAATCCCGTCTTTAAATTCAGCCACTATCGCGCAAATCTTTCTAGAGCCTATATCAACCCCTATAACGATTTCTTTATGTTCCATGATTTCCCCTTGCATTATTGAATGTATTTGACTATCTTATAGCGTTTTTTCAATTCTTCTATCAACGCTTTATCAAAAAAATCCGTTTTAGTGTTATTGACTAAACGCTGCATGTATTGGTTTTCTTCTGTGCTAAAGGGGTGGTTGAAATTTTGCTCTGTGATTTGATAAAGCACCACTTTATTACCTATGGTTACAAACCCCTTTTTTTCCTGGCGGTTAAAAAGGGTGTTGATAAACTTCGCGCTCTCTTCTTGGTTAAGTTCGCTAATAGTGCCTCCAAAATTAGGGCTTACATAGCCCACGCTTTTGCCTTTAAAATCCTTAAGTTTTTCTTTAGCTAAAGTTTGCAACGCCATAAGGGTTTTTTCTTGAGTCAGACGGGTTTTAAGAGCGCTTTTGGCTTCATCAAAATTTTGCAATTCGTCTTTAACTTGAGAGACAAGCTGCACCACAATAAAACCATCTTTAAAAGGCTCTGGTTTTAGGACTTCAAGGGGCTTGAGAGCGGTGAGTTTTTGCGTGATTTCAGCAGTATAGGGGGAGTTGTTTTCTTCAAAATCTTGCGTGGTGTAGTTTTTTGCGTTCCCTTTTTTTAGAGCGATATAGCTCTTTAAGGCTTTTTCATTCGCTTTTTGCATGCTTAAATCGTGTTTGACTTGCTCTTGAACGCTTTTAAAACCCTGCAATTTCCCTTCTTTGTCCAAATAAGAAACCTTGTTTTTATGGTAGTATTCCTCCAACTCTTTCAAATCAGGCTTTTCTAAACTGGCGTCAAAATATAAAGAACGCGTTTTAAAATTCGTGGGCTTTTTAAAATCTTTCTTATGGTTTTCATAATATTTTTTCATCTCTTCTTCATTGAGAGAGATTTTAACATCATTAGGGTTTAGGATAAGAATGTCTAATTTGTCTTGCAATTTTGCCCAAAGCGATAAACTAGACTGCTCCAAAGGGGTAGTGGTTTTGGGGAAGAGAGCGCTGATTTTTTGAAGGATTAAAAGCCTTTCAACGCTTTCTTCAAAATGCTTGGGGCGGTAATGGCTTTGCTTTAAGATATTTTTATACAATTCTTCATCAAAAACACCATCTTTTTGAAAAACGCTTGTTTTTCTGATCTCTTTGGCCACTTCTTGCTTGGTAGCGCCAAGCCCTAAATCTAAGGCGAGATTTCTCAATAGGGCTTGATTGATGAGCGAATCTAGCGCGCTTTTTTCTAAATGCATGGCTTTGATTTGATCTTCAGTGAGTTCTTTAAAATCAGGGATAGACTCAGCATAGGCGTCTTTAAGGCGGCGGTATTCTTGGGCTAATTCTTCTTGAGAAATCTTAATCTGTCCCACTTTGGCAGCGCTATCGCTATCTAAAGAAAAGCTGTATTGCCCCCAACCTATCATCCCGGCAGCAATAAAAGCGATCGTGCTTATCCATATTGTAACCACTAAATACTTTCTATGATTTTGCATCCATTCAATCATAAGAACTCTAATCCCTTTTAAAAAATCAAAAATGTGAAATTCAGGTTTAAACAACCTTATAGTAAAATCAAATAACCTTATTTTAACCAAAGGTTATTAAAATTATCCTTATTATAGAGAGTTTTTAACATGAATTTTCAAGAAAATTTGGCCGCTTTGGATTTGGAGTATCTTTGGCACCCTTGCTCGCAAATGCAAGAGCATCAAAATTTCCCCATTATCCCCATTAAAAAGGCTCAAGGGATTTACCTCTATGATTTTAATGATAACGCTTACATGGATTTGATCAGCTCATGGTGGGTGAATCTTTTTGGGCATAATAACGCCTACATCAGCCAACAGCTTAAAAATCAAATTGATGATTTAGAGCATGTCCTTTTGGCTTCTTTTAGCCATAAGCCCATTATCACGCTCTCTCAAAGGCTTTGCCAGCTCACTAGCATGGACAAATGCTTTTATGCGGATAACGGCTCATCTTGTATTGAAATCGCTTTGAAAATGAGCTATCACGCCCATTTTTTAAAAGATCAAACGCACCCTAAAAAGCTTTTTTTATCGCTTTCTAATTCCTATCATGGCGAGACTTTGGGAGCGTTAAGCGTGGGCGATGTGAAACTTTATAAAGACACTTACACCCCCTTATTGCTCAAGAATCTCACCACACCCGTGCCTAAAAACGATAATGAAATAGAAAATAGTTTGAACGCTTTAAAGCGTTTGTTAGATAAGCATGGTGAAGAAATTTGCGCCTTCATTGCAGAGCCGCTTTTGCAATGCGCAGGGAATATGCATATTTATAGCGCGAAGTATTTAAAACAAGCCGTTTTATTATGCAAGCAAAAAGACATCCACATTATTTTTGATGAAATCGCTACCGGGTTTGGGCGCACAGGGAGCATGTTTGCTTATGAACAATGCGAGATTGAGCCTGATTTTTTATGCTTGTCTAAAGGGATTAGCGGGGGGTATTTGCCTTTAAGCGCGCTATTAACCCGCAATGAAATTTATAACCAATTTTACGCCCCCTATGAAGAAAATAAAGCGTTTTTGCATTCGCACAGCTACACAGGAAACGCCCTGGCATGCGCATGCGCGAACGCTACGCTGGATATTTTTGAAAAAGAAAATATTATTGAAAAGAACAAGGCTTTGAGCGAGTTTATTTTTAGCACGCTCCAAAACGCGTTAAAAGACTTGATAGAGCAACAAGTGGTGTCTAATCTAAGGCATTTGGGCATGGTCTTTGCCTTTGAAGTTTTTATTCAAACTAAAGAGCGTTTGAGTTTAGCGGTTTTTAAAAAAGCTCTAAAAAAAGGCCTGTTATTACGCCCTTTAAACAACACGATCTATCTCATGCCTCCTTATATTATCACGCATGAAGAAATCAAAAAGGCGATTGCGGGGTTAGTGGAAGTGATTGATGAATTAAAAAAGGCTGAAAACAAATAGTAAAAAGCTTGAATTTTAGTCAAGCGATAACCTCTTTTTCCCTTTGATTTTAAAAATCAAGCTTCTAACTTGATTTTAAACTTATTCAATAAAACCTATTCAATGAAGCCTATTCAATGATTTTAGGCACAACGAAGTAATGATCCTGGCTGTGTTTGTTTTGGCTTAAAATCTCTTTGGCGATGTTAGGTTGGCTTTTGGGTTCGTCTTCTCTTAAAGGGGTGCTAAGATGCGTATCTGTTTTTAAATCATGAGTTTCTAAAGCGAAGATATTTTCTACAAAACCTAAAACCTCCGCTAAATGACCTTTAACGCTCTCTTTACGCTCGTCTTTAATCTCTAGCATGCTCAATTTTTCTAAGCGTTGCAATAATGCGTCATCAATTTGCATTCTTTTCCTTTAATTTAAAATAGGGGTTTGTCCATCGTTGCTGGGGCTTTAAGGCCCATGAGTTTTAACACGCTGCTAGCGATATTGTTTAACGCTCCGTTTTTTATGGATTTGACTCCATTCCCTAAAACAAAGCAATACACACTCCCGGCGGTGTGGTTGGTTAAGGGGTTTTGGTTTTCATCTTTCATGCGTTCGCAATTCCCATGATCGCTTGTTAAAAGCATGGCGTAATCCAATTCTTTAGCCAGTGAAAGGATTTCCCCTAAGCATGCATCTACTGCTTCTACCGCTTTAACACTCGCTTCAAAATTCCCCGTATGCCCCACCATGTCGCCATTAGCAAAATTCACAATAATCAAATCCGTGCCTAATCTCATTTGCTCCAACACCGCAAGGGTTACTTCTTTAGCGCTCATTTCAGGCTTTAAGTCATAAGTGGTAACTTTTGGGCTTTGGATAAGCACCCGGTTTTCATTTTTAAAAGGCGTTTCCACTCCGCCGTTGATGAAAAAGGTTACATGCGCGTATTTTTCAGTCTCAGCGATATGGCTTTGGGTCAGGTTGTGTTGAGACACCACTTCAGCGAGCGTGTTTTGAACGCTTTCTTTAGGGAATAAAACAGGGTAGGGGAAAGTGTTGTCATAAGGGGTCATGGTAGCGATATGGAGTTTTTTAAAAGCTTGACGCTTAAAGCCGCTAAATTCCTTTTGACCTAAAGCGCTCACGATTTCTCTAGCCCTATCATTCCTGAAATTGATAAAAATAAAGCTTTCATCATCTTGCATGCCGCAATAATCTTTAAAACAAGCGGGCATGATAAATTCATCGGTGATATTTTTATCGTATTGGCTTTGGATATACTCGCTAGGGCTTAAAGGCGTGTGATTAAGCCCCATTAAACTATGATACGCAAGCTCAATCCTTTCAAAGCGATTATCCCTATCCATCGCATAAAAACGGCCGCTTATGGTAGCGATTTGAATGTTTTCATTGCAGATATTTTGCATGGTTTCTAAATAAGTTAAAGCGCTTTTAGGAGCGACATCGCGCCCATCGGTGATTAAATGCAGAAAGACTTTTTTATGGGATTTTTCACACTCTAAAGCCAAAGCGATAAAATGCTCAATGTGTGAATGCACGCCTCCATCGCTCATTAAACCCATAAGATGCACCACATGGCTTTTTTGGATCGTGTTTAAAAAAGCGGGGTTGTTTTTTAATTCATCGTTTTGAAAGCTTAAAGAAATTTTGACTAAATCCTGATAGAGCACCCTACCAGCCCCAATGCACATATGCCCCACTTCAGAATTCCCCATTTGCCCTTCAGGTAAGCCCACGCTCAAGCCATGCGTATCAATCAGGCTATAAGGCAAGGTTTTAAACATCAAGTCATAAGTGGGTTTTTTGGCATGGAAGAAAGCGTTATGATCGCTATCTTTACGATACCCAATGCCATCAGTGATAATCAAAAGAGTTTTTTGCGCCATTTTTAGGACTTTTTAAAGCTCTTGCATGAGAGTGATATGGTTAGCTAAAATCGCATTCCTTTGCCCTGGAGAGCAATTTTTGCACACTTCTTTATTTTTGGAAGTGGTTTTAGCGTTACTTTTATTATTTTTCATATTGTTTTTGGGGGAGCGTTTTGGACTCGCTTTAGCCGGTTTTTTTGGGTTTTTTTTAGCGGGCGCAAAATCAGCGTTATTGATTTGAGCGAAATACATGGGTTTATCTTTTTCTTTTTCTAGCGGCTTATTAATGGCTCGCTCGCTAGCTGCCTCTTTCATTTCTTGGGGTTTTTGCGTTTGAGATTCCTCTATTTGAGTTTCTTTGGTTTCTGTTTTAGCTAAAGTTTGGGGCATGGCGTTGCCGATAGGGTCTAGATCCAAATTGCTATTAGCGCTTTTTTGCAATTCTTGGTCATTACTAGACTGCGAGTCAAAGATTTTAGATTCTTTCAAACGCCTGATTCTATCTTGTATCTCTTCATAATATTTCTCAGCATCAGCGTTAGCTTTCTCGCTTTTTTCCCAACGACTGCCCTTATTGTAAGACTTGATCATGTCTTTTAGATTGTCATGGTAGCGCGTTTTCCAATAGAGCAACTCTTTTAGAGCCACTTCAGAAGCAAACGCATCGTCTTTAATGAGCAATTCCCCCATCACGTTACGCAAAAAGGGGCTGTTATTATGCCCATAGCTTTTTAAAACGCTAGGGATATACGCATGGTAAATGCCCGCACTCGGATCCGAAAAATTGATTTTATAAGTCCCTGCGCATGATTCTTTCCACGCAATGCCCGCCATTTCATAGCCTAAATTTTCTTTAGATCCGAATTGATAAGCGGCTTTTAAAACTTCTTTTTGCTTAGCGTTAAAGTCTTTAAGATTATCGCAATTGGTCATCATGACATTAGTAACAGGCGATTTGGGCTTGTTTTTAACCCCTTTAGCGGGCTTAGGCTCTGTTTTAGTAGGGCTTTCTTCAGCGTTCAAATTCAAACTTAAGAATGCGCTTAAGGCTGCGCCTAGCCATAAGGCTTTAAAAGGGATATGAATGAGTGGGGCTAAATGTTTCAAAACGCTCACCTTTTGTATTAAGAAATAAATTAAACTAGGAATAAATTCAAGTATAATTCTAGCATGATTTAGCTTATTCTTAAGAGTGATTTTGTTTTTTAGGGAGAATTGAGATTTTGCATTCAGATGAATTGTTAGTAGAAGTTTTAGTTGAAGAATTGCCCGCACAAGCGTTATTGAATGAATATAAAGAAATGCCTAAAAAACTCCATGCTCTTTTTCAAAAACGCGCTTTAGAAGTGGGAAATATAGAGATTTTTTACACCCCCAGGCGTTTGTGTTTGTTTATCAAAGACTTTCCTCTTTTAACCCAAGAAACTAAAGAGGAATTTTTTGGTCCTCCCGTTAAAATCGCATGCAACAATGAAGATAAAACGCAAGGGTTGAACGCGTTAGGTTTAGGGTTTTATCAAAAATTAGGACTAAAGGATCCCAAGCATTTCCAAACAGCGTTTAAAAACAATAAAGAGGTGCTTTATCATGCTAAAATCCATGAAAAAGAGCCTACAAAAGACTTAATCATGCCCATTGTGTTAGAGTTTTTAGAGGGTTTGAATTTCGGGAAGTCTATGCGTTGGGGCAATGTGGAAAAAAGCTTTATCAGACCCATTCATAATATTTGCGTGTTGTTTAATGGGGAAAATTTTAACGATATTGAAGTCAAAGAGTATGGTTTTAAAACCAAGCAAGCCACCAAAGTGCACCGACAAGAGGGTTTTGATTTCATCCAAGTGGATAGCCCTAAAGCGTATTTTGAAGTTTTAGAAAAAAACCATGTCATTTTAGACCCTAAAAAGCGCGAAGCTAAAATCTTACAAGAAATTAAAGAGCTAGAAACAAAGCACTACATCATCGTAGAAATAGACAAAGATCTATTAGATGAGGTTGTAGCGATCACGGAATACCCCACGGCACTTTTAGGGGAGTTTGACAAGGCGTTTTTAAAATTACCCAGTGAAATCATCACCACTTCCATGAAAGAAAACCAGCGCTATTTTGCAACCTTTTGTCAAAAAAGCCAAGAAGAAAGCCCAACATTGCACAACGGCTTTATTGTGGTGAGTAACGCTATCAATAAAGACAAGCAAAAAATCATTGCAGGCAATCAAAAGGTTTTAAAAGCCCGTTTGAGCGATGCGGTTTTCTTTTATGAAAACGATCTCAAAAAGCCCTTAGATAATGCCCCTTTAGAGAGCGTGGTTTTTGTGCAAGGTTTAGGGACTTTAAAAGATAAAATGGAGCGAGAATCAATCATCGCTCAATGCTTGACGCAAAAATACCTTTCATCTTTAAACATGCCTTTAGAAAAAACCCTTGAGTTAATTAGCCGAGCCGTTAAAATCGCTAAAGCGGATTTACTCAGTGAAGTGGTGTATGAATTTAGCGAGCTTCAAGGGATCATGGGCTATTACTACGCTTTGAAACAAAACGAAAACGAATTGGTCGCCTTGAGCTTGAAAGAGCAGTATCTGCCCGCAAGCGAAAACGCCCCCTTGCCCTCTAGTGTTTTTAGCTCGATCGTGGCTTTGAGCTTGAAATTAGACAGCTTGTTTTCTCTTTTTAGCGTGGGTAAAATCCCTAGCGGATCTAAAGATCCCTTTGCGTTAAGGCGTTTGAGTTTTGGGCTATTGAAAATCATCGCGCATTACGGGTTAGAATTTGATTTGAAAGCGGATCTAAAAAACCTCTTTGAAAAAGTGGGCGTTTATCAAAGCTTTGATTTAGAGATTCTAGAGAAGTTTTTACTGGAGCGCTTTAACAATTTAATAGATTGCAACCCCTCTATTATAAGGAGCGTGTTAAACACCAACGAGCGAGACATCGTTAAAATCATTCAAAAAGTCAAGGCCTTAAAACGCTTTTTAGACGATCCTAAAAACGCTCAAAAAAAAGAGTTGCTTTTTAGTGCTTTCAAACGCCTAGCCAATATCAATAAAGACAGAAACCCTAACGAGTCAAGCGGGTTTTCTACGAGTCTTTTCAAAGAATCGCAAGAGCATGCCCTTTTTGAAGCGTTCAATGCGATCAAAACAAGCACTTTTGAGAGTTTGGATAGCAAAATAGAGGCTTATTTCAGTTTGCATGCGCCTTTAGAAGAATATTTTAAAAGCGTGTTAGTGATGGATAAAGATATAGAAATCCAAAAAAATCGTAAAAATTTCCTATGGGGCGTGTATCAAAGTTTCTTAGAAATTGGGGATATTAAAGAAATTGCGATTTAATGCTGTCAAACGCAAAATCCAGCGTTTTTTGGGGGTAACTTTTTTAATAAGCATGTTTAGCACGGGCATGCTTAGTGCGAAAATCTTTACCCTACAAGAATTTTTTAAAGAAGTAGAAATTAATTCAATGGAGTTGATCGGCAAAAAAGCCGATTTTAAAAGCCGTTTGAATGAGCAACGCTCCGTGAACGCTTGGGATTTCCCTTACATTGAGAATGAAACCTCTATGGTGAAAAACTTCCAAGGCATCATAGAAGCACAACCCAGAACCCTTTTAATAGTAAGACCCAAGCTCCCATGGGTGAGTTCGCTTTTATCCAAAAGCCTTTCTATCAAAACCATTCAATACGATAAAAGCTATCAATTGAATAAAAATCTCGCTTTTATTGGCGCTAAACGCCTTTATTTGACTTATGTGATGACTAAAGAAAAGTATCAGGTGTATGTGCAACGAGAAGCGAACTTTTATTCGCAGCTCAAAATCGCTAAAGAAAAAGTTAAAGCCGGCAGCATGAGCGAAAAAGATTATATCAACTTTAATAATTCTTATTTGGAATCCAAACTCGCTAAAACCAATGTGGAAACTAAACTCATAGATTTAGAAAAGATGCTAGACACGATGCTAGCGATTGTGGAGCCGGTCAAAGAGGGGGCGCATTTTGACACTTATTTAGACCATTTGCATGATGTCAAGGTGATCGGTTTGGATTTTGAATACGTGCGATTAGAGCCTGAAGCCTTAAAGTTCAAATTGGATCGCTCGTTGTATGTGGATATTTTGGATCTGACGGCTAAAGATTATCAAGTGAATGCGAAATTGGCTAATAGAGACGTGTTTAATGCATTTGAATTTGGGATTGGCTCTGAAAGCTATAACTCTTCTACCAATCTTTCCGTGGAAGTGCGTATCCCTTTACCGGTAACGCCTAAAAACATCTATCAAAAGCGTAAATTCTTGGATTTGCAAAGCGGGACGCTCGCGCAAAATGAAGTGATGAAACGAAACATACGAATCAATGCCAATTCCTACTTAAACCAGCTCAAAACCAAAGAAGCATACATTGAAACCCAAAAAGAAGCCATTGCCAATAAGAAGCGTTTGATGGAAATGGGGCGCATCGCTTATGAAGCCCAAAAAATCGGGCTTTTTGAATACTTGATTTATCAAAATTCTTACATGGACGCCCTCATCACTCTAGCAGAAGCTAAGATTGAATACATTGATATTAGCGCGCTTTTAGAAGAGACTTTAGGGGAGAGCTTGACCAGACTAGGAGAGTTGCATTGAAGCGGGCGTTATGGTGGCTTATGTTAATGGGCGTTTTTTCAATGGGTGTTTTTTTGGGGGGCAAAGAGTATCCAGAAATCGTTTTAGAAGAAAAAAACTTGCAACCCATGGGGTTAAAGGTGATTAAATTAGATAAAGAGATTTTTAGTAAAGGGCTTCCTTTCAACGCTTATATTGATTTTGATAGTAAAAGTTCTGTGGTGCAGAGTTTGAGTTTTGATGCGTCTGTGGTTGCGGTTTATAAAAGAGAGGGCGAACAGGTGAAGGCTGGAGATGCGATCTGTGAAGTGAGCTCTATTGATTTGAGCAATTTGTATTTTGAATTGCAAAACAACCAAAATAAATTAAAAATCGCTAAAGATATTACTAAAAAAGATTTAGAGCTTTATAGGGCCGGTGTCATTCCTAAAAGAGAGTATCAAACGAGCTTTCTAGCCAGCGAAGAAATGGGCTTAAAAGTCAATCAACTAGAAAGCACCTTCAAAAGCTTTGGCGTGGATCCCAAAAACCCTAAAGGGCAGTATGGTTTTAGGATTGTGGCTAGAGACAGCGGTCTTTTAGCGTTAGCGCCTAAAAATGTGGGCGAGAAGATTTTAGCTTTCACTAGCTACGTGCGTATTTCAAAAAGCGACGATCTGATCGCTCAAATCAAATTGCCTGTAGGCGTTTCTAAATCCATTAAAAAAGATTCGCCGGTCTATAATGAAGAAGGGGAAAAAATCGGAAAGATCCAAAGCGTTTCGGTGGTGTTAGACAAAGGCTCTAACACGATTTTAGCCACCGCTTTATTAGATGAGGGCAATTACCATGTGGGGGAAATGGTAGAAATGTATATTCAAGGCTCTCAACCTAAAGACTCGGTTTTAATCCCTTCAAACGCTTTGATTAGAAACGGAAAGGATTACCTGGTGTTTGTGAGGACGCCTAAAGGTTTTAAGCCTGTAGTGGTTCAAGTTTTAGAAGAGCGCAGCAAGATTTTTATCGTGAACGCTCAAAATTTACACCCTAATGACAGCGTGGCAGTGGGGTCATTGATAGGGTTAAAAGGCATGATCAACAATTTAGGGGAAGAATGATGCTCGCTTCCATCATTGAATTTTCCTTACGCCAAAGAGTGATCGTGATTGTTGGCGCGATTCTTATTTTGTTTTTTGGGACTTATAGTTTTATCCACACTCCAGTGGACGCTTTCCCGGATATTTCGCCCACTCAAGTTAAAATCATTTTAAAACTCCCCGGCTCTAGCCCTGAAGAAATGGAAAACAACATCGTGCGCCCTTTAGAATTGGAGCTTTTAGGCTTGAAAGGGCAAAAATCTTTAAGAAGTGTTTCAAAATATTCTATTTCAGACATTACGATAGATTTTGATGACAGCGTGGATATTTATTTAGCGAGGAATATTGTCAATGAACGCTTGAGCAGCGTGATGAAAGATCTACCCGTGGGGGTTGAAGGGGGCATGGTGCCCATTGTTACGCCCTTATCGGACATCTTTATGTTCACCATTGATGGCAATATCACCGAAATAGAAAAACGACAGCTTTTAGACTTTGTGATCCGCCCGCAATTGAGAATGATTAGCGGCGTGGCGGATGTCAATTCCATTGGAGGCTTTAGCAGGGCGTTTGTGATCGTGCCGGATTTTAATGACATGGCAAGGCTTGGGGTGAGTATTTCTGATTTAGAATCGGCTGTGAGAGTGAATTTAAGAAACAGCGGAGCGGGGCGCGTGGATAGAGATGGCGAAACCTTTTTAGTCAAAATCCAAACCGCTTCTTTGAGTTTAGAAGACATTGGTAAAATCACCGTTTCCACTAATTTAGGGCATTTGCACATTAAGGATTTTGCAAAAGTCATCAGCCAGTCTCGCACCCGATTAGGTTTTGTCACTAAAGATGGCGTGGGCGAGACCACAGAGGGCTTGGTGCTTTCTTTAAAAGAAGCCAACACGAAAGAAATCATCACTCAAGTGTATCAAAAACTAGAAGAATTAAAACCCTTTTTACCGAGTGGCGTGTCCATTAATGTTTTTTATGATCGCTCAGAATTTACGCAAAAAGCCATTGCCACCGTTTCTAAAACGCTCATTGAAGCCGTTGTTTTAATCATCATCACGCTCTTTTTATTTTTAGGGAATTTGAGGGCGAGCGTGGCTGTGGGGGTGATTTTACCCTTAAGCTTGTCCGTGGCGTTTATTTTTATCAAGCTCAATAATTTGACTTTAAATTTGATGAGTTTAGGGGGGTTGGTTATCGCTATAGGCATGCTCATTGACTCAGCCGTGGTGGTGGTGGAAAACGCTTTTGAAAAATTGAGCGCTAACACTAAAACCACTAAACTCCATGCAATCTATCGTTCATGTAAGGAAATCGCTGTTTCAGTGGTGAGCGGGGTGGTGATTATTATTGTGTTTTTTGTGCCGATTCTAACCTTACAGGGGTTAGAGGGCAAGATGTTTAGGCCTTTAGCGCAAAGCATTGTGTATGCGCTTTTAGGCACTTTAGTTCTATCTATCACGATCATTCCTGTAGTCAGCTCTCTTGTCTTAAAAGCCACGCCCCATAGCGAAACCTTTTTAACGAGGTTTTTAAACAGAATCTATGCTCCTTTATTGGAATTTTTTGTACACAACCCTAAAAAAGTGATTCTAGGAGCGTTTGTTTTTTTAATCGCAAGCCTTTCTTTATTCCCTTTTGTGGGGAAGAATTTCATGCCCGCTTTAGATGAGGGCGATGTGGTTTTGAGCGTGGAAACCACCCCTTCTATTTCTTTAGATCAATCTAAAGATCTCATGTTAAACATTGAAAGCGCGATTAAAAAGCATGTCAAGGAAGTTAAAAGCATTGTCGCGCGCACAGGGAGCGATGAATTGGGGTTGGATTTGGGGGGATTGAATCAAACCGATACTTTTATTTCTTTTATCCCTAAAAAAGAATGGAGCGTGAAAAATAAAGACGAATTGTTAGAAAAAATCATGGATTCTTTAAAAGACTTTAAGGGGATTAACTTTTCTTTCACCCAACCCATTGAAATGAGGATTTCTGAAATGCTTACAGGGGTTAGGGGGGATTTAGCGGTTAAGATTTTTGGAGATGATATTAGCGCCTTAAACGAGTTGAGTTTTCAAATCGCGCAAGTCTTAAAAGGGATTAAAGGCTCTAGTGAAGTTTTAACCACGCTTAATGAGGGTGTGAATTATTTGTATGTAACCCCTAATAAAGAATCGATGGCGGATGTGGGGATCACTAGCGATGAATTTTCCAAGTTTTTAAAATCCGCTTTAGAGGGCTTGATCGTGGATGTGATCCCTACAGGGATTTCACGCACGCCGGTGATGATCCGCCAAGAAAGCGATTTTGCAAGCTCTATCACAAAGATTAAAAGCTTGGCCTTGACTTCAAAATATGGCGTTTTAGTGCCTATCACTTCTATCGCTAAGATTGAAGAAGTGGATGGCCCTGTTTCTATCGTGCGCGAAGATTCAAGGCGCATGAGCGTGGTTCGCAGTAATGTGGTGGGGCGCGATTTAAACTCTTTCGTAGAAGAGGCTAAAAAAGCGATCGCTCAAAATGTCAAACTCCCCCCTAGCTACTATATCACTTATGGGGGGCAGTTTGAAAACCAGCAACGGGCTAATAAAAGGCTCTCCACCGTTATCCCTTTAAGCATCTTAGCGATTTTTTTCATTCTTTTTTTCACTTTTAAAAGCATTCCTTTAGCCTTGCTCATTCTTTTGAATATCCCTTTTGCGGTTACCGGAGGCCTTATTGCGTTGTTTGCGGTAGGGGAGTATATTTCAGTGCCAGCGAGCGTGGGCTTTATCGCTCTTTTTGGGATTGCGGTTTTAAACGGCGTGGTGATGATAGGCTATTTTAAAGAGCTTCTCTTACAAGGAAAAAGCGTAGAAGAATGCGTTTTATTGGGCGCTAAAAGGCGTTTGAGGCCGGTTTTAATGACCGCTTGCATTGCCGGTTTGGGTTTAATACCTTTATTATTTTCTCATAGCGTGGGATCCGAAGTCCAAAAACCTTTAGCGATCGTGGTGCTTGGAGGCTTGGTTACCTCAAGCGCTTTAACCTTACTCCTACTGCCGCCCATGTTCATGCTCATCGCTAAAAAGATTAAAATCAATTAAGGGATTTCACATGCTCGCTTTAGAAATTTATATTGATATTTGTTTGAAAGACGCTTTAATAGATTATTTATTTGAAAAAGGCTTTGATGATTTTTTTTATGTGGAATGCTATAAATACGCCGCTTCTTCATTGCTTTTAAGCCAAAAAGAGCAGGTGAGCGGGCGTAAAGACTACGCTAAATTCAAGCTTTTTTTAAGCGAGGAAGTCGCTTTACCTCTAGCCCAAGCGTTAAAAAACCAGTTCGCTTCTAAAGACATGAAATTGTTTTATTCTCAAACGCATGGGTTGTAAAATGCATGCATTAACCAAACGAAATTATAAGTAAAAACATGCTATAACACCAATAAAGGAGCTAAGATGTATGCTGTAACTTTTGATCTTGACACGAATTGCTTGAATGAAAACGGGATGGATCTGTCAAAAGTTTATTCTGATATTCGTAAATTCATGGAACAACATGGCTTTAAATGGCAACAAGGTAGCGTGTATTTTGGCGATGAGACCATCAACGCTGTTACTTGTGTCGCTACGGTGCAAATTTTAGCCAAACAAATACCATGTTTTGCGGTTTGTGTTAAAGATGTCAGAATGTTAAAAATAGAAGAAAACAACGATTTGATGCCGGCTATTAAAATCG
The DNA here is from genome assembly GCA_000448465.1 of Helicobacter pylori PZ5056. GTDB lineage: Bacteria > Campylobacterota > Campylobacteria > Campylobacterales > Helicobacteraceae > Helicobacter > Helicobacter pylori_CI. The sequence goes on along the minus strand of ASYU01000243.1, from coordinate 15,623 downwards.
TTTTATAAGCATAGCTCTTGCGAGTTTTGACAAACAAGACAAGAGGATCTCACGCTATTTGACGCAATCAAAAATCATTCATTTTGTCGTATTAACTCTAACCCGTAAAAATCAAGTATAATACCCACCACTAAATGGTGCTAGGAGTTTGTAATGATGATTATTCTTAAAAATCCGCTCTCTCTCTAGTCAGCCGTTTTATCTTTTCACCCCCATATAAACCCATACCCATATAAACCCTATCTATATTTTAGGGATTTTTAGGGATTTTTGCGTCTTGTTTAGATTTTAATTTTTAATTTTAAAGGATTGGTAATGATTTTACGCGCACAGACAAATTTTGTGGAGTTTTTAGAACAGGTTTTAGAAGTTTTAAAAGAAGTGGAGATCGATAAAACAGAATGCTCCACGCTTTTAGCAAGCGTTCAAAAACAACAACTTGTGATACCCGTTGTGGGGAATTTCAGCGCAGGCAAAAGCACGCTATTAAACCGCTTTTTAGGCAGTAGCGTTTTGCCTACCGGTATCACGCCAGAGACTTCTTTAGCCACTGAATTGCACTATAGCGCTAATGAACGCATAGAGGCTTTTTCAAGCAATGACGAAAAAACAGAGAGTTTTGAACTGAATGAGCAAAGTTTTGAGGCGATTAAAGAGAATGCGGCGAAGTATTCCTACCTTAAGGTTTATTTGAATAATGAAGCGCTAAAAGATAGCGTGCCTTTGGTGTTTGTGGATATGCCCGGGTTTGATAGCCCCATTTCAAGCCACACCCATGCCATTTTGGAATATTTGGAAAGAGGCGTGCATTTTGTCATCCTCACAAGCGTAGAAGAGGGCAGTCTCACTAAACGCATGGTTAGGGAATTAAAAAACCTTTTAGAGTTTGACAAAGGCCTTAGCTTTATTTTGAGTAAAACGAATTTAAGAACGCCTTCACAAGTAGAAGAGGTTTCTCATTATATTGAAGAGCAAATCCAGGATCACCTTGATTTGACAACGCATCTTATTTATTCTAATAAAGACAACAACGCTCTTTTAGAGGTGGCGGATAAAATAGACGCTGAAAAGCTTTTTAGCGCTTTGTATTTGAAACGATTGAAGTTTTTAAATTCCCAGTTACAAAACAGCTTAAAAAGCGTGATGAAAAGCTTTGATTACTCCAAAGAAAAGGCTTTAGAAGAAATACAAGCTTTGGATTTGGGCGTTAAAGACATTGAAAAAACCTATGAAAAATTAAGGGCTAATTTAGAAGAAGAATATTCTAGCGTGGCTGTGGGATCGGTGGTTAAAAAAGTAGTAGGAGAGGTCAGGGAGCAAAAATCCTATTTAGCCTCTTTAATCAACAAGCCTAACGAGTTCAATAGCGAAATAGAAAGCATCATGCAACAAAGCTTGATCAAAAACGCTAAATTAGAGATTGAAAAGATCAACCTTTCTTTTTCAAAAGATTTTTGCGCGGAATTTGAAAGCCTGAACAACACGCAGCTTTCTAGCGGTTTTTCTGTAAATGTAGAGCATAGCCTTGAATTAGGGATCAACGCCTTAAGCGTGATTTTAGCCAAGAACCCGGTTACAAGACCCTTCGCGCTGATCTTGCAAGGGTTAAAACCTCTTTTAAAAGATTTATTGACTTTGTTGCCTAATATCATCGCTTCATTCTTTAGAAATGAGGAAAAAGAGCGGGCGAAATTAGAAAATCTGATTGAAGTCAAAGTGATACCAGAGGTTCAATACAAGCTTAAAAAAGTTTTACCGGGCTTGTTTAATGAATGCTTGGAAAATTCCCTAAAAGGTTTAAAAGATCGGTGCGAATTAGAAATCACGCATAAAAGACAAGAAATCGCGCTCGCTCAAAAGGAAAAAGAAAAACACCTTAACGATTTAGAAAGTCAAAAACAAATCTTAGAAAACAAGATCAACGCTTTAAGCGATCTAGAACAACAATATTTAAAGGATCAATAATGAACGTGCAAGAACTCATCAAAAAAAGCGCTTTAATTGAAAAAACGCTACAAGAACAAGGCTTGCAAGAAAAAGCGAAGTCTTTTATGAGCGATAACTCTGTGATTAAAACCGAAGAGTTAGAGAAAACGCTAAAAGAAATGCAGGCTGAAGATAGGGATCTTAAAGTCGGTATCATTGGGCGCGTGAAAGCGGGTAAAAGCTCGCTCTTAAACGCTTTGATTTTTGAGGGTGTAGAGGTTTTACCCAAAGCGGCAACGCCCATGACGGCTAGCCTTACCCTTTTAAAATACGCTAAAACCCTGAGCGCTGAAGTGGAGTTTTATAGCCCAAAGGATATTTTGGAGCTTAAAAACGAACATGAAAGGTATGTAAGGGAGTTTAACAGGATTGTTGAAGAAGAAGTCAAAAAGCAAAAAGAAAAACAGAGCTTGGCAAATAGGACTAAAGAGGGATTTAAGAATTTTGGCAACAAGTTTGGCAGAAACAAAAGCACTGAAGCAGCGCCCAAAGAGAGGGTTTTAAGCGATGAAGAAATAGTAAAAAGGGCTGAAAGGATCGCTAAAGATAAATTAAAAGATGACACAAAGCTCGTTTCATCCTACGATCAATACGAAAAAATGAAAAAAAGCGGATCGCTCAACACGGAAAACTTGGATCCACGCATTCAAGCCAACAGCTTACAAGAGCTGAATCAAAAATTGCTCCAATTCGTGGGCGCAAACGGGAAGTATATGCCCTACACTAAAGCGGTGCAAATTTCTTTGAATAACCCCAATCTTAAAGATTTGGAAGTGATTGACACCCCAGGAGTGAATGATCCCATCGCTTCCAGAGAAGAGCACACCAAAGCCTTATTGAAAGATTGCGATGTGGTGTTTATCATAAGCCCTTCTAATCAGTTTTTAACAGATAGCGATATGAGTTTGTTTGATAGGGTTTCTCATAAAGAAGGCCTTCAAGAAATTTATTTTGTGGCAAGCCAAGCCGACAGCGCCGTTCTTTCTATGAGTGAAGTGGGAAAATCCAACCAACACCTCCCTACAGCCTTAGAAAACGCGCAAAAATCTCTTTCATCTCAATTAAATAATATCATGGGAAAATTGATTCAAAACTACCCTAACCAACGAGAGGTTTTTGAAAAAGCAATCAAAAATGGCGTCATTTTGGCTTCAGGGGTTTGCTTTAGCATGCACAAAGATTTCAACAACCAAGCTTCTTGGGAAAGAAGCCAAAAAACAGAAGAGTATCACAATGCCTTACGGAATTTAAAAGATTCTTACCCTGACGCTTTTAGTAGCGATGATAAGTCTGAAGAAAGCTTATTGTTTTTAAGCAATATGGGCGCGATTGAAGAGCGTTTAAAAAAAGCCGCCCAAGAGAAAGAAAAAATCATGCTTAAGAATTTGGAATCAAAGATAGAGAGCCGCGCCAACAACCTCCATAATTTGATCACGCAGTTATTAAAAGACCTAGAAGATGAAAAAAAGAGGGTTAAAAACGCTGATATGAGCGCGATTAAAAAGCAAATAGAGGCTTATGAAAAACTCTCTGGTAACATTGAAACAGGATTTAAGGAAGCGTATGAAGAATTTATTTTTCATTTCATCAAAAACACTAGAGATGGCTTGAATGAAACCTTAACGAAAGCTATTCAAACGGCTAAGGTGGGTGCTCAAAACGAAGAGGGAGTAGAGCGTTACACTGAAAGAGTGAAGCAAGGCGGTTTGGGAGGTTGGGCAAGATTTTTTGGTAGCGTTGTTGGTGAAAAAGATTGGGGCTATAATGAAGTAGAACGCACAAGAGCAACCATTAAAGCCGGAGCGGTGCTTGATTATTTAACAGAGATGCATGAACGCTGCGAAAGCGCTTTGAATGACAGTGCTGATTCTTTTAAAGTCGTTTTCAAAAAAGAACTCTACGCTAAAGTCTTTTCTCAATTGCGCGAAATCATCTCTGATGATTTGATTGATGAGGTGGCTTTCAAAAAAAGCGTGAAAGCTGTTTTAGATTCCATTGAATTTAAAGAGTTTGATTATGCCGATAAGCTTCCTGGCGAGATAAGGGGGAAAACGGGCTTTTTAAAAGGCGATGAAGCTAATGCTTTCATACAAAGCGTGGAAAATCATGCGAGAGGTTTTGAAGCTGAGGCTAAACAAGATGTGAAAGGCTACATCGGAGGTTTAAGAGAGAATTTAAAAAAGCAAAACTTCGCTAGCGATACGCTTAAAAAACTTAAAGAAAACATGCAAGACTTGCACAATCAAGCGCAAAACAAAGAACAATCCATCGCTCAATTAGACGCGCAAATCCAAGCTTTAAAGGGGATCCAATGAGCGTTAATTTTTTTAAGGGCATTTTTAATGATAATAGCAAGGCTGAAAACCACCACAATACAGAGGGCTTAAAGGAGCGCTACGATTTGATCGCTCGTATTTTAAACGCCAAAACAAGCAATGAAGGGCTAGAAGAATACCAGAGCGTCTTAGGCAACGAGTTTTTAGAGTTCGCTAGCGGCGTGGATTCGCTCAAAGAAAAGGAAATAGCGTTACTGACGCTCCAAGAAATCCAAAAAGAATTGCAATTGGTAGCGAGCTACCCTAGTTTGTTCCAAAAAACCATCGTTGCGGTGGGGGGAGGGTTTAGTGCGGGCAAATCCACTTTTTTAAACAATTTGTTGGGCTTGAAATTAAAACTCCCTGAAGACATGAATCCCACCACAGCTATCCCCACTTATTGCTTAAAGGGTAAAAGAGAAGTTTTAATGGGGTTTTCTCAAAATGGGAGCATGGTGGAATTACCTAATCTCGCTTTTAACCATCAGTTTTTAAAATCCCTTGGCTTTAATCTCAAAGAAATCATGCCTTTCATGCTTTTGAGCGCTCCTAGCGTGCCTTTTGAATTTTTGTGCTTCATAGACACGCCTGGTTTTAACCCTGCCAATCAAGGCTATACGGGTGAGGACAAAGAAGCCTCTAAAGAATCCCTAAAGCACGCTAAACACATTCTATGGCTCGTTAGTTGCGAGAGTGGGGGCATTGGAAGCGATGATTTAGAGTTTTTGCAAGAATTATACGAAGAAGGCAAGCAGGTTTTTATCGTATTGAGTAGGGCTGATAGGCGCACAAAAAGCCAATTAGAAGAAGTCGCTAAGAAAATTAGAGAAACTTTAAAAGATAATGGCATTGAGTTTAAAGGGATTTGCGCTTACAGCGCTACAAGGTATCAAGAATACAAAGAGTTCAGCGAAAAAAGCAAAGTTTTTAACTCGCTTGAAAAATTTTTAAAAAAATTAAATCAAAGGAGCGAGAAACAAAACGAAATTTTAGGATATTTATACGAGGTGCATTCCATGTATGAAAAGGCTATTGAGCAAGACGCTAGCCGATTCAAACGCTACCAAAGCGAATTGCATTCTGTTAGATTGGATTTGATGCAAAAAGGCTTTGATGACTTCAGCGATAAAATTTTTAGAAGAATTGAGATTTTAGAAAAAGAATTTGCTGAGCAAGAGCGATCCAAAGAAGAGAATTTAGCGCGATTGAACGGAGTGATCAACTTGTTTAAAAAGAGCATTGATAAGGTTTTTGATCGTGTGAGCGCTTTCACTTGGGAAAAATACAAAGCAAGAAAACGACGACGAAGAGAACGAAGAACAAAACTACAGGGAATTTGAAGAAATCAAAGAAATGGTGCTGTATTTTAGGGATTGCAGTTTGTTTTATTTGGATTTGCTTGAATTGAGTGAAGGAGAGATCCAAAGAGAAGAAGAGAGAACAGATTATTTTAATGATTTTCTTCAACTGCACTACTCTTTAGAAAATTTGCAAACGCTTAGGGAATTTAAAGAAAAAGAAAACGAATACTATCAAGAGTCCTTAAACGATGAGAAACTTCAAAACGATTTGCGGGAGTGGAGGGATTTAAAAAACACACCGGAAGAAACAAACCGCCGAGAGTTTGAAGAAATCAAAGAAATGGTGCTGTATTTTAGGGATTGGTGCATGTTTCGTTTAGATTGGTATGATTTGAGCCAAGAAGAAATCCAAGAATGTAGAGATTGGATGGATGAAGATAATGAATTGATCCAACTAGACTATTCTTTAGCAAATTTGTCAATACTTAAAGAATATAAGGAAACAAACGAAGAATATTATCAAGAGTCCTTAAACAATGAGGAGCTTCAAAATAATTTGCGGGAGTGGAGGAGAACAAAACGGCGGTGATTTAGATCAGAGCGTGAAAGAGATTTCTGATTTTTACTACCCTATTTTTAATCAAAGACAGCGTTTTGAATGTAAGGGCTATTTTAAACTTATTATTGTAAAATGGTGAGTTTTACAATCAATGAGATTAGGAATTTAATGGAAATTGCAGTATTTGGTGGCGGGGCGTGGGGGAGGGCTTTAGCCTTTGCTTTTGGAGAAAAGAATGAAGTCAAAATCATTTCAAGGCGCGATTTAAACGAGCCGTTAAAAAAGCTCAATGACGCCTTGATTTCTAAAGGTTCTGCCCCCATAGAGCAAGTGGATTTACAAAGAGGCTTAAAAGCAACGCTTTATGTCATCGCTATTAGCGTGCAGCATCTAAGGGAATGGTTCCAAAACGCTTCTTTACCCAAAAACGCTAAGGTTTTAATCGCTTCTAAAGGGATAGAGGTTTTAAACAGGGCGTTTGTGAGCGAGATCGCAAAGGATTTTATCGATCCTAATTCTTTGTGTTTTTTAGCCGGCCCGAGTTTTGCGGCTGAAATCATTCAGGGCTTGCCTTGCGCGTTAGTCATCCATTCTAATAATCAGGCTTTAGCGCTAGAATTTGCCAATAAAACCCCCTCTTTTATCAGAGCCTACGCCCAACAAGACATCATAGGGGGTGAAATCGCTGGCGCGTATAAAAATGTGATAGCCATTGCGGGGGGGGTTTGTGATGGCTTGAAATTAGGCAATAGCGCTAAAGCGAGTTTATTGTCTAGAGGTTTGGTGGAAATGCAACGCTTTGGGGCGTTCTTTGGGGGCAAGACAGAGACTTTTTTGGGGCTTTCTGGGGCTGGGGATTTGTTTTTAACCGCTAATTCTATTTTATCCAGGAATTATCGTGTGGGTTTGGGGCTAGCCCAAAACAAGCCTTTAGAGGTGGTTTTAGAAGAATTGGGCGAAGTGGCTGAAGGGGTGAAAACGACCAACGCCATTGTGGAAATCGCTAGAAAATACGGCATTTACACGCCTATTGCGAGCGAACTAGCCTTGCTTTTAAAGGGTAAGAGTGTGCTAGAGAGCATGAACGATTTGATCAGACGCGCTTAAAAGGAAAGAGAGCATGCAAGATTTTTCAAGTTTATTATTAAAATTACAAGAGTATTGGAAAGATCAAGGTTGTTTGGTGATCCAGCCTTATGATATTCCTGCAGGAGCCGGGACATTCCATCCGGCCACGCTTTTAAGGAGTTTGGATAAAAAGCCGTGGAATGTGGCGTATGTCGCGCCCTCTAGAAGGCCTACTGATGGGCGCTATGGGGAAAACCCTAACCGCTTGGGGAGTTATTACCAATTCCAAGTCGTTATCAAGCCAAGCCCTTCTAATATCCAAGAATTGTATTTAAAAAGCTTGGAAGTGTTAGGGATAAACCTTAATGAGCATGACATACGATTTGTAGAAGACAATTGGGAGAGTCCGACTTTAGGGGCATGGGGGCTTGGCTGGGAAGTGTGGCTTGATGGCATGGAGGTTACGCAATTCACTTATTTCCAGCAAGTGGGGGGTATTCCTTGCAGCCCTATCCCTGTGGAAATCACTTACGGCTTGGAAAGATTAGCGATGTATGTCCAAAAAGTGGAAAATATCCTAGAGATTGAATGGGCGAAAAAGGATAATGAAAGCGTTCGTTACGCGCAAGTGCATTTGGAAAGCGAATACGAATTCAGCAAGTATCATTTTGAAATAGCGAGCGTAACAAGGCTATTAGAAATGTTTAAAAACGCTCAAGCCGAAGCCTTGCATTGCTTAAAAAACAAGCTCCCACTGCCGGCTTATGATTTGGTGATGCTATGCTCGCATTTTTTCAATATTTTAGACGCCAGAAAAGCGATTTCGGTGGCTGAAAGGCAAAATTATATTTTACAGATTAGGGATTTAGCCAAAGGGTGCGCCATTCTTTACAAAGAGCAAGAAGAAGAAAGAGAAGAGCGCCTAAAAAACGCTTTAACAAAGGCTTAAAATGGCGTTAGTTAGGGAAGTGTTGGAAGTTTTGAACCGCCTTTCGCCTTTTGAACTCCAAGAATCGTGGGATAATAGCGGGTTGAATGTGGGGAGCAAAAACCATGAGTTTAGCCACATTATCGCATGCTTAGAAATCACGCCTAAAATCGCTCTAAACGCCCCACAAAACGCCCTAATCATCACGCACCACCCTTTAATTTTCAAGCCCTTAAAAACGCTAAATGTTGAGGCTTATCCGGGGAATATTTTAAAAATCTTAATCCAAAAAAACATTTCAGTCATCAGCATGCACACGAATTTTGACAAAACGCATTTAAACAAGCATTTCGCGCGCGCGCTTTTAGGGTTTGATGGCTTGATGGAAAAAGGCCTTATGTTAGTGAAAGAAAGTGCTAATATAGAATTTGATGCGCTGTTAGAAAAAATCAAATCGTCTTTAGGGGTGGGACAATTAGCGTGCGTCAAAAGTTCTCAAATGATTAAAGATTTAGCGTTTGTGTGCGGATCGGGGGCGTCCATGCTTTCTTCTTTAAAAGCGCAAAGCTGTTTGATTACAGGCGATGTGAAATACCATGACGCTATGATCGCTCAATCTTTAGGGATAAGTTTGATTGACGCCACGCATTATTATAGCGAAAGGGGTTTTGCGCTCATTATGGCTGGAATTTTGCATTCTTTTGATTATTTGGTTACAATAGAGAATTTTAAAAACCCCTTGCAAATCATTTAAAGGAAAGCGATGAACACCCACCTCAAACAATTGATTGAAATTTCGCATTTGGATAAAGAAATTGACTCCTTAGAGCCGTTGATCAGAGAAAAACGAAAAGACTTGGATAAGGCTTTGAATGATAAAGAAGCTAAAAATAAAGCGATTTTGAATTTAGAAGAAGAAAAATTAGCCCTAAAATTACAGGTTTCTAAAAACGAGCAAACCTTACAAGACACGAACACTAAAATCGCCAGTATCCAAAAGAAAATGAGCGAGATCAAATCCGAAAAGGAATTGCGCTCTTTAAACATTGAAGAAGATATTGCTAAAGAGCGATCCAGTCAGGCTAACAGAGAAATTGAAAATTTGCAAAATGAAATCAAGCACAAAAGCGAAAAACAAGAAGCTTTGAAAAAGGAAATGCTAGAGCTTGAAAAATTAGCGTTGGAATTGGAAAACTTAGTGGAAAACGAAGTCAAAAACATCAAAGAAACCCAACAGATCATCTTTAAAAAGAAAGAAGAACTCGTGGAAAAAACCGAGCCTAAAATCTATAGCTTTTATGAAAGGATTAGAAGATGGGCGAAAAACACGAGCATCGTAACGATCAAAAAACAGGCTTGTGGGGGTTGTTTTATTCGGTTGAACGATAAGATTTATGCCGAAGTGCTAACGAGTGGGGATATGATCACTTGTCCGTATTGCGGGCGTATTTTATACGCTGAGGGCGCGCATGAAAGTAACGCTCAACCTCCAAAAGAAAACCAACCAAAAGAAAGCCAAGAATCCGTTTGATTGTTTAAGTTTTTCTACCTTTTATGTTTGACTTTGGGGCATCTTTTTTGTGCACCTTTCATCTTGCTTTTGAGTTTTAAAGAAAAATACCGCCATTCTTTAAAGGCTCGTTTTTTTCTCAAAGACAATCTTTTAAAAAGCGAGCCGATTTTTTGGTTTCATGCATGCTCTTATGGGGAGGTCAAATCTTTAGAGCCGATCGTTCAAGCTTTAAAAGAGCCGATTTTAATCAGCGTTACCACCCATACCGGCTTTGAATTAGCCGCTCAAACTTACCAGTGCTCTCAATATATAGAAGTGCGTTACCTGCCTTTTGAAACCCTATTATTCGCATGGGAAAAAAACTTAAAACGCTTGAAAACTTTGGTGGTTACAGAAGCGGAATTGTGGTTTAATGTGTTTGATACGGCTCAAAAATTAGGGGCAAAAACCATGCTCATTAACGCTAGGATCAGCGTTCGCTCTTACCCCAAGTACCAGCGTTTTTCTTTCTTTTATGCGCTTTTATTCAAACGCATTGATTTGATTTTGGCGCAAAGCAAGGACGATCAAAAACGTTTGTTGAATCTAGGGGCTAAAAAAGTGGTGGATTTTTTGAATATCAAGCGTTTTTCAAAGCCTGTGATCACTTCGTTTTACCCTAAAAACCCAAGCGCTTTAAACATTGTTTTAGCCAGCACGCATGAGGGCGAAGAGGAATTGGGGTTAAAAGCGTTTTTAGAATTGAAAAAGACTTTTAAAAACGCAAGACTAATTGTTGTGCCGCGCCACCCTGAGCGTTTTAAAAGCGTGCAAGATTTATTGCAAAATACCTTAAAAACGACGCCTTTTAGTTTGGAGTGTTTTTCTTCAAAGGGTTTTGTGGAATGCGATATTTTGTTAGTGGATAGGTTAGGGGAATTGAATAACTTCTATAGAATCGCAGACATTGTCATTTTAGGGGGTTCGTTTGTCAAAATGGGGGGGCATAACCCTTTAGAGCCGGCGTTTTTTAATACGCACCTAATCACAGGGGAGTATCTTTTCAACCAGGTAGCGTTGTTTGAATTAATCAAGCCTTATAAAATCGTTCAAAAAGAGGATCTGTTAGACGCTCTTTTAGATTACAAAAATTTAGGCGTGGCGCGTTTTTTAGAAAACGGGCATGATTTAAACGAATTGCTCGCATTCATTAAACATTAAAAAAATAAAGGATAAACATGGAAAAAGCTTATAAAATATTGAGCGTTCAAGAAAACATTTCGCATAAAAAAGCCAAAGCTTTGATTGATTTGGGGTTAGTGAGTATAGGGGGGAAGAAATTGATGGTCGCCAGAAAGGAATTGCCCAAAAACACGCGCTTTAGCGTCCAAAAAATTGAAAAACCCAGCGTAATTTTTGAAGATGAAAACATTCTAGCCCTTTTTAAACCCCCTTTTATAGAGAGCTATGATCTAGCCTCTTTTTTCAAAGGTTGGGTGCTGTTGCACCGCTTGGATAAAGAAACAAGCGGGGTGATTTTATTGGTGAAAGAAAATTCAGAGTTTCATTTAAAAGCTAAAAAGGCTTTTAAAGACAGAGCGGTTAAAAAAGAGTATTTAGCGATCGTTCAAGGCATCATAGAAGAAGAGCGAGAAATCAACGCCCCCATTCTTACCATTAAAACCACTAAAGCTTTCAGCAAAATTTCTAAAAAAGGGCAAGAAGCGGTTACGATCATCACGCCCTTAAAAATCATCAACAAAAAAACCCTTTTAAAAGTGGGGATCAAAACCGGAAGAACCCACCAAATCAGAGTCCATTTAAAGTACATCAACCACCCCATTATAGGCGATACGCTCTATAATAACGAGCCAGGTTCCGCCAAACGCTTGATGCTCCATGCGCATAAAATCGCGCTGTTAGGGTATGAATTTGAAGCGATCGCTCCTAAAGAATTTGAAATTTAAGGATTGGCATGAACGCTTGGAATACGATTTATGAACGATTTAACCCCATCGCTTTTAGTCTTGGCGGTATTGATGTGCATTGGTATGGTTTGGCGTATGCGTGCGCGATTGTTGTCGCTTTTTATATGGCGTTGAGAATGATCCAAAAAGATCCCAAGCGATTCCCCATTGAAAGGAAGGAATTTGAGAGCTATTTTTTATGGGCGGAGCTTGGCATTGTGCTAGGGGCAAGGATAGGATACGTTCTTATTTATGAGCCTAACTCTGGCTATTATTTGACGCATTTTTGGCAAATCTTTAACCCCTTTGATAGCCATGGGAATTTTATAGGCATTCGTGGGATGAGCTATCATGGGGGGCTAGTAGGGTTTTTGATCGCTTCGTATCTTTATAGCCGTAAGGATTTGAAAAAGCTTTTGATTTATTTGGATTTGATTGCGATCAGCCTGCCTTTAGGGTATGTTTTTGGGAGGATTGGGAATTTTTTAAACCAGGAGCTTGTGGGGAGGATTGTCCCCAAAGACAGCCATTTAGGGCAAATCATAGGCATTATGGTGGATAACGAGTTGCGTTATCCCAGCCAATTGATTGAAGCGTTTTTAGAAGGGGTTATCGTGTTTTTAATGGTGATGTGGGCTAAAAAACACACCAAAACGCATGGGTTGCTCATCGTGGTTTATGGCTTGGGGTATTCCTTGATGCGCTTTATTGCGGAATTTTACAGAGAGCCGGATAGCCAAATGGGGGTTTATTTTTTAAATTTGAGCATGGGGCAGATTTTAAGCTTACTTATGGTAATTGTTTCGTTAGGGATTTTATTGTATGCTACGAAAAATTCTAAAAAAATAAAGGAAAATCAATGAAATTTTTGGATCACGAAAAAAGAAGACAATTACTGAACGAGCGCCATTCTTGCAAGATGTTTGACAGCCATTATGAGTTTTCTAGCACAGAATTAGAAGAAATCGCTGAAATTGCCAGGCTATCGCCAAGCTCTTACAACACGCAGCCATGGCATTTTGTGATGGTTACTAATAAGGATTTAAAAAAGCAAATTGCAGCACACAGCTATTTTAATGAAACAATGATTAAAAGCGCTTCAGCGTTAATGGTGGTATGCTCTTTAAAACCCAGCGAATTGTTACCACACGGCCATTACATGCAAAACCTCTATCCAGAGGCTTATAAAGTTAGAGTGATCCCCTCTTTCGCTCAAATGCTTGGCGTGAGATTCAACCATAGCATGCAAAGATTAGAAAGCTATAATTTTAGAGCAGTGCTATATCGCTGTGGGGCAAATTTGCATGGGCGTGAGCTTAATGGGATTGGATAGTTGCATTATTGGAGGCTTTGATCCTTTAAAAGTGGGCGAGATTTTAGAACAGCGTATCAATAAGCCTAAAATCGTGTGTTTGATCGCTTTGGGTAAGAGGGTGGCAGAAGCGAGCAAAAAATCAAGAAAATCAAAAGTTGATGCAATTACTTGGTTGTGATTAAACGAAATCAAAAACTTTTTAACTATAATCAAACCTAAGTTAAAGTTGAAGGAGTGGCATTTTGTTTAAAAGAATGGTTTTAATCGCTCTTTTAGGGGTGTTTTCAAGCGTTTCATTAAGCGCTAAGAGTCTTTTAAGAGATGATGGGATTTTAGTCTCTGATTTAAAGGGCATGAAATCAGAACTATCTGATGCTCCTGCTTGGGTTTTTGAAGACCCTAAAGTCCCCTATGAAGAAATGGGCGTGGCGTATATCCCTGTTAATAACAAGTATTTAGGGATTGAGCAAGCGACCTTAAACGCTAAATTGAGCTTGATCGTGGTTTTTCATGAAATCATGTTGAAGTATAAAAAACGCTTCATGGAGCAATTCCATGAGTCCGAGCAAACGGCTACGAATATCAGCTACGCTATCTATAATTACCTAGCGACTAAGATCCAGGTAGCCTACACCTATACGAATTTAAAATCGGAGGTGGCTGTGGTGAAAATCAAGCTAGTGGGTTGCCAGATTGAGCAAATCAAAAGGTATTTAAAAGCGAGCGTTGAAAACCTTAACGATAATGAAATCGCCTACATCGCTAAGGTCGCTCAAAAAGAATTCGGTAGCGTTTGCGCGTTAAGGTAGTTTTATAGCATTCTAGCGAGCATGTTTAGGGCATGCTCTACGCTTTTATTTTGAATACTCTCTCTGTCCCCTTTAAAAAAATAACGATCAATGAAAGCTTGAGATCCTAATTTTTGCGCACCAATATAAATCGTGCCTACAGGATTAGCCTTACTCTCTCCATTAGGGCCAGCCACCCCGCTAATCGCTAGCGCTAAATCCACTTTAAAATTTAAAAACACGCCTGATAGCATTTCTTTCACGCATTCTTCGCTATAAACCCCAAAGACTTTTAAAGTCGTGGCATTGACTTTCAACAATTCGCGCTTGACCTCTTCACTATAACACACAACACCTCCCATAAAAACCGCTGAAGCCCCACTAATGGAAGTGAATGCATGCGATAATAACCCCCCAGAGCAGCTTTCAGCCACCGCCATTTTTAAACCTAAAGATTTCAAGCGCTCTATTAAAGCGTTTGCGCTTTTTTTGTTATCGTCTAATTCCACAATGTTAGAATTAAAAAGCGTTTGAAGATAAACTCTCGCTTGTTCTACATTCTCGCCTTTTAATTCAATGCCATCTTCTTTGACTTGAGCGGTGATTTTCAATCGTTTCAATTCTTTTTCAATCAAAATAAAACCGCTCTCATTATCCATATTCAAAAATTTAAATTTCATTTTTAACCTTTCAAAACCCTAAATTCAGCGTGCGCCACAATTCTTCCACTTCTTCTAATTCTAAATCAATCGTGCTTTGAGTGCAAAAAAAAGCCTGAATTTTTTCTAAATCCAGGCTTTTAGCTTTCAAACAAGAGGGGTGCGCTAAAATAAACCCTTGTGCTAAAGCGACAGAACGCTCTAATTTTGCATCGCATAAAAAACAAGAATTGTAACTTTGCAAGCGCCCTTCAAAATTCAAAAGGACTGCATACATTTCTAAAATCACTCTTAAGGGGTGCTGTTTGGAGAGTTTGCTAGCTCCATCATCTAAAGTGTCAAAATAGATGCTATCCAAAGAATGCACGCCTTCTAAATGCTTGAACAAAAGAGCGCAAAAGCGTTGCCAAAAAAACAAGCGTTCCATTTCTCTTTCCCAAATATAGCCTAAATGCAAAATATTCCTTAATTTGGGTAAAAACTTATCATCGTTTTCTTCTTCAAAATCAATTTTACGCCCCACATTCAGCACGCTGTGGCGTTTGCCATAGAAACGATAGAGGGTTTTGAGCTGGTTTTTGGTTAAAACGCGCACAATCAAATCTTCATCTCTTATGCTTTGTGTTTGTAAAAGAAACCCTTGCATCACTACTCTTAAACTAATTTTGTTTTATTATAAGCAAAACTTGGATACAATCCTAATAAAACTGCAAAATTAAGGAAAAACATGGGATTTGCAGATTTCTTTAAAAATTTTAAGATCAATAAATTGCGGACAACACCAAGTAAGGAAGAACAGCCAAGCCATTGGGTGAAATGCCCTAAATGTTATGCGTTAATGTATCATAAAGAAGTGTTTGGCAAATACAGCGTGTGTTTGAAATGCCATTACCATTTCCGCATGAATGCGACTGAAAGGATTGAATTTTTGTGCGATGTGGGGAGTTTTGAAGAGTTTGACAAGCACTTACGGCCTAATGATCCTTTAAATTTCGTGGATAAAGAGAGCTATAAACAACGCATTAAAAAATACGAAAAAAGGACTAACCGCCCAAGCTCAGTGATCAGCGGTGAGGCTAAAATCAACCGCATGCCTTTGCAGATCGTGGTGTTTGATTTTAGTTTTATGGGGGGGAGTTTAGGCTCTGTGGAAGGCGAAAAGATCGTAAGAGCGATCAATCGCGCGGTCGCCAAAAAAGAAGCGTTGTTGATCGTTTCAGCGAGTGGGGGGGCTAGGATGCAAGA
>ASYU01000242.1:0-7781 GCA_000448465.1 Helicobacter pylori PZ5056 | reverse complement strand
GCGCTTAAAGTCTCTGCATCAATGGGCAATACCGGGTTTTTAATGAAAAAATTAATCGGCGTGGTGTGCGGGGAGAGCGAAGCTAACGCCCTGAGCATTTCAATCCGATCTTCCCAGCTCTCATTAAGCCCAAAAATCCCCCCACTGCACAAGCCTAACCCTGCTCTTAAGGTGTTTTCGCATGTGATAAACCTTTCTTCCCATGTGTGTGTGGAACAAATATTAGGGAAGAAATTTTGCGAAGTTTCTAAATTGTGGTTATAGCTATGAATGCCCGCATCTCTTAAAAACTCCAATTGCTCCAAATCCGCGCGCCCGCAGCATGCGATTAAATGCAAGCCCAATTCTTCTTTGTTGATCGCTTTAGCTAATTTAGCGATGTATTCGCATTTTTCATCGTCTAATTCGCGTCCTGAAGTAACCAGACAAAACCCTAAAGTCCCTAATTCCCTTAACGCTCTAGCCTCTTGTAAAACCACTTTTTCATCTTTAAATTTATAGCGCTTGATCGCTCCTTGGTGGTGTGAGCTTTGCGTGCAATAAGCGCAATCTTCTTTGCAATCCCCACTGCGCACATTGGAAATAGAACATAAAAAAATCTCTTGCATAATCATTCCTTTGTTTTAAAAAAGTTGGTTTTTTTGAGATTGATTATAGCAAAGAAAAAGAAGTGCTTTTGATTTTAAGGGCTTTATTTCATTAAATATTAAAACTAAAACTTTATTTGATTTTAATTCAATTGTTCGTTAGCGCCTCTAAAGTCAATCTCAAAACTTTACGCTATAATTTTCTCACTTTTTCATTAAGGGATTTTATGCAAGATTTATTCACTCAAGGTTACCCCCCCCCCCCCCCCCCAATCAGTAATAAAAGATCGCACGCCCAATAACACGCCCAATAATGGAGGAATAGAGCTACCCACTCACATCACAAGCAATTTAAAAAACGAGCTTAGAGATTATCAAAAACAAGCGATAAATAATTATTTAGAAAAACGACAATCCAACCCCTTTCAAAAGCATTTCATGTTTGAAATGGCAACCGGTAGCGGTAAAACCTTAGTGATGGCGGGTTTGATTTTAGAATGCTACAAGCAAGGCTATCAAAACTTTATCTTTTTTGTGAATAGCACTAGCATTTTAGAAAAAACCAAGCTTAATTTTACAGACAGCGTCTCATCAAAATACCTTTTTAGCGAGAATATCAATATCAATGATGAAAACACAGAAATTAAAAGCATCAATAATTTAAACGAGAGCCAAGCAAGCGCTATCAACATTTATTTTAGCACCATTCAAGGCTTGTTTTCATTATTCACCAAAGCTAAAGAAAACGCTATCAGCGTAGAGGATTTAAAAGATCAAAAATTAGTTTTTTTAGCGGATGAAGCGCACCATTTAAACACAGAGACTAAAAAGAAATTAAACGATGCAGAATCTAGCGAAAAACGCAACTGGGAAAGCGTTGTGAAATTAGCGCTAGAACAAAATAAGGACAATTTATTGCTGGAATTTAGCGCCACTATCCCCAATGAAAAAAGCGTTAAAGACAAATACGAAAACTTAAAGGTGGCAACTTACACCTTAAAAGAATTTAGCGAAGATAAATTTTGCAAAAACATCTACTCCCTTTCTTATGAAAATAAAGAATTAGAAACGCGTTTTTTAGGGGCATGCGTTTCCAGTTTGTATAAAGAATTATTAGCCCAACACCATAATATTGAAAACTTTAAACCATGCATTTTGTTTAAAAGCGAGAGGATTGAAGACAGCAAAGAAAATCAAGAGCGCTTCAACGCCTTTTTAGAAAATTTAAGCCCTTTAGATTTAGAAAATTTTTTCCATTACAGCCGCAACGCTTTTTTTAAAGCCGCTAAAAACTTTTTTGACAAGCAAAAATACACTCCTAACCTTGTGGCATTCTTGCAAACGAAATTCAAAAAAAGCACCCAGATTAACACCAATAACGAAAAAGAATTAGAAAAGAGCATGCTTTTATTGAACTCCCTAGAAGACAGAGACAACCCTAAAAGAGTGATTTTTAGCGTGGATAAGCTCAATGAAGGCTGGGATGTGTTAAATTTATTTGACATTGTCAGGCTTAAAAATAAAGCGAGCCAAAAAGACACCATTAAAGACGCCCAGCTCATAGGGCGAGGAGCGAGATACTACCCCTTTAGCTATAACGATTTCAAGCCAAGCCGCATAGAGTTTTACCAACGCAAATTTGATCTTTTTAACCCCTTAAGCGCGCTAGAGAGGTTAGACTACCATGCCGTTTATGACAGCGAGTTTATCGCTAAATTAAACAGCGAGTTACAAGATTTAGGATTAGGATTTGTAAATGAAAAACAGACTATCCCTTTAACACCCACCAAGCGTTTCAAATGCTACTATGCAAGCAACACAAAAGACAAAAAGAAAAACCTATTCAATAAAGACTATACAGACCATGTTAAAGTCAAACTCCAAAGTTTGCATGTCCCTTTATTTGCTTTTGGCGTGCGTGAAAAGAAAGTGGATTTTAAAGAAGAAAATAAGGGCGATACAACTTATTATATACCCCATACCTTAGATAAGATCCCCCTAAACTATTTTTTAAAAGCCCTTAATTTAAAAAACCTGGATTTCAAAACGCTTAAAAAAGCCTTTAAAAAACATCCCTTTAACAATAAAGTGGGATTTATAGAGCGCTATATTTCTCCATTAAAAACAAACTTTCATAAAAACCAAAAGTTTGACGACAACAAAATCCTTTTAAAACTCGCTGTTTATATCATTGAAAACTTAAAAGACACGCTTTTAAAAGAGCAAGATAAATACGATGTGAGCGCGTTAGAATTAAAAGAATTTGAAACGCATAATAAAAGCCTTAGCGCTAGCGAATGGGAAAAAGGCATTCCCTTTTATGAATGGCTGCTTTTTAAGGACATGCGAAAACTGGACAGCGATTTAGAAAGGAAGTTTTTAGATTTTATCAACAAAAATAAAGAGCTTTTAGACAAGAAATTCAAAGAATGGTGCGTTTTAAGGAACGATCATTTCACTGAATTAAAAGTTTTTTGCAACATAGAAGACAGCCCCTATTACGCGCAAGGTTTTGAGCCGGATTTTATCCTTTTTGCCCAAACGCATAGCGATGAATTTTTAGGCTTCACTTGCTACATGGAAGTTAAAGGCGAACATTTAGAGCCTTCTAACGCTTGGAAAAAAGAATTTTTAGAAATGCTAGAAAACGCCACGCTTAAAAGCCATAACAAAAAACTCCATTTAATAAGGCTTGCCGTTTTTCACGCTTCATAATAGCGTAGTCAATGGCGATTTTCAAACCGCTTTCAATCAAATTTTTAAGGACAAAGAATGTTAAAAACCCCACTCAAAACCCTACTAGATATTTTAATCAATCATTTCACTAAAGAACGCTTAGAAACCTTAATCCTACAAAATGATGAAAAGCTTTTAACTTTCATGCTTGAGCATGAAAACGCTGACGACTACAAAAACGCTTTTTTTAAAATGATCGCCAACACGCTTGTGTTCAATGAAAAAGCGTTATTGGAATGTTTAGAAATAAAAGAATTAGAAAAATCTTTCACACGATTTAAAAATAAAATAGGCTTATTTTCGCAAGGGGGTTTGATAAAATCCAGCGAGCTAGTCGTTTTGAATTTCCCTTTTAAAGACAATGTTTTACTGGGTAACGCTAAAGATAACAACACCAAATCTAACGAGCTTTTTTACCATGAAATACTGCATAAAAACGAAATTGACACGCTTTTAAGCAAAAAAGCGTTGTGCCGTTTTGAAATGCATGGAGAAGGCGATTTAGAAAACGCTTTAAAAGACAAGAACACAAACTACCTTATCAAAGGCAATAACTTGATCGCTCTTCATTCTTTAAAAAAGAAATTCGCTAAACAAGTGAAATGCATCTACATTGACCCCCCTTATAATACGGGTAATGACAGCTTTAATTACAACGATAATTTCAACCACAGCTCTTGGCTAGTATTTATGAAAAACAGGCTTGAAGCGGCTAGGGAATTTTTAAGCGATGATGGCGTGATTTTTGTGCAATGCGACGATAACGAACAGGCTTATTTAAAAGTTTTAATGGATGAGATTTTTCTTAGGGAGAATTTTGTTAGTTGTATAACTCACATTGTAAAACCAGAAGGTAGAATGTATGGGCAAGTTGCTAAAACGCATGAATATATTTTAGTTTATGCTAAAAATATCAATAATCTTATTTTTAATGAAATTGAAAAAGAAGGACATGCTTTTTCTTATGTTGATGAAAAAGGCGGTTTTGATTTACAAGGGCTTGAGAATAGAAATTTTAGAGCATTTAATGGATTAAATATACCAAGTCTAAGATATGGATTGTTTATAGATGAAAATCAAAAAGATAGTAATGGTTTTATGCCTGTTTTTGGAGAATATAGAGATGGATTAACTGAAGTTTTTCCTGATAGTCGTAATGGTTTTGATTTGGTTTGGAGATGGGGCAAGGAAAAAGCTTTAAAAGAAAATTATTCTCTCGTAGGGGTATTTAAAGATAGATTAAGAGTTTTCCAAAAAGTGCGGTCAAATACAACAAGAGCTAAAAGTATTTTTTGGGATAAATCTATGATAACTCAAAAAGGCACAGAAGAAGTTAAGCAAATATTTAAAACTCAAATTTTTGATTTTCCAAAACCCGAAGCCCTGCTCCAACGCATTTTAGAAATCTCTACCCAAGAAAACGATCTCGTGTTAGATTTTTTTGCCGGGAGCGGGACGACTTGCGCGGTGGCGCACAAAATGAAACGCCGCTACATAGGCATCGAGCAAATGGACTATATAGAAACTATCACTAAAGAAAGGTTAAAAAAAGTCATAGAGGGCGAGCAAGGGGGCATTTCTAAAAAATGCGGTTTTAAAGGGGGCGGGAGTTTTGTCTATGCTGAATTGAAAGAAGTGAATTCAGGAATTAAAAAACAAATCCTTAACGCTAAAAGCGCGAGCGAATGCCTAAAAATCTTTAACGATCTTAGCGAGCGTTTTTTAAAACGCGCCGATTGTAAGATGGATGCAATCCATAGCGAAGAGTTCCACAATTTAGATTTAAACGAGCAAAAAAGGATTTGTTGCGCTTCTTTAGACTCTAATGAAGACTATTTGAACTTGGGCGATATTGACGAAGACGCATGGGAGATAGATGAGATCACTAAAAAATACAATGAAATTTTTTATTCTTAAGTTTGATCATTCAACGCACGCCACTTAACGCATCAAAACGCTACGCCTATTTAGTGGGCAAAAATAAACAATATAGAATAAACAATGTGGTTTAAAAGCTAGAGGAATTTAAAACGCTTGGGCTAAAAAATTTTTAGCTCTGCTTGACATAAGGATAACTAATCCGCTAGCAGTAAGCATCCGCTCGCTATAAACTCGCTATAAAATAAAAAAGATCATTAAAAATAAACGATTAAAAATATTGTTGTAGTATTCAAGCCAATCAAAAAGGAGCAAAACATGAAAACCTTTAAAAACTGGCTCTGTTTTAGCCTGATCGCTATGAGTTGGCTCCAAGCGGGCATGCTGGATAATTTCACTAAGGCTATTAACAGCTACACCACTAAAAAGCTTAATGAAATCAAGGATCAAGTCAATAGCGCTAACCCCGCTAAAAATCGCAATCCCACTCATAACGCTAATGGCATGCTCATTAACATTGATTGTAAAGTCTTAAAAAATAACTTCTATTCGGTGTGTTACTCTAGCGAATTAAAAAACCCTATTTATGGCGTGAGCGTGTTGTTTGGGGATTTAGTGGATAAAAACAATATTGAAAAACGCTATGAATTTAAAACGGACACACGATTAGCCAAATACCAACAAGCCACGACACAAGATTACACCAGAAGCGGTTTTGATAGGGGGCATTTTGTGGCGAATGACGCTTCTTTTGATTTTGCCTCTAACCCTTTAAGAGAGACTTACAGAATGACTAATATCACCCCTGAAGCCAAAAACACCAACAGGCATTCTGTTTTATTGGTGGAAAAAGAGGGCCGTAATTTAGCCAGGAAATACCATCAAGTTTTAGTCGAAGAACTCACCATCATCAAACAGGGTTATAGGACTTTTAGCTCTAAAAATATCGCTATCCCTAGCGGATTTTGGTACCACTATGATACAAGCCTAACGGATAGCTATGAAAACGCTAAAAGCGAATGCTTTTATATCCCTAATGACAACCAAAAATATCCCTTACAAGAAATGAGAAGAGATTGTAAAGAATATGAGCGAGTTGAAAAGCAAGTGGTTTTTAAGAACAATAAAAACACTGAGTTGAATGAATTGCCTAAGTATCTTAACAACGCTAATAAGTATTAAAACCGCTCTTAAAATGCCCATAAAACACCGGTATTGTGGATAAAAGGTTTAAGAAAACAAATTTCTAAACGGCTAAAATTGGTTTTTTGTTGGAAGCGATAAGGGTTTCATAGGCGTTGGAGGAATGAGGTGAAATTATTATTACAATTATGGCAAACACAACAATAGATCCGGGTTTAAGATAATCTCTTAGGGTTGTTTGCTGGTTTGTCAGATCAATCCATGCTATCTATATGAAACAGCCTATAATCCATATTCTCGCAACCCTAAAAACAACAATATACAAAATTTTAAATTATTTTACATGAACTCCTGGAGTTTGTTCGCTTGCGCCATCCATTCTGCAAGGCTTTCATAATCGTTATTTTCTATCCAAGCCTTAGCTTGCGCGATTTCTTTTTCGCATTTTTTAATCGCTTCTAAGACATTGTCTCGGTTTTGTTTGAAAATATCTTTCCACATTAAAGGCGAGCTTTTAGACAAACGGCTCATATCCCTAAAACCCCCACCCGCTAAGGATAAAATCACCTCTGGGTCGTTTTGCTTTAAAACGCTATTGGCTAGAGCGTAGCTCAAAACATGGGGTAAATGGCTGATATAAGCCACATGGGTGTCATGCTCGTTGGATTTCATCTTAATCAAGCGCGCTTTAATGCCTAAAAAGATTTCTTTAGCGATCTCTACTTGCTCAGCCCCTGAATCTTCTAAATCGCACAATATCACCAAAGCGTTTTCATACAGCCCCTTAACGCTCGCTTTAGGACCATAAAACTCTGTCCCGCACATGGGGTGCGCGGCGATGAAATTTTGACGAATGCTTTTAGGGATATTGCGAATGATTTGCGCTTTAGCGCCCCCTAAATCAATAATCGTTGCGCTTTTTTTGATAGAGGTCATTTTTTTCAAACATTCAATGATGCCCTCAACTGGAATGGCCAGAAAAATCACATCGCATTCTAAAATCTTTTCAAACTCCACGCATTCATCTACAAGCCCCAAAGTCAAAGCCAATTTAGCATGCAAAGCGTTATGATCATAGCCTATAACGCTTTTAAAACGCCCCCATTCTTGTAAGGCTAGCCCTAAACTGCCCCCCATAAGCCCTAAACCAATAATGCCTGCTTTCATGCCAGATTCTAAAGTAAGGTTTTTTCTAACACTTCAGCGATGTTTTTCACCGCAACGATGTTTAAATTCTCTCGCACTTCAGCAGGGATTTCATCTAAATCCCTTTCGTAATTTTTAACAGGAATGAGAGCGGTTTTAATGCCGGCTTTAAAAGCAGCGATCAACTTTTCTTTCAACCCTCCTATGGGTAAAACTTCCCCGCTCAAAGTCAATTCGCCCGTCATTGCCACTTCGCTTCTTATAGCCCTATCGCACAAAATGCTCGCCATC
>ASYU01000241.1:0-4638 GCA_000448465.1 Helicobacter pylori PZ5056 | reverse complement strand
CCCGATAGCGGTAATGAGCGTGTCCCCAACGCGCCAATCTTGATTGAAGCGTTTGAGCTTCCACAAATTATCCGGCACAATCCCCACAAATTCATTCGGCAAATCAACGCCCGTTTTTTCCCCAAAGCCCACTTCCCTTAAGGTTTTAGAGAGTTTTTCTATAGAGATTTCAAGCCCAAACTTATAAAAATACACATCCACGGACTCCCTAATGGCTTTATACAAATTAGAATTGCCATGCCCTGTTTTTTTCCAGTCTCTGAATTTGCGCTTACCTACTTCAATAAAAGGCGGGGTGGGTATGGTGGTGTTTTCTGTGATGTTAAGGTTTTCTAAAAAGCTCAAGCCCACGCCCATTTTAACCACAGATCCCGGCGGATACAAGGCGTTAGCGAAGCGGTTTAATAAGGGGTTATAAATATCATCTTGAAGTTTTTGCCATTTGTCTTGACTGATCCCGCCTACAAAATCGTTCAAATTGTATTCAGGGTAACTTCCTGCAACGAGTAATTCCCCATTTTCTGCGTTCATCACTAAAATAGCCCCCCTTTTATTTTCAAAGAGCTTGTCCGCTTCTTTTTGCAAGCGTTTGTCTAAACTCAATTGCAAGTGGTTATTGGCGCTTGGCGGCACGACTTCTAAGGTGGCTAATTCCTGATTGAGCGCATTGACATGCATGATTTTATAACCCACCTTGCCTTGTAAAAGCTTGTTGTATTCTTTTTCAATGCCGGTTTTGCCTACAATCTGGCTGTATTGATTCTCTTCATCGTCTTTTAAATCTTGCAAACTTGCCACCCCCACATAACCTAAAACATGCGAAGCTAAAGCGTTATTAGGGTAGTAGCGCTTGTCTAAAGGGCGCACAAAAATGCCTTGAGTTTGAATGAGTTTGGCATAAAGGGATTGCATGGTGGCATAGGGAATGAAGCCCACCACTTTAATGAGGTTATGGTTATAGAGCGAATTTTCTTTTTGGTAATTGTTTAAAAGCGTTTCTTTGGGAAAATTAGGGAAAAACTTTTGGATCACCTCAATTTTTTCTAAAAGCTCTTTTTGTTTCAATCTGCTGGGCAAAAACACGCCAAACACCAATTCATTAATGGCTAAAAACTCATGGTTTCTGTCTGTAATATTGCCCCTTGTAGGGATTAGAAATTCCTTTTTAGTCATGTTGCGTTCGGCCAGTTTTTCATAGTATTCTTGATTTTTAACGCTTAGAATAAACAGATTTAAGATTAATAACCCCCAAACCCCTATAAAAACAAAGAGCAAAAGCTTATAGCGAAGACTTTTCATACAAACCCCACAAAGCACCCTCTATGAACGCAAAAAGAGCGAAAAGACCGATTGTCTTCAAATCCAAAGACACAGAGAAAAAGCGCGATAAATAAAGGTAATAAACCAAAAAGACATGCAAAGTTTTGAATAAAAAGCCGTCATTAAAAAGCTTTAAAGAGTTTTTATAGACGATTTGATGATAGATTAAAAACAATAAAGCCAAAACGCCTAAAGTCTTTAAATGCATGCTTTCAAACCAAAACAAGCAACCAAACACGCTTAGGCTTGGCAGAAAATGGTCGTATTTTTTCGCATAAAACAAAAATAAAAACCCAAGCATAGGGGGTAAAAAAGGCATCAAATCCCTTAAAAGGCTATAAAAATAAAAACCAAAGATCCCTAAACATAAGAAAAAAAAGGAATCTTGTTTTAAAGAGAGCATTCTTGTGGCTTATAAGGGGTTAGTGAGCAAGTATTTCAAAAGGGTTTGGCGCACTATTTCAAGGGTTGGGTATTTTGAAGAAAGGGCGTTAAAATGAGTAGTATTGATTAAAAAAGGTTTAGGGGCGTTTAAAAAAAGGCGGTGTTGTTCGTTTTTATTCAACTTGTCAAATTTCGTAAAAAGAGAGAGGTAGGCTTGATCGGGCCTTAAAAGGGCTTGAATGCTTTCTTTAGCGTTTTTGTCAATTTCTAAATCCAAATGGCGTGCATCTATCAAATGGATAAAAAGCTTGATAGAAACCCTAACGCTCAACAATTCCCATAAAAACCCCTCCCATTCTTTTTTCAAGCTTTTAGAAACTTTAGCGTAGCCAAACCCGGGCAAATCAATCGCATTAAAGGTTGTTATTAAAGCGTTTTCTTTATCTTCCCAAGTGGTGGAAAAAAAATTCGCTAAACGGGTTTTTCCAGGCGTCGCTGAGCTTTTAGCGAGATTTTTCCCTAACAAGGTATTAATAAACGAGCTTTTGCCTACATTGCTGCGCCCTAAAATGACCATTTCAGAAGTCAGGCTCGCAGGGCATTGCGAAAGATTGCTAGAAGAAGTGAGAAAATGAGCGTCTTTAATGACAATCATGGTTTTGCCTTAGCGCTTTTTTTCTTCAATTTAGCCTTACGATTTTCTTCATTAATGTCTTCCATATCAAACACAAATTTAGCGGGCCGCTTTGCGCTCCCCAACACATCAGCATAACCCTTGGTTTTGTTTAAAATGATTTCATCGCCGGTGATGACGTTAGATTTCCCCACTTCTCTAACCACCGCATTTTGTAACAATTTGTATTCCCCATTCAGCGCGTTATAAATGAGCTTGTCAGCGCTCCCGCTGATTTCACGATTATCTTCTGTAAAGATGTTAAAATGCGTGTTCCCTGTGGCTTCGTAGCGTTCTGGCTTTCGTTTATCGTTTAAAAACACGCTCACTTTATCCGCAAACAACCGGTCTTTACCTTTTTTGATCTGCACATTGCCTTGAATAACGGCGGTTTTTGTTTTGTCGTTCGCTACAAATTGGTTGCCGGTAATCTCTAAAAGCTCTCTTTCTTTTTTCAAACCTTTATTCTCTAATTTTTGAGCGCCCATCACGCTTAAAATACCAAAACAACACATCAAAAAACACCACCAACGCATTAAAACCCTCCTTTGAAAGTGGGGAATTTTTTCTTTTCTTTTTGGCTTTGTTTGATTTCATCTAAAAGCAAATTGGCTTGAATGCTTTGAGCTTCAATAATAGCTAATGCATGCGAATAGGAAATGTCAAGCCCTTCAACCTTGCTGTCCTTTGAAGTGAGAATGAAACGGCCCTTGCCTTTAAAATTTTGCTCTTTATGGTTGTAAATCCCTGTTTCACTCCAAAAACTGGAATCATCGCTTCTTTTATAAGTTACCCCATTAGGGAAGAAATACAAATCCTGCTGCCGTTTGGCTTTAGGGGATTCAACGCTTTCTATCGTGTCTTCATCATAGCGCTTGATTTTGGAATCAAAAAAGATCTCGTGATCATCGTATTGTAAAGCTTTTTTGCCCTCTATGGACAGATCAAGGATCTTATCGTTGATTTGAAACGCTTTAAAATTTTCTAATTCAATTTTAGGGATATTTTCTTTAGAGACCACGCTAGTGGGTTGGGAACGCAAAAAGAAAAACACTAGCCCTATCGTGATGAAAGATAAAACCACAAAAAAGTTTAAAACGCTATTAGAGGTAAAGCTTGAGCGCTTCATCTTGCAAGCCTTCTAATGTTAAAAGATAATCAATCGCTTCCCTAACGGCCCCCTTGCCCCCTGAATTTTGCAACACTTTATAGGCCTTGCCTTTAAGCAAGGGGTGCGCATCAAAAGGAGCGAAACTCAAAGCGCATGCCTTAAACATGCCTAAATCGTTATAATCATCGCCTACGCATGCGATTTCTTGTGCGCTCAATTGCAAGTCTTTTTTAAGTCGCTCCACAACCACGCTTTTATTTTCAACGCCCATAAAAACAAACTGAACGCCCAAACTCTCCATGCGTTTTTTCACCATGATTGAAGTTCTTCCTGTAATGATAGCGATTTTTTTGCCTAATTTTTGCCATAGCGTCATGCCAAGCCCGTCTTTGACATTGAAAGCCTTGATTTCGTGAAAATTTTCATCAAAATACAACGATCCGTCTGTGAGCGTGCCATCCACATCTAAAAGCAATAACTTAATCATTCTCTCGTTAAAACCGCATTCTGGTTATATTTTTTCATAAAATCCCTAGCTTCTTCTTCGCTTTGAAACCCTTGAACTAAAACTTTATACAAATCGTCTTTAAAAGCAACCTTGACGCTGTAATTTGGATTTTCTGCTTGCAATTTATCCGCTAGAGTTTGAGCGCCTATTTGGTTTCTAAAAGCCCCCATTTGCAAAGAAAATTTCCCTCCGCTCACGCTTCTTTCACTCTCGCCGACTTTAAATTCTTTGTGCAAGATCTTTGAATAGTTAGCGTTAAAGGATTGTTCGTATTGTTTGGAGATAACCCCACCAAAACCCAAAACAATGAGGCGCACGCTGGCCGTGCCTTTTTTAACCATGTCAATATCCCTAGCGGCTGCATTAGACAAATCAATGATGCGATCGCTCACAAAAGGCCCTCTATCATTAATGCGCACAATGGTGCTTAAATTATTATCAACATTGATGACTTTCACCACGGTGTTCATGGGTAAAGTCTTGTGCGCGGCGGTGTGGGCATACATGTTATAAATTTCCCCATTACTGGTTTTTTTGGCATGGAAGTTAGGGCCATACCAGCTCGCAACGCCATCAAATTTTTCGCCTAAATCCACTTTAGTGGGGTAATACCACTTGCCCCCCACTTGATAAGGGCGCATG
>ASYU01000240.1:0-13314 GCA_000448465.1 Helicobacter pylori PZ5056 | reverse complement strand
CTAGCCGGTGAGCCTGCATCGCCTAAAGCTGCGGCTATGCCGATGAGTAAAATCGTAGATTCTATGCTGAATCCTAATTTCGCGCATAAAGGGACATAAAACACAGCGATGATAGGAATAGTGCCAAAAGAAGTCCCTATCCCCATAGTGATAAAAAGCCCTACAACAAGCATTAAAAAAGCCCCTAAAAGCTTCCCTTGGACTACGCTTGTGATCGCATTCACTAAGCCCTCTATCGCATGCACTTTTTGCAACACTTCTCCAAACCCGCTAGCCACTAACATCACAAAAGCGATAAACGCCATCATTTTCACGCTATCATCCATAAGCGAGTCTGTTTCTTTAAACTTAATGCCACGGCCTAATAAGATGATCGCTAACGCTAAAAAGGCGGCTAAGGGCATCGAATCGGTGGCTAATTGGATCACAAACGCCACGATAATCCCTATAAAAGTCAAGTAGTCATGGTAGTTTAATTGAAGCGAGTCGTAATTTTCTATGTTAAAAGATTTTTCTTTGTAGTGTCTGGGTTTTTTGTATAGCGTTAATACAGCGACAAATAGCCCAACAACCATCGCTAACCCTGCTATCCACATCACTCCTGTGATTTGCGCTAGGGTAGTGCTAACGCCATTAGCTTTTAATTGCTCTAAAATGGTGGTTTGAAAAATCAAGCCAAACCCTACAGGAAGCACCAAGTAGGGGGCTTGCAAGCCAAAGGTTAAAGCGCAAGCGACCGCTCTTCTATCCAACTCTAGCCGGTTCATTAAATGCAAAAGAGGGGGGATTAAAATAGGGATAAAAGCGATATGCACCGGCACTAAATTTTGCGAAAAACATGCAATGAAAGCGGTCAAAAAGCAAAAAGTGGATCGCTTGTAGTTCATTAAGCCTATTAATTTACTCAAAGCGACTTTAATGAGATTGCTTTTAGCGATCGCTACCGCTAAAGCCCCTAAAAGGATGTAGCTTAAAGCGATGTTTAAATTGCCTTTCATGCCGTCTATCATCGCATTAAAACTCTCTGTCAATCCAAGCCCTCCCATAAGTCCTGCTATGAGAGTCGCGCTAATCATAGAAAGCATGACATTGAGTCTTAAAAGGCTAAGAACGCACATGCAAATGATAGCCACAAAGGCGGGATTGCTCCATACAGAGCTATTTTCTAGCATTTTTGCTCCTTGTTAAAATGAAAATACCGTGCAAAAATGATAGAATTTTTGCACTTGTTTAGCACAAAAAATTACACCTACCATGTTTAATCCTTTCTAACCTTATTTTCTAATCTTAAATGGACTAGATATAGCGTTTCAACAAATCGTTATAAAAATCAATGCGTCTGTCTCTTAAAAACGGCCACATTCGGCGCACTTCTTCGGTGCGTTCTAAATCAATTTCCGCATATAAAATCTCTTCTTTATCGCTCGCTTTAGCCAAAAATTCGCCTAAAGCCCCCACCACAAAACTAGAGCCAAAAAAAGTAATGCCCCCCTTAATCGCCCCACTAGGATCTAACTCTACGCCCACTCTGTTAGTCGCAATCAAAGGCAAGCCATTAGCGATCGCATGCCCTCTTTGGATCGTCTCCCATGCGTTTTGCTGACGCTTTTTTTCTTCGTTAGAATCTTCTTCTAAAAACCCTATCGCGCTAGGATAGATTAAAATTTCTGCCCCTTTTAAAGCCATGATCCTTGCTGCTTCAGGATACCACTGATCCCAGCACACCATAAGCCCTAATTTCCCCACGCTTGTAATAATAGGCTCAAAGCCCAAATCCCCCGGCGTGAAATAAAATTTTTCATAAAACCCTGGGTCATCAGGAATGTGCATTTTGCGATACACTCCAGCGATTGATCCATCTTTTTCAAACACAACCGCACTATTGTGATACAACCCTTTAGCGCGCTTTTCAAACAAAGAAGCGATAAGCACCACTTGAAATTTTTGAGCTAAAGCGCTAAAAAAAGCCTTATCTTCTTCAAAATATTCGCCCAAATCAAAAAATTTAGGGTTTTCGCTCTGGCAAAAATAACTATAAGGGTTCAATTCTTGCAACACCACTAAATTGGTTTTAGGGTGTTTTTTTAGCGCTTGTTCAAGCAAGTTCGCTGTATGCTCTATGGTTTTTTTTCTAGAGCCGCAATAAGCATGCTGGAGGACGCTCGCACAAATCATTTTTCACTCTTATTCATAATCAGAGTTATAGTCTTCATAATCGTCATCGTCATAGACATTCTTATAATCCCCATACTCTTCATCTTCTTCTTCAAAGCCCTCTAATTCTTCTTCTTCAAAATCTTCCAATTCGTCTTCGTAATCTTTCATTCCACTTCCTTTCATTGTTGCTGATAATGTCTTGCACGACTTCACTCGCTATTTGCAAGCCAAAACTCGCTGTAACCGCATTAAAACTCCCAAGCTCTATGCAATGCGGGACTTCAGGGCTAAAAACCACTTTAAAATCCCCTTTAAAACGGCGTTTTTTTAAAAAATCCCTAAATTTACGCCCGAATTTATCGCCATAGCTTTCCCACACGCTCCCCACTTGGATGTGTTTAGGGTTCAAGCGTTTCGCGCTCCCCATAGAGCTGATAAACTTCCCGTAAGCGAAATTCTGGCATTTTATCGCTAGGCTTGTTTTAATAGGCAAATCATCCATGCAATCTAAAATGTAATCATAATCTCTAAAATTAAATGAATTTAAAAACGCTTCATCTATGCGACAATTGAAAGCTTGGATGCCTTTATAGAGATCTTGCAACACCAACACTTTAGATTCTCCTATCCTTTCTGAGCCAATCTGGCGGTTTTGATTGGTAACATCAAACACGTCTTTATCAATGATGGTGATTTGCCCTATCCCCACACGATACAAAGCGTCTAGCACAAAGCCCCCAACGCCCCCCACACCACAGATTAAAACCCTTTGTCGGCGGATTTTTTCAAAATCGTTTTTAAACAACCACCTTATGCGTGTGAATCTATCTATGGGTTCAGACAACCTTTAGCCTTCAATAAAAATAGTGCTTTTATTGTATCGTAGTTTAAAAAATCTAAGACAAAAATTTTTGAATATTCTTAGCCTTATGCATTTGTAATTGCAGTTCTTCTTTTTCTTTTTCTAATAATTCAATGCTTTGGGCTATCATTTCCTTAAGGCTTAAAAGCGTGTCTAAATCTAAACTTTTTATTTGCTCTAAAGAAAGGCGCTCTATCAATGAAAAGGCCTGCTTAGAATCTTTTTTAACAAGAGCGATTTTAAAGGAATCTAATAAAATGTTAGGCGAGTTCATCTGAATGGATTTCCCTCCAAGCTTCTAACAACCCCCTGGCCACATTCAACACCAAATCAATCTTACTCGCATCATTTTCCACATTGGCTTGCGTTAAAACTTTGATTTGATGGGTGTATAAGCCTGTAAGATACACCGCCACTTCCCCCCCTTTTTCATAGTCCAAAATATTCAACAATTCCGTGAAAATATCCGTAACCCTATTAATATAATAGATTTTTTTTTCAATGTCTTCATTTTCAATACAGCGTTTGGCTTGCGAAGAAAATCTTAAAATCCCTTCATAAAGCATTTCAATGAGTTCTGCTGGGGATTCCACACTCACTCGGTTATGCTGGTAGGCTTGATAGGCGTTAGCGTATTGCATAATGTTCCTTTATCCTTTAAAATTGATAACTCTCTGTTTTTTTAATTCTTTTTAGCCGCCGCTTGATCGATCATCATTTGCACGGAATTGAATTTTTGATTGGCTTTAGAGATTTGACTATCATAAGCCGCAAAACGCTCCGCCATGATGTTGTAGCGGGTTTTTAAAAGCTCTTGAGCGTTTTCTTTGTCTTTGGTCAAGCTTTTAGCGTCTCTGTCTAGGGAATCTTCATAAATCTTTAATTTAGCGTTCCCTCCGTCTATGAGATTAGCGATAACTTGATTGAATTTAGAAAAAATGCCCTCTTGGTGGATTTCTCTGCCCCCCATATCCTTGCTATCGCTCCCATAAAAAAAGTCTTGAGTCGCTTTAGGGTTAGAATTTAATGCGCTTGATAATTTAGCTTCATCCAAACTCATCACGCCCTTATCGTCTAAACTAAGCCCGTATTTCATCAAGCTTTCTACCCCATTATCCGTATGCACGCTATAAGAAAACACGTTATTAAGAGAAGAGCGGATCGCACGAATATCGCCCACGCCGTTAAAAATCCCAGCGATTTTGGTGTCCGCATCATAACGCGTGTCTTCGTCTAATTTAGGGATAAGCTCGTTATAGGCTTTGACAAATTCCTTAAGGCTGTCTATAATGGCTTGATTGTCCCTGCTCACGCTGATAATGGCAGGTTTATTAGGCTCTGTGGTTTGCTCTAAAGTGATATTAACCCCGCTGATCACATCATTGACCTCATTAGTGGGGCGCGTGATGCTCACCCCATTATAAGTGAATTGCGAATCGCTCGCTTTTTGCAAATTCTTAGACATAAAAAGCGTGTTTTGTGAAGCTTCATAAGATTGCACCATGCCAGCATTCAAACCCAAATCTTTCAAACTATTCTTGCCTAAAGCGTCCTCGCCCTTAATCGTTAGCATTCCGGTTTTAGAATTGATCACAAGCTTGCCTTCGGCGTTTTTAAACGCACTCAAGCCTTCTTTGGAATTGATCGCTTGAATGATAGCGTCTGTGTTTTCTTCGCTGGTGTTGCCCTCTTTGGTTAAGGCTTTTAAATCCAGTTTTTGACCATTCAAGCTAATCACCCCTTCTAATTTACCCTCTTTTATCGTGCGAGAGCTTTTTAACAAATCGCTTTCTTGGGTGGCGGTTTGCAAAAACCCAAGCTCTTTAGCCTTACTCCCTTTAATTTCAATGTTTCCCCCACGCCTGTCATTAATGATTAAAGATTCCCCCCCATGAAGAGTGTCTATGGAAATATCCCCATTAGCGATCAAGTCTTTAAAATTAGGGTCATTTTCTAAAGCCTGCTCCATAGCCTTTTGGATCGCCGCGTTTTTTTGCTTGATAGAAGCGCTTTCAGGGAGCTCTAGCATGATAGGGACTTCATGCATATTCCCATCAGCCCCCTTTAAATTCAAACTCACTTCACTCTTTCCGCTTCCATCAACCCCCAAAGAAAGGGCGTTTTTGTTAGCGAGCGTGGATTGGAGGTGTGAGCCAAAATAGACTCGGTTGTCTTCGCCGGTGTTTTTGGTATTCACCATTAATTGGTAGGGGTCATTCCCTCCTGTTTTCATCACAATGCCCATCACTTCGCCATTGGTAGCGTCCGTGATGCTTTGAGCCACATCGCCTAAAGTCATTCCTACTTTAATATCAACGGCGTAGTCCTTGTTTTGTGTGTAAAACTTGAGCGTGGTATCCACTTGGCTAAAAATATCATCTCTTGAAGAAAATTTCGCCCCTAATTCGTTAATATCGCCTTGCGCTAAATTTTGCACATCCACTTTAATGTCTTGAATAGGCACGCCAGCCCCCACGCTCGCGCTCAACGCATCGCCTGTAACATTGCTTTTTCGGCTGATATAAGTGGAATAATCTGAAAGCGTTTTAACCGGACCTTTTAGAGCTGAAAGGAGCGTTTTAATTTCTACAAGGGCTTTTTGTTTTTCAACATTTTGCTCCATTTTCTTGTCTAGTGGGGCGATTAACGCTTTTTCATCAGCGTCCTTAAGCTTGTCAATCACATCATAATTCAAAACCTTACTGCCAAGCCCTAATGAGCTTAATGAACCTATTGCCATGTTTTACCTCTAATGTTTAGCCTCTTTTATCAAAGATAATGCCTATCACATCGCGCATTCTTTGCATGAGTTCTACGGCTTCTTTAGAGGGTATTTCTCTTATCACCTTATCCCCATTAGCGTCTTTGACTGAAACCACTAACCCTTTGATCGTATCGTTATAACTGAAATTAATATCCGTGCCAATGCGTTTCATTTCTTCATTCAGACGCTCGCTCAATAATTCTAGTTTGGGTTTGTATTGATCAGGGTCTATTGTTGTCTTAGATTCATCAATAGTGTTTATCGTATTTGCGCGACTGATCTCTTTTGTGGGGGTTGTTTGAACGCTTGTGTGAGATGTGGGAATCCCAATCCCTTGAACTTCATTGACCATAAAAACCTCCAAATTTTTCCATGCCTACAAGTATAATTATTTTTTTGTTTGCATAAGCTCTTTAGCCAATATCGGCAATAAAAATGATTTGTTTAATTGCGTGCGATGAGTTCTAAGGGGTTGATGTGCTTTTCTCTCATGGTAACTTCAAAGCCCAAGCGTTGATCAATGCGCCCTAAAACATAGCCTTTTTGGATCCGCATGCCGCTTTTAATGGTGGGGGCGATTTTATCCAGTTGGGAATAAATCGTGCGGATGCCGTTTTTATGCTCAATGATAACGACTTTTTTAAGCATGTTGATTTCTTTAGCGAACACGATTTTCCCGTCTAAAACATTACGCACCAAAGCGTTTGGGGTTTTTGACACTAGCGTGATAGACTCGCTAAAAATTTTTAAATTATAAACCGGATCAATATAGGGGCCAAATTTTTGCACCACTTCATAATCGTTCAAAGGGGCGATCGTTTTTGGCCCGTTATAGCTCGTGGTGTTGATATTTTGATAAGAGCTAGCCACTTGTTTGACTTCTAAGGCTTGAGAAGATTTTTTCAAACTGACTTTTTCTTCATTTTCTCTGTTTTGTTTGATGATATTCAAGCGTTTTAAAAGAGCGTTTAAATTCTGGCGCTCTTTTTCTAAAAGGGTTAGCCGTTGGTTATAGATCGCATAATCTTTTTGCATGCTCAAAATGAGCTTATTTTGTTCGGTTTGCAAGGATTTTAAGGTTACTTCACGAGTTTTTTGCTCATCTATGACAGAGGAGATTTTTTGAATGTTGCTTTTGACTTTTAAAGCTTGCACATTGAGTTCTTTTTCTTCTTGGCTCAATTGCGACATTTTAGACAGGGTGTTTTGGTGCAAGTTTTCAAACGCTACTTGTAAAATCACATCATTAGAAGAGGCTAAATTCTGCCCCTTTAGGGCTTGTGAAAAAAGAAAATCCTCTAAAAGCGTATCAAACACCCTCTTTTGTAAAAACGATCGTTGTTTTTGCAAATGATCTAAAGACTTGCGATAGTTGGTTAGGACTTTTTCTTGAGCCAAACTTTCGTTACGATTTTTTTCAAGACTCTTTTTTAAAGCCGCCATTTGGCGCTCCATCTCAGCTTTTTGAAGCTCTTTAGAGCGGATCGCTTCGCCTAAAGAACTCAAACGGCTGTTCAATTGGTTTTTTTCTTCATGGGTTTTTTTCAAAAGGGTTTCTTTATGTTGAATGTCTTTAGCAATATCGCTCACTCTTTGCGTGTTAGCTGATAGTAAGGTGGCTAACAAAAACACCCCTAATTTATACATGTCTAGTCCTCCAAGCTACAAGTAAAACAGAAACAAATGAGATTACAAGGCTAAAAAGCAGTCCCCATAAAAAATGGTTTAAAACAAACGCACCTCCTATAATACCCAAAGTATCCATTATTTTTTCAAAACCTTTTTGCGAAGTGATATAAAGCATGAACATGGGAGCTAAAAAACTAGCGATTATGGAGTCCATTAAAGCTATTTTATACAAAAACCCGTTTTTAAAAGACACCGAAGCCCCTAATAAATCCATGATCTCTAATCTCTCATGGTATTGATAGATCCAGATGCGGACTTGTTTAAACATCAATAAAACCGATAAGACAAAGACCACTAACGCAAAGATATAGACCGCTGCTTTAATAAAACTCAAAAGATCATACACTTGCATGTAAGTTTTAGCAAAGACTTCAACTTTTTGAACGCCAGGGATTTTGAGCAATTTTTCTTTAATGTTTTCTAAACGCTCTTGAGTGGGGAATGTGGAAAGTTGTAAAGAATAAAAAAAGGGTAAATTTTTTCTCAATTCCTTAAGCCCGTCCATGCCTAAAGTTTTTTGAAGAGGCTCTAAAGAATAATTAGGATCAATTTCTTTTAACGCTACGATTTCGCTAAAATTTTGACGCAACAATTCCAAGTTTAATTTTTGCGTGCTAGCCAACACGACCGAATAATCTTCAATCAATTTTTTTTCTTTTTGCTCTATCGCTTGATTGATAAATAGCACGCACTCCAAGCTAAACAATAATGCTACTAGGGGAATGATAAAGGCTAAATGCTTTTTAAGAGTATTCATAAACTTCCCCATCTTCTATATAAAATTTTCGGTGATAAGCGCTAAAATTTTTAGGGAATTTGTGCGTAACCACCACGATCGTAGCGTTTAATTGCGTGTTCATGCCCCTTAACAAACTCCAGATTTTATCGCTAGAATAATCGTCTAAATTCCCGGTAGGCTCATCGGCTAAAATGAGTTCAGGGCAGTTCGCCATAGCTCTAGCCATAGCCACTCGCTGTTGTTCGCCTCCGCTGAGTTCTTTGGGGTAGCGGTTAGCCTTATGGCGTAAATCAATATGCCCTAAAAGTTTTTCTAGTTGCAAATGGCATTCTTCTTTTTTAACGCCGCAAATCACCATGGGCAGTTTGATGTTTTGCTCAATCGTGTAATCTTGGATCAATTTATAATCTTGGAAAACCACGCCGATATTTTTACGCAAATCTAAAATCGTTGATTTTGAGGCGTTGTTCATGTTGATATTGCAAACTTCTAATTTGCCGCTAAAAAGTTTTAAATCCCCATAGAACGAACGCAAAAGCGTGCTTTTACCGCTCCCGCTAGGCCCTGAAATGAACACAAAATCCTTGCGTTTGATGCGTAAATTAGCATGCTTAATGACCGGTTCGTTTTGCTGGTATTGTAAGCACAGATTGTTCGCTGCGATGATCACACTCATCCAATTCCCTTTTGGCTTAGGATATTTTGGAGCAAAAGATGTGCTTTGTGGTTGTTTAAGGTTTTTAAGGGGCTTTTATTGAGATAAAAAATCTGATTTTCTGCCAATAAAACAAACAAACGCATAGGCCAATCAAAATCCCCCATACTCAATTCCACTAAAAAATCCCCCTTATTCTCATAAATATTACAAACATGCACAAAATACCCCTCTTGAATGGTTTTTGGGGTTTTTAAAATCGTTCCAACGCTCTTTTTATTAATTGTTATTGTATCAAAAGAAAAATCAAATGCATGATGATAAAAAGGGGTTTCATTCAATTCTAAAGAATAAATTCTTAAATCATAAATATCTTTTTTGAGTTTATTCCAGCGCGCTTCATACTTGCTGATAACCGGTATTTGAGCGTTTTTTTTGATTTCTATCTTGCATTTAAAGTTTTTTAGGGCTAATTTTAAGCTGTCTTCAAAATAAAGGCTATCATCGGTGCGTAATTCCAAAAACCCTTTAGGCTTTAAAACCCTTAAAGCTTCGTTTAAAAATTTTTCGCTTAGCACCCGGCGGTGTTTTTTCTCATTCCATGGCACAGGGAAATGCACAAAAATTTTTTCGCACTTATAATTTGGCATGCTCTCTAAAATCAAACGGCCATCGCCTTGCAAAATGTGCAGATTTTTTAAATCCAACAATTCAATTTGCTTTAACGCTTGCGCGATAGAGGGGGTGTGAATCTCTATCCCTAAGCATGTTTTAGTGGGGTTGTTTTTAGCTAATTCTATCAAATGCCGCCCGCTCCCAAAACCAATTTCTATTAAAATAGGGGCTTGATTGTTTTGGATAAAGTCTTCAAAAGTTTCTAAATCAAGGGCTTTTTTTTGGCTCGCATGTTTAGAATTTTCTTGCAAATTATGCGAAA
This sequence comes from Helicobacter pylori PZ5056, assembly GCA_000448465.1. Taxonomy (GTDB): domain Bacteria; phylum Campylobacterota; class Campylobacteria; order Campylobacterales; family Helicobacteraceae; genus Helicobacter; species Helicobacter pylori_CI. The sequence goes on along the minus strand of ASYU01000240.1, from coordinate 3,511 downwards.
TAACCTCAAAAGATTGCGAATAAATCCTTAAAGCTTGTTTTAAAATCTCTCGTTTTAAGGGCGTTGCTTTTTCGCTTTTGATCAAAAAATCACCCTCTCGCCGGATTTTTTGCAATAAAAAAATGCGATCCTTGAAACTCGCATACACACAGCTTTTAGTGGGGTGTTTTAAGCTTAAAAATTCCTTATGGAAACAAAAATCCCCCCTTATTATGGGGTATTCTAAAGGCTTGGAATTTAATTTGGCTAAAAAATGGGGCATTAAAACCCTTTTAGCGCTCTAAAAATAAACGCACTTCTTTGCTGGGGTGCGACTCTAAACCATCTTTATCCACGCTCACCACTTGATAACGGTAAGCCACGCCCACTTTCATGTCTTTATCCACGAATTGGTTTTTGGTGATATTCCCAAAACGCAAAGGGGTTTTAGAATTGGCTTCAAAGCGATACACCGCATAAGTGGCTATTTTAGCGCTTGGGTTATTTTCCCATTGGATAAAGGCTGAAGAATCTTGAATAGTCCCTTTAGTGATGATAGGGGCTTCGGGCCTGTCAGCGGTCTCACCCATTGCAGGCTCTTTGGGTAATGCCCCTTCAAGATGCGTTTTATCTACGGCAACGACTTTATAATAGCGCGTAAGGTTGTCTTTTTCTATTTTATCCACATAAGAAGTGTTGGTGGTTTGAGCGATGAATTTGTATTTGTCGTTACGGTTATTGGAAGCGTAAATGCGATAAGCTATCACATCTTCTTGGGTGGATTTATCCCAACTCAATTCAATGTGTCGTGTGAGGTTTTGGCTCACTCTAACGTTAGTGATTTCTTTGGGCAAGTCTTTGGTTTTCCCCTCCACTATGACGCTAGGCCTGGATTTATCCCCCATGAAATTTTCAGCAATGACTTGGTAGCGGTATTTTTTCCCATCCTCTAAATCTTTATCAAAAAACTCCACAAACAAGCGGTTTTTCACAGCCCCTACATTTAAAAATTTGCCGTCTTTATTCTGCCTTTGAATGATGTATTTAGAAACGCTAGGATTTGGGTGCGGGCTCCAAAAGACTTTCACGCTTTTAGGGTATTCAAGGCTTGCAAAAACGCTTTCTACAGGATTGATAAAAGAGGTTTTTACTAGAATGGGGTCTGAAAGGTTAGAGATTTTATCGCCCTTGTAAGTAGCGAGTTGGTAAGTGTAAGAACTCTCTGTTTCTAGCCCCTCATCATAATAGTGGGTCGCATAAGGGTTTTTAATCGTGGCGATTCTTTTAAGTTTGGAGTCTTTTTTCAAACGATACAAAATAAACCCATCAATGTCATAAGTATCAGCGATTTTAGGCCATTCAAAACCCACTGAACTCACATCGTTAATGGTTTTAATAGAATGGACTACCGGAAGCTTAGTATCTATATTTTCTTGATTATTAAGGGCTGAAAAAGTATGATTCCTGGTAGAAGAACACCCTATAAAAACTGCTAATACCACACTACTTTGCAATAAAAGCGTGAAGTATCTTTTCTTCATCCAAGACCTCATCTAAATTCTCCTTGTCAAAAACTTTTTTAAGATATTCTAACATATCCTTTAATAGGGGAACTTTAAAGCGCAGTTTTTGCTCGCTTCTAGGGTGTTTGAACTCTATCAAATAGGCATGCAGCATGATCCTTATTTCTTCTTTAGGGAGCGCTCCATTAAGCCCGTAAAGGTTATCGCCTATGATGTGTCTGTTCAAATATTCTAAATGCGCTCTGATCTGGTGCGTGCGTCCGGTGAATAGTTTAGCCCCTATCAAATCCATGCCATTTTGAGAAGTCAGCAAGCTAGTAAATTCGCTTTTAGAATAACGGCTTTTTTCTTTTTGCGCGGCTTTGAGCGCTATCATTTTTAAGCGGTTATTAGGGTTTCTTGCCAAATAGCATTCCACGCTCATTTTTTCTTCTTTTAAGGGGGTTGAAAGCAAGGCGATATAGTAGCGCCCCATCATTTTAGTTTTGAGCTGCTCGCTCAAATGAACATGGGTAAAATTATTTTTAGCGATGACAATCCCTCCGCTCGTATCCTTATCCAAACGATGCACAATCCCATAGCGCTCTTTTAAGCCAAGATTGGAAAGCTCGTAATTTTGAGATTTTAACCAATCCACTAAAGTAGGCTCTTTCACGCTTGGGGCTTTATGGACGACTAGATTAGGAGGCTTATTCAACACCAACAAGTCTTCATCTTCAAAAATGACTTCTATTTCTAAATCAAGCTCTTTTTTTAAGGGTTTGGGCGCGATTTTGGGCGTTAAAAGCGTGATTGTATCGCCCTCTTTTAAGGCTAGCCCCCCTTTTTTGACCTCCTTTTTTTGACAAAACACTAGCCCCTCTTTAATCAAATTCAATACCTGGTTTTTAGAAATTTGCAATTCTTTGGCTAAAAATTCATCAATGCGTTTGTAATGGGTAGGGGCGATGAAAACTTTTTGCATTCAAACTCTTTTTTGCATTTTTAAAAACCATTATTCTACTCAAAACCTTAAAAAAATCCTATTTCATTATTTGAATACGCTATAATCGGTGAGCCAACATTTTGTGGCTCAAATCATTTTTAAAGGGGTTCTAATGGAACATGATAATTCTTTAGGCGGTGCGTTCAATAAAGAAACGGGCGAATTAAATACGGATAAACTTCGTGAACACTTCAAAAATCTCAAAGGCATTAAAGAGAGCAAAATGAATATTTTGCTTATGGGAGCTACTGGAGTGGGTAAAAGCTCGCTCATTAACGCTCTATTTGGTAAAGAAATCGCTAAAGCAGGCGTAGGAAAGCCTATCACTCAGCATCTTGAAAAATACATTGATGAACAGAAGGGCTTGATTTTGTGGGACACTAAAGGCATTGAAGCTACAGATTACCACAACACCATGCAAAGCATTAAAAAAGAAATGGAAGATTCTTTTAAAACGCTTGATGAAAAAGAAGCCATTGATGTGGCGTATTTGTGCGTTAAAGAGACTTCTGGTAGGGTTCAAGAGAGAGAGAGTTATTAAGCTTCGCTAAAAATTGGAATATCCCAACGATTGTCGTTTTCACAAACACTCAAGCCGAAGCCGGCGAGGCGTTTGTCCAAGAAACTAAAGGGATCATAGACGAAGAATGGGGGTTTAAAGGTTTTGTCAGAGCTTATGTGAGGGTCAATTCCGTTGCCTTTTCATTTAGGGGGTTGAAAGTTCCTGTTGAAGGTTTAGAAGAATTGGTAGATGAAACAAAAAAATGCCTTTCAGACGCTATCAAAAATAAGAGAAGGCATTTTTTTGAGTATTCAAAAAGCTAATATCCAAGAAAGAAAACAAGCCATGATAGAGGAATGTAAAACCATTATCCATGTTGCATCTGGCGTTGCAAGAGCGGCCGGGCTTATCCCCATACCCTTTAGCGATGCGCTCGCTATCGCACCCATTCAAGCGGGGATGATCTATAAAATGAATGACGCTTTTGGAATGGATTTGGATAAATCTGCGGGCGCGAGTTTG
>ASYU01000239.1:0-4601 GCA_000448465.1 Helicobacter pylori PZ5056 | reverse complement strand
TGCTCCAAGAACTCCCTAATACTCTCGCTTAAAAGGTAATCGTCTTCTAGTAAAAAAATCTTTTTTTGCATGGGGGTATTGTAGCGCTAATTCTATAGCCTTTATACTAAAAGCGGTTATGAAAAACACCCTCTTTAAAAAGACACCGCCTTATTTTATCAACCGTTTTTAGAATGCAATAAATCTTTATTGTATTTCAGCATGGTATTTTGTAAATCAAGTTTATATAGCGCATTTTCAATATAAGTAAAATAAAGGCTTTCTTGTTCTTCTTTTAAGCCTTTAGATAAAATCACATCGCAATTTTCAAAATACAGACAAATATGTTTATTTTGCGTTTGAGATATCTTCGCATGGTTAAAAGCATCAATATAGATTAAATTTTCCCATTTATCCAAAAGATCAAATTCTTCTACAGAGCGAGCCAAACATAAAGGCACAATATGGTGCAACTCAAAACCCTTTTCTTTTTTAACGCCATGTTTTTCAAAATAAAGGGCCTTCTCTTTAATAGAGCGTTTGAGTTTTTTATCGTTTTGTTTGTTTTCTTCATTGAGCGTTTTTAAAATAAGCCTCTCTTTATTGGTTTCAAAAAACACGCTTTGTTCTAGCAAGCTAAAAATTTGTTGGGCTTGATTTTTCCAATTATGATAGTCTCTCTTGTCTAACTTGTTCCCGTTAAAATGGTTAGGGTTGCAATAGTCTTGCACTAACTCTTTTAATTTTTCTTTTTGGATACGGCTTAAACTCCTATACTCTCTAACATATTCTATAATTTCACTTCTAGTAAAATTTTCAATATTTAAAAACGTAACAAAAAACATCACTTCTTCAATGTCTAAATAATGATTGTCAAGCTCTATCATCACCTCTCTGCATTCTGCCCCAAAACCCTGTAAAAGATTTTCTAAAGCTTGCGTGTAACAAAAATTTTTTCTTAACAAATCCTGCGCGTTTAAAAATTCTATAGCTAAGGGAGTTAAACTGATATATTTAATATTGCTTTGAATGTAGGGGTTTGTAGGTTCCTTATTTTTATTGTAGCGTTCAATCAACCCCATTCTATGCATATCTACAAAAAGATTTTTTCTCAAGCTGTCTTGGGTTACTTGATTCTTTTTTCTTAAATTGTCTTGAGACATTTCAGATTTACAGATATTATCAACCACTTTTGCATAAACCTCTTCGCCTATGATATTGCTAGGGCGTTTGCTCATATCGGTGGTGCGGATTTGTAAAAAATCCTCTCCCACTTCATTAAAAATAGCTTGAATAATGGTTTTAATCTTATTTTGATCGTAACGATTGTGTTGGGATTTGTATTCATTATACTTAAACATTTCCAAACTCTCATGCACATATTCAGCATGGCTCTCACACCCTATAAAATTACGCCCTAAACTTTTAGCCACTAAGCTAATCATGCCGCTGCCGCTAAATAAATCTAAAATCAAATCGTTTTCATTAGAGCTAGCCTTTATCATGCGCTCAATGAGCGTTTTAGGTTTAATGCTAGGGTGTTTTGGCTTAAGGATTTTACCATTCTCTTTTTCAACATGCCTTTGTGAAGTGATTTCCCACACATCAAGGCATAATTTACCCTTAGGGTTAGGGAACCAGCGTTTGTTATTTTTTAAAATCCCCTTACTTTGAGCATGTTTGATGCGTTCGGTGGATTCATAAGCGGTGCGAACTTCATCGGCATTAAAGGTGTAGTTTTTCTTGTGCATGCTATAAAATAAAATGCTTTCTTGCGCATGGTTATAACGCTTTTTGGCGTTGGCAAACCCATCTTTTTTAACCCAAGTGATAAAATTTAAAAAATGCACTTTTTTTTGGCGCAAATACGCTAAAAATAAAGCGCAATTAAAGGGGGTATTAAAGATATAAAAACTCCCTGTGTCTTTGATTTTGGGTAGCACTTTATCAATCCAAGCGTAAGAAAATGTTAAAAACTCTTCATCATTCTTAAAACTATCCCATGAAGCAATTTTAAGATTGTAAGGAGGATCAATAATGGCTAAATCAACGCTTTTATCTTCTAATTTGTCTAAGAATGTGAAAACATCTTCTATATAAATCTTATTCAAAATCAAACAAGTTTCCTAATTTTTGCTCAATCAAGGGCTTATAATTTTCATAGAGTTCATAACCTATAAAATTTCTTTTTAAAAGCTTTGCTTCTCTTAAGGTTGTCCCGCTCCCGCTAAATGGATCTAGAACCACATCGCCCACGCAACTATACAATCTAATCAAACGCCTTGCTAATTCAGCCGGCATTAAAGCCGCATGCTTGCCAAAAGCAATATCGTTTTTATTAGGGATTGGGATTTCCCAAATTTGTTTGGTAAATTCCACCCATTCCTCTTGAGTCAATTGGCTTTGTTCTTTTTGCTCCTCTGTGGGTTGTTTGGGTTTGCCGTCTTTGACAAACACACCGATAAATTCTATAGTGTTTTGCGCATAAAAATTTCTAGGATAAGGGTAGCTCCCAAACATCAATCTTTTAGTAGGATTGGCGCGTTTCCAAATATAGACATCCAGTAAGAACATTTTAGGCTTGTTTTCTAGCGTGTTGTTTAAATCATGCAAAATGGAGTGCTGAATATCAGCATGCAAATCAAAAATATGGCGGTTATAGTGCGTGTTTAAAACCTTTTTAAGCATGGGCATTAAAGGCGCATTAATGCATAGCTTACCATTGGGTTTTAGCGCTCTGTAGCACTCAAGCCAAACTTTTAAAAGACCCAAAAGATAATCTTCATATTTTTCTAACGCCCCTAAATCTTCAACATGTTGAGTTGAATGCTGTAAGTCTTGTGTGCCATTTTTCGTGTAATCTTTGATATTAAAATAAGGCGGGCTTGTGATGATCAAATCCACGCTATTATTTGACACTTCATTCATGTTGGCGCTGCTATGATAAAACACTTTATTGATATTCAATCCTATTTTTACCTTTTATTAAACTTCAATGGGTTTCACAGAGATAATTTTACAATGAAATGGGGGTATTTTAAAAAAATGAGTCAGTCAAGGCAATCTAAATTTTCAATAAGTCAATCCCCCTAACGCTCTCGCTTAAAAGGTAATCGTCTTCTAATAAAAAAATCTTTTTTTGCATGGGGGTATTGTAGCGCTTAATGGGTGGGCTTTGTTATAATACTTCCTAATGTTTTTTAAGGAGCGTGATAATGAAAACGAACGAAGCGCAATTTTATGAAGTTTTAGAAAACCTTTTCATAGGCGTTAAGATTGAAGACCAGCCAGAAAGCCTTTTAGATTCTAGCCCTAGAGCCATCAAAAGTGGCATGATCAACCTCATGAAAGCTAAAAGCCAGTATTACCACCATAAAAAACAAGAATTAAAAAAACTCATTGATTTAAAATGCCAAGACAACAACGATCTCAAAGAAGAATTGTTTGACAAACTCTATAGCTTTTTCAAGCGTTATTTCAGCGCTAATGGAGGGATTTATTTCAACGACACGCCCCTTTATGATAATCTTTATACCAAAAGCGGTTATGAAAAATGCTCCCTTAAAAAAGACACCGCTTTATTTTATAAAACCAAAGATCTTTACTATGTGAAAAGCGAAACGATTTATAAGGATTTTTGCTTTGAATTAGAAAACATTCTTTTTAATTTTGACACTTCTTTACTAGAAAGTAAAAAGAATAATGAAAAAATAGATTTAGTCTTTACTCTAAAAGATACAGACGCAAAAACCAACACCCTAAATTTTAGCGTTACGCTCAGCAGCAAGGGGACTCAAACAAAAACGAATGAAATCCTAAAAGAATGCTCCAATCAAGGCGTCAAGCTTGATGAAGAAGTGTTAAAAAAAGCGTTTGTGAAATTCAAAAAGCAAGGCAGTATGGATTATTTCATCCATAAAAACGCGCAAGGGTTTTTAAAAGAGCAGTTGGATTTGTATCTGTTTGAATACCTTTTTAAAGAAATGACCGCATTTGATCACAAACGCCTTAATGGAATCAACATTATTAAAGAAGTGGCTTTAGAAGTGGTTTCATTAGTGAGCGAATTTGAAAACGAACTTTGTAAGATTTGGAACAAACCCCGCTTTGTGTTAAACTCGCATTTCATCGTAAGCCTAGACAAACTAAAGGCTAAAAACTACGATCTGAATAAAATCACAAACCACAAAAACTACCCCAAACAAGTTAAAGAATGGCAAGACTTGAATTTAAAAACCACAGACAATCTTTTAGAAAACGAGTTCTCGCCCCTAGACACCCTCTATTTTAAAGATTTAGAAGAAGAGATTAAAAGCTTATTCAGTGAGAATGAAATCAACGGCACGCTCATTAAAAGCGAAAACTACCAAGCCCTAAACTCCCTCAAAAACCGCTATAAAGAAGCCATTGATTGCATTTATATTGATCCGCCTTACAACACGCAAAACAATGAATTTGTTTATGCGGATAATTTCAAGCGCTCCAGCTGGCTCGCTATGATGGAAAACCGCCTGGAGCTTGCACATGCTCTATTGAATGATAAAGGCGTAATGTTTGTGAGCATTGATGACAACGAACAGGCTTATTGTAAAACGCTCATGGACGAAGTCTTTAATGGGGGG
>ASYU01000238.1:0-5545 GCA_000448465.1 Helicobacter pylori PZ5056 | reverse complement strand
CGCCTGATGATATTTCGCGCGGACTTTTTGCTGGGGAAGTGGGGATCCCACGGCTTTTGAAATTGTTTAAAAAATACCATCTCCCGGCGACTTGGTTTGCGCCGGGACATTCTATTGAAACTTTCCCTGAACAAATGAAAATGATCGTGGATGTAGGGCATGAAGTGGGTGCACATGGGTATTCGCATGAAAACCCTATCGCTATGACGGCCAAGCAAGAAGAAGATGTTTTGTTAAAAAGCGTTGAATTGATTAAAGATCTCACCGGCAAAGCCCCCACAGGCTATGTGGCGCCGTGGTGGGAGTTTTCTAATATCACTAATGAATTGCTTTTAAAACACGGCTTCAAATACGACCACTCGCTCATGCACAATGATTTCACGCCCTATTTCGTGCGCGTGGGGGATAGTTGGAGCAAGATTGATTATAGTTTGGAGGCTAAGGATTGGATGAAGCCTTTAATCCGTGGGGTGGAAACCGATCTGGTGGAAATCCCTGCGAACTGGTATTTGGACGATTTACCGCCGATGATGTTCATCAAAAAGTCCCCCAATAGTTTTGGTTTTGTAAGCCCGCATGATATAGGGCAAATGTGGATCGATCAATTTGATTGGGTTTATCGTGAGATGGATTATGCGGTGTTTAGCATGACAATCCACCCTGATGTGAGTGCCCGTCCGCAAGTGTTGCTCATGCATGAAAAAATCATTGAGCATATCAACAAGCATAAGGGCGTGCGTTGGGTAACATTCAATGAAATCGCTGATGATTTCTTAAAACGAAACCCTAGAAAAAAATAGCGGTTAAAATTGCATCTAAGTTAGTGTGAATTTAGCGGGATTCACACCAACTGCTACAAATAAACTTTCAATTCATTCTCCATTAGTTTGATTGTTTTCTTTAGATTTTCTTCTTCTAAAGGTTTGAAATTTTTGTGTATAGGTTGGTTTATGTCTCTTTCGCCTTTGAGTAAGGTTACTATATTTAGATTCACGCTTTCAAAGTAGCTCATTATAGAATGCGTGGGTTTTGATCCCAATAGGGTTTTTGGCAAAGCTGAATAATCCCCTCCTAATTGACTTTCTAGCTGAAATAAATAACAAGATATATTTGGATATAAAGTCTTAAGGAGATGAAAATCCACTAATATTCGCTTTAGCATGGCGTTTTCTGTATAAGCTTTACATTCTATCCCCATAACCAATTGATTATCCACAAATACATGTTTATCAACGCTCAATCCGTAATAATAATCTTTCTTATGCTCTAATATGTATTCCTTTACTTGTTGGTTGGCTATATTTTCTATGTAGCTGTCTTTGATAGGAATCTTTATTTTATTAGAATTTATTTCAAGTCTATCGGCTTTAGCACCAATATTTTGCCACGCTATTTTTACAATCTCTTCGCTGATATATTCTTGCAATTTGCCTTTAGCGCTTCTTATAACTCCGCCATATGCCCTGTCATCTTGATTTGAAGCATCTTCATCAATCACTTTAACCACGCTATTATAAACTTGTATAATATCTTTTATAGAACCCACATTAAACCCCTGCATTAAAGAGATTTGTTGTCTCTTTTAATCTCTCTTTTGCCACTTCACAATACTTTTCGCTAATATCTATGCCTATGAATCTGCGCCCTAGTTGTTTGGCGACTTTTGTCGTTGTCCCTGCACCATTAAATGGATCCAATACAATATCATTTTGATAGGAAAATAGCTTTAAACACCGCTTTACTAATTCTTCTGGGAACATTGCATCATGCCCGTATTGTTTCATGTTGCGTTCTGGGGCAAAGTTCCACTTTCCATAAACCCACTTTTTAAACTCATCATCGGTTATGTCAATGCTGTTTTTATCGCCCTCTTTTTTAAGGCTGTTTTTGCAAAAAATTTCAATAAACTCCCACGAATATTTTAAATAGGGTGCAGCAGGGCTTTTCCAGCTTCCCCAAGTGCAGTATTTGCAGTTGTAGTTGTTCTTTTCCCATAAAATCTCGCCTTTCCAAATAAGCCCTTCATCAATGAAAAATTTGCTGATAAAATGGTGTGTAGGGATATAATCGCTAAACATAGGCTGGATATTGACAATGATTCGCCCTCCGCTTTTTAATACACGAATACACTCTTTAAAAATAGCAAAAAGCGTGTTGAAATACTCTTGCCAAAGATTTGTATCCTGTGTTGCGTTGTAATTGATGCCAAAGTTGTAAGGTGGCGAAGTTAGCACTATATCTATGCAATTATTTGGGAGCTTTTTTAAAAACTCCAAGCTGTCTTCGCAGTAAATTTGATTAAGATAGCTTTGGATCTCATTCGTCTCTTTGCTAAACTCTTTTTTGTAAGATTCGTAAGCCAATCTTGCCTTTGCGTTTTGCTTTTTGTTGGCGACTTTTTTGGCTTTGTTGAAGCTCTTAAATACGATTTTGCCATTTTGACTGGAAAATGAGCGAATTTTATACAACTCCTCTAATGTCTTTTGAACCAGCGTATTTTGTGTAGTAGATTCAAGCATTTTTAAATCCACAATGTCAAAATTAAGCGTGATATTTGAAGGATTGACAATCGATTCAATACCGCAAGATTGTAACAATGAAAGCGCATCTGTTATTTCATCTGGTGCGTAAATATTTTCTAGCGTGAGAGTTCTATAATCCTGCATTAAATTTCCTATAATAAACAATTAAATAGCACTAGATTTATTCTTGTTTTTTTTCGGTAAAATTGTAGCATGATTTAGGTTTAAAAGGTTGAAAGATGTGCGTTTTATGCGGGGAGCTTATCAGTTCTTTTCACTGGAGCGATGAAAATTATGGGACCAATGGGAGCGATAGTTATGAGATTGATGAAAATTTGAAAGAGCCAAATGCGCTTATTAGTGCGAATGAAAACGCCAGGGAACGCAAAAGAGCACGGCTCAAACGAGTGGGGTTGCTCAATCAAATTTTGGCGTTTTATGGGCTAAAAATTAATGATTGGCAAGGCGCGAAATTTGTGCTGTGCGATAAAAAAGGGCAGAGCGTGATCGTGAATGATTTAGGCGATTTGTGGGGTAAGGCACAAAAATTAGCCAAAAAAGAAATGGATGTGCTAGATTCTAATTTATTAGCGTTTTTAAACCAACAGACACACGCCACTCACTGATGCCCAAAATCCCTATCACGCTCATCACCGGTTTTTTAGGCAGCGGTAAAACGAGTTTTTTGAGCGAATATTTAAACCAAATAGATCACCAAGGCGTTGCCCTTATTATCAATGAAATCGGTCAAGCCGCCTTGGATCAGCGCATCTTAAGCGTTCAATATTGCGGTGAAAAAATGCTCTATCTTAACGCAGGGTGCGTGTGTTGCAACAAACGCTTAGATTTAGTGGAGTCTCTAAAAGCCACGCTCAACAACTATGAATGGCGCGGCGAAATTTTAAAGCGCATCATCATTGAAACCACCGGTTTAGCCAACCCGGCGCCGATTTTATGGACGATTTTGAGCGATGTTTTTTTAGGGGCACATTTTGAGATCCAAAGCGTGGTGGCTTGCGTGGATGTTTTGAACGCTAAAACGCATTTAACAAACAATGAAGCTAAAGAGCAAATCGTTTTTGCTGATAGCGTTTTATTGACCAAAACGGATTTGCAAAACGACAGTGCGGCTTTAATGAAATTAAAAGAGCGGATACAATCCCTTAACCCTAGCGCAGAAATTTTTGACAAGAAAAATATAGATTACGAAAGCTTTTTTTCACGCAAAAATGGGGCGCGAAATTTTACGCCAAGAATGCCAAAGGATTCGCACTCGCAAGGCTTTGAAACTTTAAGCGTTAGTTTTGAAGGGGCGATGGAATGGAGCGCGTTTGGGATTTGGCTGAGTTTGTTGTTGCATCAATACGGCACGCAGATTTTACGCATAAAGGGGATTATTGATATTGGAAGCGATCTTTTAGTGAGCATTAACGGCGTGATGCATGTCATTTACCCGCCTAAACACATTTTAAAGGATCAAAACGGCTCTAACCTCGTTTTTATCATGCGCGATTTAGAGCGTGAAAAAATCTTAAATTCCTTAAAGGGTTTTAAGGATTTTCTCGGCATCAAGGGTTTTGAAACCCCATAATTTTTCTATTTATGGATAGCTGTTTGCATTTTAATGGGGAAAAGAACGATGAAGCTTAAAACCAAACACGCTCCACAAATAACAAAAATCAAAACATAGCCCAAATCCCCTAAAAAGATCGTGAAAAGATACGAGAAAAGCGCTTGGAAAATGCCAAAAGAAAACACCACCCAAGAAGACGCTTGAGCGAAATGCTTCGCGCCTGCAATTTTTAAAGCCATCATGCTGAATAAATTGATATTAGCGGTCGTGGCCGCTCCCATTATAAAGATGCTTAAATTGAGTAAAGAGATTTGGTGGAAAAAAATGGGCAAAAAACATGCGATAGATTTTAAAATGAGGATAAAGATGTTGGCGTTTTTAGCCCCTAGCTTTTGAGCCATGGGGCCGCTGATTAAAGAGCCAAGCGTGGCTCCAAAACCAAAAAACGCCCATGAAGTTCCAGCGATAGTGGGGGAGATATTTAAATGGCGGATCAAATAATCCACCCAAAAAAGCGTGTGCGGTAAAAAACCAATCGCATTGAGCGCGCAAGAAATGAGCAATAACCACAAATGAAAGGGGATTTTAAACGCGCTTTCTTCTTTTTTAACGGATTTTTTCCTTAAAGAACGGGTTTTTAACCCCACTAAGGAAAGGATGAAGGCTATCAAACAACTGCCCCCTAAAAAAATCCATGCCCATTTGATATTATAAGAGCTGATCCAAGGCAGAACGAACCCGCTAAAGACAGATCCAATGCCTACAGCGCTAAAAATAAGCCCTCCCACTAAGGCTTTTTTATGTTCTTTGACATAGGGCAAAGAGAGAGGGGCGACTAAAATCATTAACGCGCTGCTAGCCACACCGGCGATAAAACGCCAGATCCAAAGCCAAAAGAAAGGGATACTATCAAAATAACAGACTAAAAAACTCAAAGCGATCAAGCCAAAACTGATTTTAGCGATGCTTTCTAATGACATTAACGGGCTTAAAAATTGGATTAAAAAGCTCCCAAAAACATAGCCCATTAACACCGCAATACCCAGTTGGAAGCTTTGGTGTGGGGTTAAACTCCCTGATAAAATGAGTAGGGGGATTAAAACCACATAGCCAAAACGAGCCAAGCCATTAGACACAAAAACCCCTAAAAAGCAAACAAACACGCGCATTTTGATCCTTAACACATGACAAGTTATAAAAAGATCTTGTATTATATTGAAACTTGTTAATTGATAGCGCATAATGGGAGCGAGATGAGAATAAATTTAAGGAGCGTTCATGTTATGTAGTGGGTGCTCGTACCATTAAAGAGCTATCCCACGATTGAGCAAAAAAAGTTAAACAATTGATAAATGATAGGACTAAGGATTTAACGCATGCGTTCTTTTGGTGTTAGTAACATGTGATTAGCGCTTAGTAAAAATAAAATAATGCCACCAATAATGAAAAA
>ASYU01000237.1:0-20411 GCA_000448465.1 Helicobacter pylori PZ5056 | reverse complement strand
AAATAGGCGAAGCCGCGCTTCAAAGCGCTGAATTTGCCCGCTCGCACGCTCAAAGCGAATGGCTGTTTAAGGAATTGTTTGTGCTGGTGTGCGCTTTGTTTTTTTGGCGTTTGCTTGGAAAAAATGCGCTTTAGTCCCTTTGATTTAATCAAATGAGAGAGTTTTTGGCTACCATCTAGGAAATGAGAAGGTAGCGTTTTAATGAAAAAGTTTAAAAAGAAACCAAAAAAGATAACATGCAAGCAAAAAACCATCTTAAAGCGTCCTTTATGGCTTATGCCTTTACTAATCAGCGGGTTTGCTAGTGGGGTGTATGCGGATGGAACGGATATTTTGGGGCTTAGCTGGGGGGGAAAAAGCCAAAAGGTATGCGTGCATCATCCATGGTATGCTTTATGGAGTTGCGATAAATGGGAGGAAAAAACACAACAATACACAGGAAACCAACTCATCACAAAAACTTGGGCAGGGGGTAATGCGGCTAACTACTACCACTCTCAAAACAACCAAGACATCACAGCCAATTTAAAAAATGATAACGGCACTTATTTTTTAAGCGGTCTGTATAACTACACCGGAGGGGAATATAATGGGGGGAATTTAAATATTGAATTAGGCAGTAACGCTACTTTTAATCTAGGTGCGAGTAGTGGGAATAGCTTCACTTCTTGGTATCCTAATGGGCATACTAATGTTACTTTTAGCGCTGGGACTATCAATGTGAATAACAGCGTAGAAGTGGGCAATCGTGTGGGATCGGGAGCGGGCACGCACACCGGCACAGCCACTTTAAACTTGAACGCTAATAAAGTTACCATTAATTCTAATATCAACGCGTATAAAACTTCGCAAGTGAATATAGGCAACGCTAACAGCGCCATTACCATTAATTCGGTTTCTTTAAGTGGGGATACTTGCAGTTCTTCAGTTAGTGTTGGGATAGGGGCTAATTGCTCCACTTCTGGGCCTAGCTATTCTTTTAAAGGCACGACTAACGCTACTAACACGACCTTTAGTAACGCAAGCGGCAGTTTCACTTTTGAAGAGAACGCCACTTTTAGCGGGGCGAAATGGAATGGGGGGCATTCACTTTCAATAAAGGATTTAGCGCTACCAATAATACCGCTTTTAATAGCGGTAGTTTTAATTTTAAAGGCACAAGCTCTTTTAATGGCGCTTCGTTTAGTAACGCCACATACACTTTTGAGAATCAAGCCACTTTCCAAAACAGCTCCTTTAATGGGGGGACTTTTACTTTTAACAACCAAACTAATCCAGCTAACAGCACTCAGCACCCCCAAATTCGGTTTGAAAACAGCTCTTTTAGCGGTAGCGCTACCACTCTTAAGGGTTTTGCGACTTTTGAGCAAGCCTTTAACAATTCAAACCAGCAATTGACGATACAAAACGCTTCGTTTGATAACGCCACTTTTAATAATACCGGTAAAATCACTATAGAAAAAGATGCGAGTTTTAATAACACGACATTCAACACTTCTGTTGATACAAACAACATGAGTGTTACCGGTGGCGTTACTTTAAGCGGTAAGAATGATTTGAAAAATGGCTCAACCCTTGATTTTGGGAGTTCTAAAATCACTCTCACTCAAGGGACGACTTTCAACCTCACAAGTTTAGGGGATAAAAATAGCGTAACGATTTTAAATTCTAGCGGTGGGATCACTTATAATCATCTTTTAAACCATGTGCTCAATAGCCTGACAAACGCCTTAAAAACAACTGAAAGCCCTTCAAAGCCGCAAAGTTTCGCTCAAGGTTTGTGGGATATGATCACTTACAATGGGGTTACTGGACAGCTTTTGAGCGAAAACGCTGCAACATCTAAACCCGCTGACTCTTCGCCCTCTGCACCCACTAAAGACTCCCCACAAGTCTATCAAGTGGGCTATAAAATAGGGGATACTATCTACAAACTGCAAGAAACTTTTGGTCCTAATTCCATTATTATCCAGGCTTTAGAGAGCGGGACTTACACGCCACCCCCTGTCATTAACGGCTCTAAATTTGACTTATCCGCTTCAAATTATATTAATGCTGACATGCCTTGGTATGATCATAAATATTACATCCCCAAATCTCAAAATTTTACAGAGAGCGGGACTTATTACTTGCCGAGCGTTCAAATATGGGGGAGCTATACTAATTCGTTTAAACAGATCTTTAGCGCGAGTGGTAGTAATCTGGTGATTGGGTATAACGCAACATGGACTGGAAATAGCGTTTCTTCTAGCGACACGGTGTCTTTTGGGGACACTTCAGGGAGCGCTCTTAATGGGCATTGCGGGCCTTGGCCCTATTACCAATGCACAGGCACGACTAACGGCACTTATAGCGCTTATCATGTCTATATCACAGCAAATCTGCGTTCTGGCAATCGTGTAGGCACCGGTGGGGCAGCCAATCTGGTCTTTAATGGGGTAGATAGTATCAATATCGCTAACGCTACTATCACGCAGCATAACGCCGGGATTTATTCAAGCTCCATGACTTTTTCCACGCAAAACATGGACAATTCGCAGAATTTGAGTGGCCTAAACGCTAACGGCAAACTTTCCGTGTATGGCGCAACTTTCACTAACCAAGCCAAAGACGGGAAATTCACTTTCAATGCAGGGCAAGCGACTTTTGAAAACACCAACTTTAATGGAGGGAGTTACCAATTCAGCGGCGATAGCTTGAATTTTTCAAATAACAACCAGTTCAATAGCGGTTCGTTTGAGATTAGCGCAAAAAACGCTTCGTTCAATAACGCTAATTTTAACAATAGCGCTTCTTTTAATTTCAATAATTCTAACGCGACCACTTCATTTGTGGGGGATTTCACTAACGCTAATTCAAATTTGCAAATCGCTGGGAACGCTGTTTTTGGGAACTCTACCAATAGTAATGGTTCTCAAAATACTGCTAATTTTAATAATACAGGCTCTGTGAATATTGCAGGGAATGCAACCTTTGATAACGTGGTATTTAATGGCCCTACGAACACGAGCGTGAAAGGGCAGGTTACTCTCAATAACATCACTTTAAAAAACCTAAACGCCCCTTTATCTTTTGGCGATGGGATGATTAGTTTTAGCGCTCATTCGGTGATTAATATTGGTGAAGCTATCACAAATGGCAACCCTATCACCCTTGTAAGCTCTTCTAAAGAAATTGAATACAACAACGCTTTCAGTAAAAATCTATGGCAGCTCATCAACTACCAAGGGCATGGGGCTAGCAGTGAAAAGCTCGTTTCTAGTGCGGGTAATGGTATTTATGATGTGGTGTATTCTTTCAACAACCAAACCTACAATTTCCAAGAGATTTTTTCACCCAACAGCATTTCTATCCGGCGTTTGGGCGTTGGCATGGTGTTTGATTACATGGATATGGAAAAATCGGATCGTTTGTATTATCAAAACGCTCTCGGTTTTATGACCTACATGCCTAACAGCTATAACAATAATTTAGGGAATCCAAACAACACCATTTACTATTACGACAATAGCATTGATTTTTATGCGAGCGGGAAAACTCTATTCACTAAGGCGGAATTTTCTCAAACGTTCACCGGGCAAAACAGCACGATCGTTTTTGGGGCTAAAAATATATGGACGAGCGTAAGCGATGCACCACAATCTAATGTGATCATTCGCTTTGGGGACAATAAGGGGGCAGGGAGTAATGATGCGAGCGGGTATTGCTGGAATTTGCAATGCATAGGCTTTATCACAGGGCATTATGAAGCGCAAAAGATTTACATCACCGGTAGCATTGAAAGCGGGAATCGCATTTCTAGCGGTGGGGGCGCGAGCCTTAATTTTAACGGGCTTCAAGGCATTCTTTTAACGAACGCGACTCTGTATAACCGCGCCGCTGGCACGCAAAGCTCTTCTATGAATTTTGTTTCTAACAGCGCGAATATTCAAGCCAAAAACTCCTATTTTATAGACGATACCGCGCAAAATAAAGGCAACCCTAATTTTAGTTTCAACGCTTTGAATCTGGATTTTTCTAACAGCTCTTTTAGAGGCTATGTGGGGCAAACGCAATCCGTTTTTCAATTCAATGCCGTTAATGCGATCAGTTTCACTAACAGCTCTAATTTAAGCTCTGGTTTGTATCAAATGCAAGCTAAAAGCGTGTTGTTTGACAATTCCAATTTAAGCGTTTCAGTGGGGACAAGCAGCATTAAAGCCAATGCGATCAATCTTTCTCAAAACGCTTCTATCAATGCGAGCAACCATTCAACCTTGGATCTTCAAGGCGATTTGAATTTGAACGACACCAGCTCTCTTAACCTCAACCAAAGCACTATCAATGTTTCCAACAACGCCACGATCAACGATTATGCGAGCTTGATTGCGAGCAATGGCTCTCACCTTAATTTTAACGGAGCGGTTAATTTCAATTCAGCGAATATTACTACGAGTTTGAATAATTCCTCTATCGTGTTTAAGGGAGCGAGCTCTTTAGGAGGGCAGTTTAATTTAAGCAATCATTCTTCTTTAGATTTTCAAGGCTCTAGCGCTATCACCTCTAACACGGCGTTTAATTTCTATGATAACGCTTTTTCTCAAAGCCCCATCGCTTTCCATCAAGCCCTTAATATTAAAGCGCCCTTGAGTTTGGGAGGCAACCTCTTAAACCCTAACAATAACAGCGTGCTGAATCTGAAAAACAGCCAGCTTGTTTTCAGCGATCAAGGGAGCTTGAATATCGCTAACATTGATTTACTAAGCGATCTGAACGGTAATAAAAATCGTGTGTATAACATCATTCAAGCGGACATGAATGGTAATTGGTATGAGCGTATCAGCTTCTTTGGCATGCGCATCAATGATGGGATTTATGACGCTAAAAACCAAACTTATAGTTTCACTAACCCCCTCAATAACGCCCTAAAAATCACCGAGAGTTTTAAAGACAACCAACTGAGCGTTACGCTCTCTCAAATCCCGGGCATTAAAAACACGCTCTATAACATTGGCTCTGAAATCTTTAACTACCAAAAGGTTTATAACAACGCTAACGGCGTGTATTCTTATAGCGATGACGCACAAGGCGTGTTTTATCTCACGAGCAGCGTGAAAGGCTATTACAACCCCAACCAATCCTATCAAGCCAGTGGCAGTAATAACACCACGAAAAATAACAATATAAGCTCTGAGTCTTCTGTCATTTCGCAAACCTATAACGCGCAAGGCAACCCTATCAGCGCATTACACGTCTATAACAAGGGCTATAATTTCAGTAATATCAAAGCGTTAGGGCAAATGGCGCTCAAACTCTACCCTGAAATCAAAAAGATTTTAGGGAATGATTTTTCGCTTTCAAGTTTGAGCGGTTTAAAAGGCGATGCGCTAAACCAGCTTACCAAACTCATCACCCCTAGCGATTGGAAAAACATTAACGAGTTGATTGATAACGCAAACAATTCGGTCGTGCAAAATTTCAATAACGGCGCTTTGATTATAGGAGCGACTAAAATAGGGCAAACAGACACTAATAGCGCGGTGGTTTTTGGGGGCTTTGGCTATCAAAAGCCTTGCGATTACACCGATATTGTGTGCCAAAAATTTAGAGGCACTTATTTAGGGCAGCTTTTAGAGTCCAGCTCGGCTGATTTGGGCTATATTGACACGACTTTTAACGCTAAAGAAATTTATCTTACCGGCACTTTAGGGAGCGGGAACGCATGGGGGACTGGGGGGAGCGCGAGCGTAACTTTTAACAGCCAAACTTCGCTCATTCTCAACCAGGCTAATATCGTAAGCTCGCAAACCGATGGGATTTTTAGCATGCTAGGCCAAGAGGGCATCAATAAGGTTTTCAATCAAGCCGGGCTAGCTAATATTTTGGGCGAAGTGGCGATGCAATCCATCAATAAAGCCGGGGGATTAGGGAATTTGATAGTAAATACGCTAGGGAGTGATAGCGTGATTGGGGGGTATTTAACGCCTGAGCAAAAAAATCAAACCCTAAGCCAGCTTTTGGGGCAGAATAATTTTGATAACCTCATGAACGATAGCGGTTTGAATACAGCGATTAAGGATTTGATCAGGCAAAAACTAGGCTTTTGGACCGGGCTAGTGGGGGGATTAGCCGGACTAGGGGGCATTGATTTGCAAAACCCTGAAAAGCTTATAGGCAGCATGTCCATCAATGATTTATTGAGTAAAAAAGGGTTGCTCAATCAGATCACCGGCTTTATTTCCGCTAACGATATAGGGCAAGTCATAAGCGTGATGCTGCAAGATATTGTCAAACCGAGCGACGCTTTACAAAACGATGTAGTGGCTTTAGGCAAGCAAATGATTGGCGAATTTTTAGGCCAAGACACGCTCAATTCTTTAGAAAGCTTGCTGCAAAACCAGCAGATTAAAAGCGTTTTAGACAAAGTCCTAGCGGCTAAAGGCTTAGGGTCTATTTATGAACAAGGTTTGGGGGATTTGATCCCTAGTCTTGGTAAAAAGGGGCTTTTCGCTCCCTATGGCTTGAGTCAAGTGTGGCAAAAAGGGGATTTTAGTTTCAACGCGCAAGGCAATGTTTTTGTGCAAAATTCCACTTTCTCTAACGCCAATGGAGGCACGCTTTCTTTTAACGCAGGAAATTCGCTTATTTTTGCCGGAAACAACCACATCGCTTTCACTAACCATTCTGGAACGCTCAATTTGTTGTCCGATCAAGTTTCTAACATCAACATCACCACGCTTGATGCCAGCAACGGCCTTAAGATTAATGCCGGTAGTAACAATGTTTCCGTGTCTCAAGGCAATCTGTTTATCAACGCTAGTTGCGTGCAACAAAGCGATCCAACTGCAGCTAGTGCCACAAACCCTTGTGTGCTTAGCACCCAAAGCACGAATGGTGCTTCTTCTAGTAATGCGTCAAATAACGCGCCAATCGCCTTGAATAATAACGATGAGAGCTTGATGGTTACGGCGAATGATTTCAATTTTTCAGGCAATATTTACGCTAATGGGGTGGTTGATTTTTCAAAGATTAAAGGCTCTGCAAACGTTAAAAACCTGTATCTTTACAATAACGCTCAATTCCAAGCCAACAACCTTACGATTTCCAACCAAGCGGTGTTAGAAAAAAACGCCAGCTTTGTAACGAATAATTTAAATATTCAAGGCGTATTTAACAACAACGCCACGCACAAAATAGAGGTGCTTCAAAATTTAGTGATCGCTTCAAACGCTTCTTTAAACACCGGTGTTTATGGGTTAGAAGTAGGGGGGCGTTGAATAATTTGGGAACGATACATTTTAATTTAGAAAATTCTCAAACGCCTGTAAATCCGCTCATTCAAGCAGAGGGAATCATTAATCTCAACACCACCCAAACGCCTTTTATAAATGTCAATAACAGCATGGCCAATAACACGACTTACACTTTATTAAAAAGCAGCCGTTACATCAATTACAATATCAACCCCGATAGCTTGCAATCGTATTTGAAACTCTATACCTTAATCAATATCAACGGAAACCACATAGAGGAAAAAAACGGCGTATTGACTTATTTGGGCCAACGGGTTTTGTTGCAAGATAAGGGGTTATTATTGAGCGTAGCGTTGCCTAATTCAAACAACGCTTCTCCAAACAACATTTTAAGCCTTTCTGTCCTTCACAACCAGATTAAAATGTCTTATGGCAATAAAGCGATGGATTTTACCCCTCCCACCTTACAGGATTACATTGCGGGCATTCAAGGACAAAGCGCGCTCAATCAAATTGAAGCGATAGGGGGGAATAACGCTATCAATTGGCTTTCAACATTGATGATAAAAACCAAAGAAAACCCGCTTTTTGCGCCGATTTATTTAGAAAACCACTCTTTGAATGAAATCTTAGACGCAACAAAAGATCTTCAAAACACCGCAAGCTTGATTTCTAACCCTAATTTTAGAGACAACGCTACCAACCTTTTAGAATTGGCGAGTTACACCCAACAAACCAGCCGTTTGACAAAACTCTCTGATTTTAGGGCTAGAGAGGGAGAGTCCAATTTTTCAGAGCGCTTGTTAGAGCTTAAAAACAAGCGTTTTAGCGATCCTAACCCTAGTGAGGTTTTTGTCAAATACTCTCAACTCAGCAAACACCAAAATAACCTTTGGATTCAAGGGGTGGGGGGAGCGAGCTTTATTTCTGGGGGCAATGGCACGCTTTATGGCTTGAACATGGGCTATGACCGGTTGGTTAAAAACGTGATCCTTGGGGGTTATGTGGCTTATGGCTATAGCGACTTTAATGGGAACATCATGCGTTCTTTGGGTAATAATGTGGATGTGGGGATGTATGCGAGGGCTTTTTTAAAGAGAAACGAATTCACTTTGAGCGCGAATGAAACTTATGGAGGCAATGCGAGTCATATCAATTCTTCTAACTCCTTGCTCTCTGTATTGAACCAACGCTACAACTACAACACCTGGACAACGAGCGTGAACGGGAATTATGGCTATGATTTCATGTTCAAACACAAAAGCGTGGTGCTAAAACCTCAAGTGGGCTTGAGCTATCATTTCATAGGCTTGAGCGGTATGAAAGGTAAAATGCAAAATCCAGCTTACCAACAATTCGTCATGCATTCAAACCCTTCTAACGAATCGGTTTTAACGCTCAATATGGGGCTAGAGAGCCGTAAATATTTTGGTAAAAATTCCTATTATTTTGTAACGGCGAGGTTGGGTAGGGATCTTTTGATCAAAGCTAAAGGCGACAATATGGTGCGTTTTGTGGGTGAAAACACTTTATTGTACCGCAAGGGGGAAATTTTCAACACTTTTGCGAGCGTGATCACAGGAGGCGAAATGCATTTGTGGCGTTTGATGTATGTGAATGCGGGGGTGGGGCTTAAAATGGGCTTGCAATACCAAGATCTTAATATCACTGGGAATGTGGGCATGCGAGTGGCGTTTTAGCTTTTTTGCTATAATGCTTCGTTCAAATTTTATGGTTAGGTTTTTCCATGTTTAATTATGAAGAGCTGTTTCAAACTCACAAAACCCCTTTTTATCTCTATGATTTTGACAAGATCAAACAGGCTTTTTTGAATTATAAAGAAGCGTTTAAGGGGCGTAAATCTTTGATTTGCTACGCTTTAAAGGCGAATTCTAATTTGAGTATCCTCTCCTTATTGGCAAATTTAGGGAGTGGGGCAGATTGCGTTTCCATAGGCGAGATACAAAGGGCTTTAAAAGCCGGGATCAAGCCTTATAAAATCGTGTTTAGCGGGGTGGGTAAGAGCGCATTTGAAATAGAGCAAGCCCTAAAACTCAATATTTTATTTTTGAATGTGGAAAGTTTTATGGAATTAAAAACGATTGAAACAATCGCTCAATCTTTAGGGATAAAGGCTAGGATTTCCATTAGAATCAACCCTAACATTGACGCTAAAACGCACCCCTATATTTCTACCGGTTTGAAAGAAAATAAGTTTGGCGTGGGAGAAAAAGAAGCTTTAGAAATGTTTCTTTGGGCTAAAAAAAGCGCGTTTTTAGAGCCTGTTAGCGTGCATTTTCATATCGGATCACAGCTATTAGATTTAGAGCCGATTATAGAAGCGAGCCAAAAGGTGGCCAAAATCGCTAAATCTTTGATCGCGCTAGGGATTGATTTGCGCTTTTTTGATGCGGGTGGAGGCATTGGCGTGAGCTATGAAAATGAAGAGACTATCAAGCTTTATGATTATGCGCAAGGGATTTTAAATTCGCTTCAAGGCTTGGATTTGACCATTATTTGTGAGCCGGGCCGATCGATCGTGGCTGAGAGTGGGGAATTGATCACGCAGGTTTTGTATGAAAAAAAGGCTCAAAACAAGCGCTTTGTAATCGTAGATGCGGGCATGAATGATTTTTTACGCCCCAGTTTGTATCATGCTAAGCATGCCATAAGGGTCATAACGCCTTGTAGGGGGCGTGAGACTTCGCCTTGCGATGTGGTAGGGCCTGTGTGTGAGAGCAGCGACACTTTTTTAAAAGATGTCCATTTGCCAGAATTAGAGCCAGGCGATAAAATAGCGATTGAGAAGGTTGGGGCTTATGGCTCTAGCATGGCCAGTCAATACAATTCGCGCCCCAAACTCTTAGAATTAGCCCTAGAAGATCACAAAATCAGAGTGATAAGAAAAAGAGAGGCTTTAGAAGATTTATGGCGGCTAGAAGAAGAAGGCTTAAAAGGGGTTTGATTAGATGCAAAAGAATTTGGATAGTCTTTTAGAAAATTTAAGGGCTGAAATTGATGCGTTGGATAATGAATTAAGCGATCTTTTAGACAAACGCTTAGAAATCGCTTTAAAAATCGCTCTCATCAAACAAGAAAGCCCCATTTATTGCCCTAAAAGAGAGCGAGAAATTTTAAAACGACTCAGCCAAAGGGATTTCAAGCATTTGAATGGAGAAATTCTTACGGGTTTTTATACAGAGGTTTTTAAGATTTCTAGAAAATTTCAAGAAAACGCCCTCAAAGAGTTAAAAAAATAAAAGAGAGTTGTTATGTTTGAAAAAATTACCCTAGCGCATAAGGACTTGTTTTCAAGGTTTTTAAGCGCTCAAAAAATCGTTTTATCGGATGTGAGCTTTACCAATTGCTTTTTATGGCAGCACGCAAGGCTCATTCAAGTGGCTGTGATTAGGGATTGTTTGGTGATTCAAACCACTTATAAAAACCAAAAACCCTTTTATTTCTATCCTATCGGTAAGAATACGCATGAATGCGTGAAAGAGCTTTTGGAATTAGAAAAAAATTTAAGATTCCACTCCCTGACTTTAGAGCAAAGAGACGATTTAAAAGACAATTTTGTAGGAGTGTTTGATTTCACTTACAACCGAGACAGGAGCGATTATGTTTATTCTATTGAAGAACTAATCGCGCTCAAAGGGAAAAAATACCATAAGAAAAAAAACCACTTAAACCAGTTTTTAACCAATCATGCGAATTTTGTTTATGAAAAAATTTCTCCTCAAAATAAAAAGGAAGTTTTAGAAGCCTCTAAAGCGTGGTTTTTAGAAAGCCAGACCGATGATCTAGGGTTAATCAATGAAAATAAGGGCATTCAAAGCGTTTTAGAAAATTATGAAAGCTTGGATGTAAAGGGGGGGCTTATTAGGGTTAATGGGGAAATAGCCTCGTTTAGTTTTGGGGAAGTTTTAAACGAAGAGAGCGCGCTCATCCACATTGAAAAAGCCCGCACGGATATTGCAGGCGCGTATCAAATCATCAACCAGCAATTGCTTTTGAATGAATTTAGCCATCTAACTTACGCTAACAGAGAAGAAGATCTAGGATTAGAGGGCTTAAGAAGGTCTAAGATGAGCTATAACCCGGTGTTTTTGATAGACAAATACGAAGCGATTGCTAGAAACTAAATGATTTTTGGGGATTTTAAATATCAAAAAAGCGTTAAAAAACTCACAGCCACCAATCTTAATGAGCTTAAAAACGCCCTGGATTTTATCTCTCAAAATAGGGGGAAAGGGTATTTTGTGGGGTATCTTTTGTATGAAGCGCGCTTAGCGTTTTTAGATGAAAATTTTCAAAGCCAAACCCCTTTTTTGTATTTTGAACAATTTTTAGAAAGAAAAAAATATTCTTTAGAGCCTTTAAAAGAGCATGCGTTTTACCCTAAAATCCACAGCCCTTTAGATCAAAAAACTTATTTCAAGCAGTTTAAAGCCGTTAAAGAGCATCTCAAAAACGGCGATACCTATCAAGTGAATCTCACGATGGATTTATTGTTAAACACTAAAGCCAAACCAAAGCGCGTTTTTAAGGAAGTGGTACACAACCAAAACACGCCTTTTAAGGCTTTGATAGAAAATGAGTTTGGGAGCGTTTTAAGCTTTTCGCCGGAATTGTTTTTTGAATTAGAGTTTTTAGACACAGCGATTAAGATTATCACAAAACCCATGAAAGGCACGATCGCTCGCTCAAATAACCCCTTGATAGATGAAAAAAACCGATTGTTTTTGCAAAATGATGACAAAAACAGAAGCGAAAATGTGATGATTGTGGATTTATTGCGTAACGATTTGAGCCGCTTGGCCTTAAAAAATAGCGTGAAAGTCAATCAATTGTTTGAAATCATCAACTTGCCGAGCGTGTATCAAATGATAAGCGAGATTGAAGCTCAATTGCCCCTAAAAACAAGCTTGTTTGAGATTTTTAAGGCGTTGTTCCCTTGCGGCTCTGTGACCGGATGCCCTAAAATCAAAACCATGCAAATCATTGAAGATTTAGAAAAACGCCCTAGGGGGGTGTATTGCGGGGCGATAGGCATGGTTGGAGAAAAAAAAGCCCTTTTTAGCGTGCCTATCCGCACTTTAGAAAAAAGCGCGCGCGAAGATTTTTTGCATTTAGGGGTAGGGAGTGGGGTAACTTATAAAAGTAAAGCTTCAAAGGAATATGAAGAGAGCTTTTTAAAATCCTTTTTTGTGATGCCTAAAATAGAATTTGAGATTATAGAGACGATGAAAGTTATCAAAAGGGATCAAAAATTAGAGATTAAGAATAAAAACGCCCATAAAGAACGCTTAATGAATAGCGCCCAATACTTTAATTTCAAATACGATGACAATCTTTTGGACTTTGAATTAGAAAAAGAAGGGGTTTTAAGGGTTTTATTGAACAAAAAGGGCAAGCTCATTAAAGAATACAAAACCTTAGAGCCTTTAAAAAGCCTAGAAATCCGTTTGAGTGAAGCCCCCATTGATAAACACAATGATTTTTTATACCACAAGACCACTTACGCCCCTTTTTATCAAAAGGCTCGAGCGCTCATTAAAAAAGGCGTTATGTTTGATGAAATCTTTTATAACCAGGATCTAGAACTCACTGAGGGCACTAGGAGCAATCTTATTTTAGAAATCCATAACAGGCTTTTAACCCCTTATTTTAGTGCGGGCGCGTTAAATGGGACGGGTGTAATGGGGCTTTTAAAAAAGGGTCTTGTTGAGCATGCCCCTTTGAAATTGCAAGACTTGCAAAGAGCGGCTAAAATCTATTGTATCAATGCGCTATATGGCTTAGTGGAAGTGAAAATCAAATAACCATAAAAATAGAGCAACTAAAACCTCATTTTTAGAAATAGGTTACCCAATGGAGCAAAAAAGTTAAAACTCGCCCACAATAATCATAATGATTAAAGTTTTTATATTCATTATAGATCCATTTACACAATTATTTTATAAATCCAAATAGAGGGTTTGTAGGAACTCTCATCAAAAAATAAGGAACATAACATGAGACATGGAGATATTAGTAGCAGCCCCGATACTGTGGGCGTAGCGGTAGTTAATTATAAGATGCCTAGACTCCACACTAAAGAAGAGGTGTTGGAAAATTGTCGCAATATCGCTAAGGTGATTGGTGGGGTCAAACAGGGTTTGCCCGGGTTGGATCTGATTATTTTCCCTGAATACAGCACGCATGGGATCATGTATGACAGACAAGAAATGTTTGACACAGCCGCAAGCGTTCCTGGGGAAGAAACCGCAATCCTTGCTGAGGCTTGTAAGAAAAACAAGGTTTGGGGAGTGTTCTCTTTAACAGGGGAAAAACATGAGCAAGCTAAAAAGAATCCTTACAACACTTTGATTCTTGTCAATGATAAGGGTGAGATCGTGCAAAAATACCGCAAAATCTTGCCTTGGTGCCCTATTGAATGTTGGTATCCTGGGGATAAAACCTATGTGGTTGATGGGCCTAAGGGCTTGAAAGTTTCTTTGATTATCTGCGATGATGGGAACTACCCTGAAATTTGGCGCGATTGCGCGATGCGTGGGGCAGAGCTTATTGTGCGCTGTCAAGGTTACATGTATCCGGCTAAGGAGCAACAAATTGCGATAGTGAAAGCCATGGCGTGGGCTAATCAATGTTATGTAGCGGTAGCGAATGCGACCGGCTTTGATGGGGTGTATTCCTATTTTGGGCATTCTAGCATTATTGGTTTTGACGGGCATACTTTGGGCGAATGCGGGGAAGAAGAAAATGGTCTTCAATACGCTCAACTTTCCGTGCAACAAATCCGTGATGCGAGGAAATACGACCAAAGCCAAAACCAACTCTTCAAACTCTTACACAGAGGTTATAGTGGGGTTTTTGCTAGTGGCGATGGGGATAAGGGTGTGGCAGAATGTCCTTTTGAGTTCTATAAAACTTGGGTTAATGACCCCAAAAAAGCTCAAGAAAATGTAGAAAAATTCACTCGTCCAAGCGTGGGCGTGGCCGCTTGTCCTGTAGGCGATTTGCCCACGAAATAAAGGGCAAAAGGAGGGGGGTTTTGCAGATGCCTTAAAGCGATAAGAGGGTAAAAATTTAAAAAATGCTAAAAAGCGTTTTTTACAATATCAATATAAAAAAGCTTGACGCTAGTTGGGTGATATTTTCTTGTAATGCGTTCTTTTGGGGTTAGGGGATTTAGTTGGGAGCTGTAGAGGAGGTATTCAAAATACCCCCTATCCCCTTAAGAAAATGAGCTTAAAGCAAAATAACCAAAATCCCATTATTAAGGCTTGTTTATGCTTAATAGAACAAAGCCTTTAATTTATTTTTCTCTTCAATAGAACGCTTAAAAACCACCAAAAGGTTACAAATATTTCGTTAAAGACAAATTATTGATTTTGTTCGTGGAAGCCAGAACGGCGTTATAGTTGTTAGTGAGATTGGAAAATTTATTGTAAGTTTCTGCCATATCCGTGCCGATCGTTTCCCCACGAATGCTTTGAACTTGCGTTTTTAAAACTTCATTACGCCTGATAATGTTCTCAAACGCCTTGCCATGAGCACCGTTTTTAGCGATCATTTTTTCTATGTGATCGCTCAAGTGATCTATAAGGGTGATGCCGTTTTGAATGCCTAAATTACGCATGTCGCTAGAATAAGTATCCCCTAAAGCGTCCGGGCGATAAATCCCTTTTCTTACAGAAGTGATAATATTTTCTAATTGATCAAAAAAATTCACGCTGGGCTTGTCAATAATTAAAGCGTTATTAGCGTTTAATTTAAGGCTTGGTTTGTCGCTGTGCAAGGCGTTTTGAGAAAAATCATTCGAGTCCTTATCAAAAAGCATGAACTGCATTTTGGTGTTTGAATGCATGTTGTCTTGGATAATGACTTTTCTCTCTTCATTCAAATTGACAGAAAGGTTGTCTTTAGCTTGTTTTAACAATCCAATAAATCGCTCCTTGCTTTCTTTTGAAGTGGGGTTATCGCTGATTTGTTGGTAGATGGCTGGGTCAGTATTGCTGTAATTGAGCGCAATACTCATCGCATCCATGAGCTGCCTGTAAGTGACTTCATTGGGTTTAGACGCTTGAATATCAGCGCTTGTGGGGTCATAAAGCGGGATTTTAACGCCATTAGGCAAACTCAAAAAAGCCCCATTAGGATCCAAATTCATTTGCGCTTCTAAAAACGAACCATTCACATCGTTTAATTTCATGTTAAAAACGCTATTTTCTAAACTCCCCTTAGAGACTTCACTCAGTTTAGTAGAGCCATTAGCCGCGCCATTTTGAGCGATTTGAGCGACATTGCTTTCTAATTTCGCCCCTTCTTTATTGAAGTAGGTTTTTTGGTATTCGCTCGCGTTATTAGTGGGGATACCGGCCACTTCTAGCCCTTTTTGATCCAGGGTGCTTAAGGCAAAAGAGATAGGCGATTCTTTAGAAGAATTGTCAATAATCCTCAAACGCCCGTTGGTTTCAATTTCCACATCCACTTCATTATTGAAGCGTTCTTTGATCGCGTCTTTCAGATCTTTAATCGTAGAGTTTTTCACATCTAAAAGAATGGGAATATCCAAATTAATAGGAAGGTTTGGGATTTTAATAGCGCTTGTATCGCCCAAGCGGCTGGCGTTGATTTTTAAAGTTTCCACCTTATCGCCAAAAATCTCGCTCAATTTGGTGTTTTTGTTGGCTAAAACATTGTCTTTAGTGACAAACACGCTAGGGATTTCAAGCACCTTGGGGTTATACATGCTAGGCACCGCTTTAACTTGGCTCAAACTCCTATCCGTTACAAATGCGCTTTTGACATATTCAGTAACCCTTTTACCGCTAGATCGTAAGGCGTCTAAATTATCAAAATCCCCATCGCTAGAAATCAAATGAAAATCCAAATTTTCACTGCCGGGGGTTAGGTTTTTGATCTCAATTTGCCCCCAATTGTTCAAACTCACATCCACGACTTTATTTTGCGAAGTGTTCCCGTAAGCATGCCCGATTTTATCCAACAAATCGCTCACTTTAGTCGCGCTTTCTTGGTTTTGATAGGCTTTATCCAACGCGAATTTTTCTTTAAAACTAGAGCCATCAGGCCTAACGCCTTGCAAATAGAAAAACTCTTTAGGGTCATTGGTGGGGTCTTTATCGTTATCGCCGATGAGTTCTCGCAAGGTATCGCTGGGTTTAATGAAAACTTCTTCAGGCAATGAAGAATGCTCTAAAGCGTCCATCACATCAGGGTGGAGCTTGTTTTGGTTGAGTAATTTAATGTTGGTGGTGATGAGTTTGTGCTTGTCTTTATCCGCGCCTAAAAACAAATCTTGCCCGCTGATATTATAAGGCACAAGGTTATCAGAGCTAATAAGCGCGTTTAAATCTTCGCCATTGCCATGGTATTTCCCCTCGCTATCAATGGGAGGTCTATCCACCTTACTGCCCCCAAATAAAAATTCCCCCCCTATAGAAGTGTTAGCAACATTTATCATATGCTCCCTCAAGCGTTCTAAATCGTTAGCGATAGCGGCGCGAGAAGTTTCTGAATGCACATCGTTAGCGGATTGGATGAGTTTGGTTTTAAACGCCTCCATCGTTTTAGAAAATTCTTGCAAGGCTTTGTCGGTGTTGAGCGTTGAAGTGTAAGCGTTTTGAGCCACATCAATGCCTTGATCTAAGGTGTTTTCTTCGTATTGGAATTTTAAATTCTGGTTGTTAATGTCGCTGTTTTGATAACCATAACGGATTTTTAGCCCTGAAGCGATCTGCGTGTTAGCGTCGTTGATTTTATTTTGTAAAGCGTTTTGGTAGTGATTCATTTGGTTGTATTTAGAGCCAAAGGTAACGCGCATGATCAGATCCTTGTTGGTTTTTTAACAAACAAGCTAAAAGTATTCCAAAACAAGTTAATAGCAATTGCGAATGGTTTGAGTGGGGCAATGCGGGTTAATAATGGTGGGTTAAATGGGGTGTTTTTGAGTAAAAAAATTCTTTTAATGTGGATTTAATCTCAATTTAAAGTTACATTTTAGCAAATACTCACTATAATAAGCGTTTATTTTAAAAAGAGCGTTCAATTTTTAAGGAATAGAAATGTCATACGCAATATTCAAGCATGGCGGTAAGCAATATAAAGTCGTTGAAGGCGATATTGTCTTATTGGATAAAATGGATAAAGAGCCTAAGGCTTTAGTGGAATTAGTGGAAGTGTTAGCCGTATCTAAAGAGGGCAAGCTCTCTTGCGGGAAACCCTTTGTGAATGGGGCTAAAATTGAAGCGGAAGTGATCAATGAAGGGCGCGGCAAAAAAGTCATCACTTTCAAAAAACGCCGCCGAAAAGACAGCAAAACCAAGCGTGGTTTTAGAAGAGATTTCACTCGTGTGAGAATCACTAAAATTGTAGCATAAAGGAGTATTAAACAATGGCACACAAGAAAGGTCAAGGGAGCACGCAGAATAACAGAGATTCTGCAGGAAGACGCTTAGGCGTGAAAAAATTTGGCTCAGAATTTGTGAGGGCTGGGAATATTATCGTGCGCCAAAGAGGCACTAAAATCCATCCCGGTAATAATGTGGGCATGGGGAAAGACCATACCTTATACGCACTCATAGATGGCGTTGTGAAGTTTGAGCATAAAGACAGAAGCCGCAAAAAGGTTTCTGTAATTAGTGGGAATTTTGGGGAGTAGGGTAACCTTTAAAGGTTAATTAAACCTTTGGGTGTTTGTTAAACGCCTATAAACACCATAAAATATTTATAATTTAGATCTCTATCCTTTATAGAATTTGTTGTGGAGACTGGCTTATGAATAATGTTTTTGTTAAGGGTTTGTTTTTTTTTCTTTTATTGTTTGGGTCTTTTTTGAAAGCTTCAGAAAACCCAAACGCCACTCTTAATCCATCTAAAGAAAATGTTTCTGTTGAAGAGCAAAAGCGTTTTGGAGGCGTTTTAGTTTTTGCAAGAGGTGCTGATGGCTCAAGCATGGATCCAGCTTTAGTAACTGATGGCGAAAGCTATGTGGCGACGGGCAATATTTATGACACGCTCGTGCAATTCAAATACGGCACGACAGAAATTGAACCAGCGTTAGCGACGAGTTGGGAAATATCCCCAGATGGTCTTGTATATACCTTTCATTTACGCAAAGGGGTTTATTTCCACCAAACGAAGTATTGGAATAAAAAAGTAGAGTTTAGCGCTAAAGACGTGCTGTTTTCGTTTGAACGCCAAATGGATAAGGCTAAACGATACTATAGCCCGGGGGCTAAAAGCTATAAGTATTGGGAAGGCATGGGCATGTCTCATATTATTAAGAGCATTGAAGCTTTAGATGACTATACCATTAGATTCACGCTTAATGGGCCAGAAGCTCCGTTTTTAGCCAATTTGGGCATGGATTTTTTGAGCATTTTGAGTAAGGATTACGCTGATTATTTAGAACAAAATAATAAAAAAGACGAGTTGGCTAAAAAGCCTGTTGGGACAGGGCCTTTCAAATTCTTTTTGTGGAATAAAGATGAGAAAATCATTCTTTTAAAAAATCAAGATTATTGGGGGCCTAAAGCTTATTTAGACAAAGTGGTGGTGCGCACCATTCCTAACTCTTCCACTCGCGCTTTGGCGTTGCGCACCGGCGAAATCATGCTAATGACTGGGCCTAACCTCAATGAAGTGGAGCAATTAGAAAAACTTCCTAATATCGTGGTGGATAGAAGCGCTGGGTTGTTGGCGAGTTGGCTTTCATTGAACACGCAAAAAAAGTATTTTAACAACCCTTTGGTGCGTTTAGCTATCAACCATGCGATTAATGTTGATGATTACATTAAGGTGATTTATGAAGGCTTTGCCCAAAAAATGGTCAATCCTTTCCCGCCCACTATATGGGGCTATAACTACAACATCAAACCCTATGAATACGATTTGAAAAAGGCTAAAGAGTTACTGAAACAAGCGGGGTATCCTAACGGCTTTAAAACCACCATTTTTACCACTTCCACTCGTAACCCAAAAGGAGCGGTGTTCATACAAGCGAGCCTGGCTAAAATTGGAATTGATGTGAAAATTGAAGTGTATGAGTGGGGGGCTTATTTGAAAAGAACGGGCTTAGGCGAGCATGAAATGGCGTTTGCAGGCTGGATGGCAGACATTGCGGATCCGGATAATTTCTTATACACCTTATGGAGCAAGCAAGCCGCCTCAGCTATACCCACTCAAAATGGTTCCTTTTATAAGAGCGACGCCTTTTCTGATCTGCTTATAAAGGCTAAACGGGTTTCGGATCAAAAAGAGAGGGAAGCCCTTTATTTAAAGGCTCAAGAAATTATCCATAAAGATGCGCCCTATGTGCCTTTAGCTTATCCTTATTCAGTGGTGCCGCATTTGTCTAAAGTCAAAGGCTATAAAACGACCGGAGTGAGCGTGAATCGCTTCTTTAAGGTGTATTTAGAAAAATGAAAGGGGTTGTATGCTGAGTTTTATCATTAAGCGTATTTTGTGGGCGATCCCCACGCTGTTTGGAGTGAGTATCATTGTGTTTATGATGGTGCATTTAGTGCCAGGAGATCCGGCGTTAGTGATTTTAGGCGAAAAGGCCAATCAAGCCGCTATTGACGCTTTAAGGGAGCAATTTGGCTTGAATAAGCCTTTGATAGAGCAGTATTTTTTCTTTATCAATAATGTGTTGCATGGCAATTTTGGCACTTCTATCATGACCGGTGAGCCTGTGATGCATGAGTTTTGGCAACGCTTCCCGGCTACGGTGGAATTAGCTTTAATCGCTTTGTTTATGGCTCTTGTTTTGGGTATTAGCGTTGGCGTGTTAGCTGCGATCAAGCGCTATAGCGTGTTTGATTATTCCAGCATGACTTTCGCTTTAGCCGGGATTTCTATGCCGGTGTTTTGGCTAGGGCTCATGCTGATTTATATCTTTAGCGTGCAATTGGGGTGGTTGCCTGTTTTTGGGCGTTTGAGCGATGTGTATTACTTAGATGGCCCTACAGGTCTTTATTTGATAGACAGCCTGATCGCAGGAGATTATGGGGCGTTTGTGGATACGATCAAGCACTTGATTTTGCCTAGCATTGTGTTAGCCACGGTTTCTACCGCTGTTATTGCCAGAATGACTCGCGCGAGCATGGCAGAAGTGTCTAAAGAAGATTATGTGCGCACCGCTAAAGCTAA
>ASYU01000236.1:0-2929 GCA_000448465.1 Helicobacter pylori PZ5056 | reverse complement strand
TGATAGTGATCCCTCTTTCTTTTTCTTGCTCCATCCAATCCATTGTCGCCGCGCCGTCATGCACTTCGCCAATCTTATGGCTCACGCCTGTATAGAATAAAATCCTTTCAGAAGTGGTGGTTTTCCCGGCATCAATGTGAGCGGCAATACCGATATTCCTAATCCTATTTAATGGGGTTTTTCTAGCCATTCTAACTCCAATTACCAGCGGTAGTGCGCGAACGCTTTATTCGCTTCTGCCATTTTATGCACATCTTCTTTTTTCTTAAAAGCCGCACCTTTATCGTTAGCCGCATCCATAAGCTCGTTAGCCAATCTATCCACCATCATCCTTTCATTGCGTTTTCTGGTGGCTTCTAAAATCCAACGGATAGATAGCGACTGCTGGCGGCTCGCCCTCACTTCTACCGGCACTTGATAGGTAGCCCCGCCCACTCTCCTGCTGCGCACTTCCACTAAAGGACGCACTCTTTCTAGGGCTTTTTCAAACACTTCAATGCCTTTTTCACCGCTTTTTTCTTCAATCTTATTGAAAGCTTTGTAGATGATTTTTTCCGCTACGCTTTTCTTGCCATCGAACATCATCTTATTGATAAACTTGGTAACCACTTTGTTCCCATAAACAGGATCGCCCAAAACCTCCCTAACGGGTGCTTTTCTTCTTCTCATGCTTTTGTTTTCCTCTTATTTTTTCTTGTTGTCGGTTGCTTTCTTGTCGGTCGCTTTAGCTTTTTTAGTCCCATACTTAGAGCGTGAAACCGTTCTTTTATTCACCCCTGCAGTGTCTAAAGCGCCACGAACGATGTGGTATTTCACACCGGGTAAATCCTTAACCCTACCCCCACGCACTAACACAATGGAGTGCTCTTGCAAGTTATGCCCTTCACCAGGGATATAACTGATCACTTCAAATTTACTGGTCAAACGGACCTTAGCGACCTTTCTTAAAGCCGAGTTAGGCTTTTTAGGGGTAGTCGTATAAACCCTAGTACAAACCCCTCTCCTTTGAGGGCATTCCACTAATGCAGGCGATTTGGTTTTTTTAACCACCTTTTTCCTTTCTTTTCTAATCAACTGATTGATAGTAGGCACTATTTTTCCTTATTCTAAAAATTTAAAACTAAAAGTTCTCCCATTTTACCCTAATTTTTCTTTTAAAAATCTTAACCGATTTTTTATATCAAAATTTAGAGTTATCTTCAAGTGTTCTTAGCACGATTTTTTTATTCTTATACATGCCTGTTCCCACAGGGATCATCCTCCCCAACACCACATTCTCTTTCAAGTCTTCTAAAAAGTCTTTTTTCATCGCAATACTGGCTTCTGTTAAAACTTTAGTCGTTTCTTGAAAAGAGGCCGCTGAAATGATGCTATCGCTCCCAATAGCCGCTCTGGTGATCCCTAAAAGCACCGGTTCAGCAATCGCTGGCTCGCCTTTTAAAGCGATCACACGAGCGTTTTCTTCTTTGAAGAGTTTTTTACTGACCAAATCCCCTTCAATAAACTTGCTATCCCCGCTGTCTAAGATGCGCACTTGCCTTAACATTTGAGAGACAATGATTTCAATGTGTTTGTCTGCAATGCTTACCCCCTGCCTGCGATACACTTGCTGGACCTCGCTCACAATGTATTTATAAAGCTCTTTTTCGCCGCTGATCCTTAAAATATCATGGCTTGAAACCACCCCATCCGTCATCGCCTCTCCCGCATGCACAAATTCATCGGCATGCACTAAAATTTGCTTGCCCTTATCCACAAAGTAATCTGTGAGACGACCATCTTTGGAAGTTACGATGATGTGTTCTTTATTGCGGATAGATTTGCCAAAACTCACAATCCCATCAACTTCAGAAAGGATCGCCACATCTTTAGGCTTGGGTTTTCTCGCTTCAAAGAGTTCAGAAACCCTTGGGAGACCCCCAGTAATATCCCTAGATTTAACGGTCGCTTTAGGGATTTTCGCTAACACTTCAGCCTGCTCCACGCTAACGCCATCGCTAATGGCGATAGAAGTTTTTGGCTCTAGGAAATAACGCACTTCTTCTCCATTAGCCCCCTCTAAAAACAAGCTTGGTTTGTATCCGCTTGGAATATAATCATTCACCACTAAGCTGGTGATACCGGTATTTTCGTCTTCTTTTTCAGCGACCGTAACCCCTGCGATAACATCCACAAAATTCACCTTACCTTTAAAGTCCGCAATGATAGGGGTGTTGTAAGGATCCCATGTGGCAATCGTTTTGAAAGTGTTAGTCGTGGGTTTAGAAATCACGCTATTAGCGCTCACTTCACTATTATCATCAATCAAGATCTCAGAACCCCTAGCGATATAATGGCGAGCGGCTTCCCTACCATTATCATCAGCTATCACCGTAAACAAGCCTTTTTCGCTCACAATATCGCCCTTTTTGATCCCATGGGTGTGCTCTAAATGGTTAGCCTCTAAAACATAATATTTGATCACGCCTTTTTCTTTGGCATACACATCTTGTGCAATAGGGTCATTATCCTTGACTAGCAATTCGCTCGCGTAAGGGATGCGATTAGGCACATTCCAACCCTCTTGGATAATATCAGCGATACTTCCCCCCTTATGCACCTTATGCCCGTTAGCATAAGGCAAATACACTTTCCCCTCAATCTTACCGCCAACGCCGGCTAATTCGCTTGGCTTGACAATATCGCTTCTTCTTAAAACGAATTTAGCTTCTTGATCGCCATTTTTCACGCTCACAACGACTTCTTCATAGACCGTTTCAATGCGCAATTCCCCATCAAAAGGCGCTTTAATCTTAGGCTCTACCACTAAAATAGAAGCGTTACGGCGGTTAGCGATAATGTTTTTACCCTCTTTATTCGTGTAAGTCCTAAGGTTATAAAAACGCACAAAACCTTCTTTGCTCGCCACGATTTCGCGCTCATCCTGGCT
>ASYU01000235.1:0-9356 GCA_000448465.1 Helicobacter pylori PZ5056 | reverse complement strand
AAATCCCTGCTTTAATCATTGCGACAGCGACCGGTATTGTCGCCACTCGCACCACGCAAAACGAAGAAGAAGACTTCGCTTCTAAACTCATCACACAGCTTACGAATAAAAGCAAAACTTTAGTGATTGTGGGGGCGATTTTATTGCTTTTTGCCACCATTCCTGGACTCCCTACCTTTTCTTTAGCGTTTGTAGGGACCCTCTTTTTATTCATCGCATGGCTGATTAGCAGGGAGGGAAAAGACGGGCTGCTCACTAAATTAGAAAATTATTTGAGTCAAAAATTCGGCTTGGATTTGAGCGAAAAACCCCACAGTTCCAAAATCAAACCCCACGCCCCCACCACAAGGGCTAAAACTCAAGAAGAGATTAAAAGAGAAGAAGAGCAAGCCATTGATGAAGTGTTAAAAATTGAATTTTTAGAACTGGCTTTAGGCTATCAGCTCATTAGCTTAGCGGACATGAAACAAGGGGGCGATTTGTTAGAAAGGATTAGGGGCATTAGAAAAAAGATAGCGAGCGATTATGGTTTTTTGATGCCTCAAATCCGGATCAGGGATAATTTACAACTCCCCCCAACGCATTATGAAATCAAGCTTAAGGGCATTGTGATTGGTGAGGGCATGGTGATGCCGGATAAGTTTTTAGCCATGAATACCGGTTTTGTGAATAAAGAAATTGAGGGCATTCCCACTAAAGAGCCAGCTTTTGGAATGGACGCTTTATGGATTGACGCTAAAAATAAAGAAGAAGCCATTATTCAAGGCTACACTATCATTGATCCAAGCACCGTTATTGCGACGCACACCAGTGAATTAGTGAAAAAATACGCTGAAGATTTTATCACTAAAGATGAGGTGAAATCCCTTTTAGAGCGCTTGGCTAAAGACTATCCTACGATTGTAGAAGAGAGTAAAAAAATCCCCACCGGTGCGATCCGCTCAGTCTTGCAAGCCTTGTT
Source organism: Helicobacter pylori PZ5056 (assembly GCA_000448465.1). Classification (GTDB taxonomy): domain Bacteria; phylum Campylobacterota; class Campylobacteria; order Campylobacterales; family Helicobacteraceae; genus Helicobacter; species Helicobacter pylori_CI. The sequence goes on along the minus strand of ASYU01000235.1, from coordinate 8,395 downwards.
GCATGAAAAAATCCCCATTAAAGACATGCTCACTATTTTAGAAACGATTACCGATATTGCCCCATTGGTTCAAAACGATGTGAATATCTTAACCGAACAAGTGAGGGCGAGGCTTTCTAGGGTGATCACCAACGCTTTTAAATCTGAAGACGGGCGTTTGAAATTTTTAACCTTTTCTACCGATAGCGAACAATTTTTGCTCAATAAATTGCGAGAAAATGGCGCTTCTAAGAGCTTGCTACTCAATGTGGGCGAATTGCAAAAACTCATTGAAGGGGTTTCTGAAGAGGCCATGAAAGTCTTGCAAAAAGGGATCGCTCCGGTGATTTTGATCGTAGAGCCTAATTTAAGAAAAGCCCTTTCTAATCAAATGGAGCAGGCCAGGATTGATGTGGTCGTGCTAAGCCATGCTGAATTAGATCCTAACTCTAATTTTGAAGCTTTAGGCACGATCCACATTAACTTTTAATTTAATTTAATTTATAAAATAAAAAAGGAGAATAATGCAAGTTTATCACCTTTCACACATTGATTTAGACGGCTATGCATGCCAGCTTGTTTCAAAACAATTTTTTAAAAATATCCAATGCTATAACGCTAATTACGGGCGTGAAGTCTCAGCGAGAATTTATGAAATTTTAAACGCAATCGCTCAATCTAAAGAGAGTGAATTCCTTATTTTGATTAGCGATTTGAATTTGAATTTAAACGAAGCAGAGTATTTGCAGGATAAGATCCAAGAACACCGCTTGCAAAATAAAGACATTCAAATCCAGCTTTTGGATCACCATATCAGCGGTAAGGAAGTGGCTGAGAGTTTCTATTGGTATTTTTTAGACACGAACCGTTGCGCGACTAAAATCGTGTATGAATTTTTGAAAAAACATTACGCTATTTTAGAGCCAAAAAACGCAACATGGCTAGAGCCTTTAGTGGAAATGGTCAATTCTGTGGATATTTGGGACACGCAAGGTTATGGCTTTGAATTAGGCAAAGTGTGCATGCGCATGATCACTCAAAGCTCTGAATTGAATCGTTTCATGTTTGATGATGAAAACCGCAATTATAAATTAAAGCTTTTAGAAGAAGTTAAAAACTATTTATTTTTAGAAAACGCCCCTGTAGCCTACGATAACGATTTGTTCAAACTCAAAAAAATCGCTCTAGGAGGCGACCCTACTACAGAAACGATGGACAATATCTCTTCAAACGCGCAAACGCATTTGCTCTCTTTAAAAAAGCATGATTGCAGCGTTTATTACCAGGATAAAAAAGGGTTTTTAAGCTATTCTATGGGGGGTATTAGCGTGTTGGCTAACCTTTTTTTAACGCAAAATCCGGATTTTGATTTTTATATGGATGTGAACGCTAAAGGGAATGTGAGCTTAAGGGCGAACGGGAATTGCGATGTGTGCGAACTCAGTCAAATGTGTTTCAATGGGGGCGGGCATAGGAATGCGAGCGGGGGCAAGATTGATGGCTTTAAAGAAAGCTTTAATTATAAGGACATTAAAGAGCAAGTTGAAGAAATTTTCAATAACGCCTAAAACTAAGTTGTTTGTAAAAAGCGTTGGTTATAAAAACTAAGAGTTTAAAACTCTTTTTGAAAGGTTTAAAAATTTCTATTTTATCGTTTTGTATAAACTCATTTCTTTAAGGTAAAGGGGTATTTTAAAAACTATTCCCCCTACACCCCCCTAACCCCCAAAAGACCGCTTAAAAAGCTATCGCTTGGTTAAAATCAAGCCCTTTTATTATTGATTATAAAAAATGCTTTTTTAATATTTTTAGGTTTTTTAATCCGCAATCACAGCCAATAGTGGTTTAAATTATCCCTCTATTTTATTGTTTTTATGTTGCGGGTATTTGGAGCATGTTAGGGTTTGGGGCAATAGCGGGTGGTTATCTTAAAAACGAGACAACCAACTATGAAACGATTAGTCATCATAGTTTTAATGGTTCTCGCAACGCCACTACACTAAAATTTCAGCATAAGCTTAAAATCTTGCCAGCGTTTTCTTTGTGTATTTTTCTTGTGTCCCATAAAAATCCCACAAAAATAAGACTTTGTCAATATCCAATGAAAACAGAGCCAAATCTTATATTTTTGTATTTTGATGGATATTTAAATCCATGAATTGATATGAATTTATTTGAGTATTTTTTAATCAAAATACCTCACTAATCCAACTACAGATAAAATAATCACACCACCCAACCAAACATGATATGATATTATTGTTATCGTTATTAAAATATTGTCAATGATCTCGCACCCACTCCACCCCATGACACCAATCGCATTTTTTGGCAAAAAATTACGAAGTTTATTCTTCACACGCCGGTTTGGGGTAACAAAAACGATAGCCTCTGCGCCTCACGGTTTCAACCGTGGAAATCCCCAAGGGTTTATCCATTTTTTGGCGGATTTGATTGATAGCCACTTCAATCACATTAGGGGTAACCATTTCAGGCTCTTCCCAAATAGCGTCTAAAAGCTGTTCTTTGGAGACGATTTGATCCCTATGCCTGGCAAGATGGGTCAGCACTTCAAAGGGCTTTCCTTTCACTTCAACTTCACGCCCCTTATAAATAATCTTTTCTTCATCAGGGCTAATGGTCAAATCCCCAATTTCAATCACATTAGAGCCCCAAAACCTCAAACGAGCCTCAATCCTTGCGACTAAAGCCTTAATGCTGCGGTAAGGCTTGGCGATATAATCGTCCGCGCCTTGCTCAAACGCATGGACTTCTTCTTCGCTTGTAGGGTTATCAGAAGAAACTAAAACAACAATAGAAGAATGTTTCTCCTTGATTCTAGAAACAAAACTTAAAGCGTTTTTATCGCTAACCATAACTAAGTCGTAATTCCTAATATCCATAAGGTATTCCCCATCCTCTAAACTCTCTGTTACATCAGCCATAAAGCCTTTAACATTTAAGCCCTTTTCAATTTCTCCACCTAAAACAGAATTTTTTTCAATCAGTAGAACGCGCATGGTGTATGGACTCCTGCATTTAAGAGTAATTCGAACACTGATTATATCATAAATTTAAATTAGTTTAAGAAAATTTTAATAAAAGCTTTAGCTAAAATCAAGCTCTTTTGTGTTTGGTTGTTGGTTGTAAAAAATGCCTTTAAGCGTTTTTTATGGATAATTTTTAAAATCATTTGCTAAAAATCACCATTTTATTGTATAATTACAATCCAACCATTCCTTATGGTTTGGTTGGCGCCGCTTAAGATTGAAGGGTCACCTCCCCCTCCTTTCCCTTTGTCTTGGCGGTTGTTTTTTAACTCCTTGTTTTAATCCCTATTTTTAACCGCTTGATTACGATTAAGATTTTGTTTAACTAAGCTTGATTTTTAGGTAAAAGCCTAAGGTATGCGATCTCGCTAGGGGCTAAAAACCTTAAAGGAACGCCCCAATACCCTGCCCCACTGCTCACGTAAATTTGAGTGGTGTCGCTGTGCTTGTATAAACCATGTAAATAGGTTTGTGCTAACTTGACTAAAAGGCTAAAGGGGAAGATTTGCCCTGCATGGGTATGCCCTGAAAGCACTAAATCTACAGAGTGGCTTTCTTTGACGCTTCTAATTTGTTTGGGTTGGTGGGCTAAAAGGATCGTGGGCTTACTACTATCACGCTTTTTTAACGCCTCATCAATATTGGGGGCAAAATTTTGACGCTTTCGTGCGAAATAATCATACACGCCGCACAAATTGATCCCCCCTAAATGCACGCATTCATTCCCTAAAATCGTCATATCAAGCGTGTTAAGAAACGATAAAATCGGCTCTATACCATGATAATATTCATGATTTCCTGGCACATAAAAAGTGCCATGCGTGCTTTTAAGGTTGTTTAAGGGCAGTAAAAAAGATTTGACTTTTTCAATGTTTTCATCCACTAAATCCCCCCCAATCAGCACCATATCCACTTCTTTTTGATTGACTTCTTCTACAATGTAATCAACAAAATCTTTTTGCAACAAACTCCCCACATGCATGTCTGTGAGTAAAATAATCTTTAATTCTTTATCCAGCTTATCCAAATAAATAGGGGTTTCTTTGATTTTAGGGCGGGCCAACCCTTCATAAAACCCGCGCCAAAAATACCCTAATAGTGCCAGATAAAACCCCAATTTTAAAAAGTTTTTTAAACTTTTACGCCTTGAATGCAAAAAATCTATTTTTTCTATAGAGTAAGAAAACCCGTAAAAACTTAAAGAAAGGATAAAAATAATAAAAGATACAAACGAACACGCCGAAGTCAAAACAAACAAATGGCTAGGCATAGCATTTCTATAAAAAGCAAAAGCCGCTTCGCCCGTGCTCAAAAGGATAAAAAACCCCAAATAAGCGTATTGAGAGATTTTTTTTAAGGTTAAGAACGTTTTTAACATCCTAAAAGAACTATAATTCAAAAGACATAAAACCAATAAAAACGCTATAGAGATCAGCATACCACCCTTTTTGTAGTCATAATGTTCTACTATGTTAGCATGTTAACGCTAATGTGCCCTTTAGGTTTCATCGTGCTATTTCCTTTTTTATCAGTCTCAATCCCCACAGAAAGAGAAAAGTATCCCTCCCTTTAAAAGAGTGTGAGTTTGGATATAATAATAAAAAATGCGCTTAAAGCCATAGAAAGGAGATATAATGCAATTAGACGAAGATTTAGAATTCGTTACAAAAGTCTTTAACCCTAACAGAGTGTTTGCCAAGCAAGCCAGGATTAAAAACATGTGCGAATATAAGGATTTAGTGCATGAAGCCAATGAAGATTATGAACATTTTTGGGGCGAGTTAGCCAAGCAAAAACTCACATGGTTTAAACCTTTTGATAAGGTTTTAAACAGCGATAACGCCCCTTTTTTCAAATGGTTTGAAAACGGCAAAATCAATGTTTCTTACAATTGCATAGACAGGCATTTAAAAGACAAAAAAAATAAAGTGGCGATCATTTTTGAAGGGGAAATGGGGGATTATAATGTCATCACTTACAGAAAACTCCACTCTGAAGTCAATAAAACAGCCAACCTTTTAAAAAACGAATTCAATGTCAAAAAAGGCGATAGAGTCATTATCTATATGCCTATGATTGTAGAAAGCGTTTATATGATGCTCGCATGCACTAGGATTGGAGCGATCCATAGCATCGTTTTTGCCGGGTTTAGCCCTGAAGCCTTAAGGGATAGGATCAACGACGCTCAAGCCAAATTAGTTATCACAGCGGACGGGACTTTTAGAAAAGGCAAACCCTATATGCTCAAGCCAGCCCTTGACAAGGCTCTAGAAAATAACGCCTGCCCTAGCGTGGAAAAAGCGCTCATTGTGATACGAAACGCCAAAGAGATTGATTATGTGAGAGGGCGCGATTTTGTCTATAATGAAATGGTCCATTACCAATCCGATAAATGCGAACCTGAAATGATGGACTCTGAAGATCCTTTATTCTTGCTCTATACAAGCGGATCAACCGGGAAACCTAAAGGCGTTCAACACAGCAGTGCAGGGTATTTGTTATGGGCGCAAATGACGATGGAGTGGGTTTTTGATATTAGAGATAACGATAATTTTTGGTGCACCGCTGATATTGGCTGGATCACAGGGCACACTTATGTGGTTTATGGACCTTTAGCTTGCGGGGCAACGACTTTGATACTAGAAGGCACGATGTCTTATCCGGATTATGGGAGATGGTGGAGAATGATAGAAGAATACCGCGTGGATAAATTCTACACTTCCCCCACCGCTATAAGAATGCTGCATGCCAAAGGCGAAAACGAACCCTTAAAGTATAATTTAGAGTCACTCAAAGTTTTAGGAACGGTGGGAGAGCCCATTAACCCTACGGCATGGAAATGGTTTTATGAAAAAATCGGCAACTCAAAATGCAGTATCGTGGATACTTGGTGGCAGACAGAAACAGGCGGGCATATCATCAGCCCTTTACCGGGAGCTACGCCTATAAGGGCCAGCTGTGCGACTTTACCTTTGCCTGGAATTCATGCAGAAGTTTTAAACGAAGACGGCACCAAAACAAAGCCCGGAGAGCAAGGGTTTTTATGCATCACTAAGCCATGGCCTTCTATGGTAAGAAACATTTGGGGCGATGAAAAACGATACATTGATAGCTATTTTTCTCAGATCAAGTTGAATGGGGAATATGTCTACCTCTCTGGAGATGGTGCTATCGTGGATGAAAACGGATACATCACTATTATTGGGCGCACAGATGATATTGTGAATGTGAGTGGGCATAGGATTGGCACGGCTGAAGTGGAGAGCGCTATTTCTAAACATGAAATGGTGGTTGAATGCGCAGTAGTGGGTATCCCTGATACGATTAAAGGAGAGGGCTTGTTTGCGTTTGTGGTGCTGTGCGATGGGGCTAAATGCAATCTTGGCGAGAGTTTAGAATTGTTAAAAGAAATGAATCATATCTTATCCGTTGAAATTGGAAAGATCGCTAAATTAGACAATGTCATGTATGTGCCGGGTTTACCTAAAACCAGAAGCGGGAAAATCATGAGAAGGCTTTTAAAATCTATCGCCAAAAAAGAGCCCATCACTCAAGATTTAAGCACACTAGAAGATGTGAATGTGGTCAAAGAAATAATGAGCATCGCTCAAATGGAGGAGTAAAATCTAAAAAATGCTTTTTGGCGTTTTTTAGCCAAATAATGAGAGTCCAATTTCAATCAAGCGGTAATTTCTCATAAAGCGTAAGAACGCCTACTGCTTCGCGTTATTTCACCACTCAAAAAGCGTTTTAACTTTCTTTAAATCCTTATATTCCACGCTTTTGATAGCGTGATCCTCTAATTCAAAATCCGCGCTCCAATCGTTAGCGTCTTTAAGGACCGCTTGAAAGCTTTCTTTATTTGTGAGTTTGACTCCCACTTTTTCGCCTAAAGAAAGCTTGAAGTGTTTGGGGGTTTTAAGCGTTCTTTCTAACCCCATAGAGCTCACTTCCAAAGTATAAGCGTCTTGAATAAAATCGCACACATCTAATAAGGGCGAAATCACCTCGCTCACTTGCTGGCAAATATCCAAGCTAACCGCCCCATTAGGGTTTTTAAGGCTCACCCTTAAAACATGCTGCTCGTTTTCTTTAACCAAACTCACATCATAAAGCAAGTATCCCAAGCTTTCAATCACGCCCTCTATTTTTTCTTCTATTTTTTTAGTCATTATCTTTCCCTTTAGCGATTTCATTGAATATGGCGTCTAGGCGGAGCTGCTTCTCTAAACTATCATCTAAAACAAAACTGAGTTTTGGGCATTTAAACCACCCGCTCGCTTGCAAAACAAACTGCCTGATCAAGCCCTCAGCTTTTTTCAATTTAGAAAGGATCTTCTGATCTGATGAAAGTACAAACACATAAGCGTGGTGCTTCCCTTTAGAGCATTCCACTTTAGTAACGCTTAAAGAATTCAACTCGCCATCATTCAAGCTCGCTAAAGCTTCTTGCAACAATTCTAAAAGATTGGATTCTAAGCGTTCTTTATGAGCGTTCATTAGAGGGTTCTTTTTTTATGGATTTCTTTATAGGTTTCAAACACATCGCCCACTTTAATCTCATTATAATTGTCTAGCATGATCCCGCACTCATAGCCCTTAGAAACTTCTTTCACATCGTCTTTAAAGCGTTTCAAAGAAAGGATTTCGCCGGTATGAATCACCACGCCATCCCTAATCAAACGCGCCTTAATGCCACGAGCGATCACCCCATCGCTCACCACACACCCGGCTATCGTGCCTACTTTAGGGATATTAAAGGTTTCCCTCACTTCCGCTTGCCCGGTATGCTCTTCTTCAATAATAGGACTCATCAAGCCTAATAACAACGATCGCATTTCTTCAATCAAGGCATAAATCACCGTGTAAGTTTTAATGCTCACATTGTATTCTTTAGCCTTATTTTTCACATTACCAGTGGGGCGGATGTTAAAGCCTAAAATCACCGCATGCTCACTGCTAGAAACCAGGCTCAAATCATTCTCAGTAATGCCCCCCACCCCTGAGTGGATCACTTGAATCGCTACTTCTTCGTTATTAAGCTCCAACAGGCTGTTCTTGATGGCCTCTAGGCTTCCTTGCGTATCCGCTTTAATGACTACAGGAATATTTTTCAATTCCTTATTAGCGACCATTTCTGAAAGCTCATCAAAAGACACTTTAGTGCTTTTACTCAACGCTTTTTGGCGTAAATAAGTCGCCCTCTTTTGAGCTTGCAAGCGTGCGATAGAATCGTTTTCTACCCCTATTAAAACAGATCCCGCAGGCGGCACTTCGTTCAAGCCTGTGATGAGAGCCACCATAGAGGGTTTTAAATTTTGAATGCTCTTGCCTTGATCGTCAGTCATCGTTCTTACTTTACCAAA
>ASYU01000234.1:0-20653 GCA_000448465.1 Helicobacter pylori PZ5056 | reverse complement strand
TTTTTCTGGCTGATCCAATAGGACTGCCAAAGACGAGATCGGAGGGTTCGTTGGGGTTTTGGTGGAGGGTGATTGTGTAGCGTTGGCTAAGGATAAAATACAAGATAAAACGCCTAAACCCTTTGCTTTCTCTTTTATCCAAAGGCCACCAATTCGCTAGGGCTATATTTAATGGGGGCTTATAATCGGTTTCATCTAAACGGGTGCTGTCTGTATAAGCGTCTAATAGGGGTTGGAACATGGTTATCCTTATGATTTAAAGGAGTATTTTACAAAAAAATTTTTTTAAATCAAAGGCTTGATTAGGGCTAAATTAGGCTCATTGATGCAATGCGTGGCGTGCTGTTTTAAAATTTCTTTAGCGTTGAAAGCGATTTTAATGCGGGCATGTTTGAACATGCTCAAGTCATTCGCTCCATCGCCCACGACTAAAGTGCGATCTTTACTGATATTCAACAAGCGTTGCAAGGCGAGCAGCATTTCGCCTTTAGAATGTGAAAACATCATATGCCCGGTAACCAAGCCGTTTAAGGCGTTATTTTCCACTATCAGCGTGTTACTGAAAGCCGCATCTAAATGCAATAAATCCCTGTAATGATTGGTCGCTAGATCAAAGCCTCCGCTAAAGCAAACCACCTTGTAATTTTTCTCTTTTAAGGTGCTAATGAGTTCAAACGCCCCCTCAAATAAAGGCAGACTTTCACAAACTTCTTTGGCTAGTTTTAAGGGCATGTTTTTGAGTTTAGACACCCTTGAAATAAGACTTTTATGAAAATCTGTCTCGCCATTCATAGCTTGCGAAGTGATTGTTTTCACTTCATCAAACACCCCCCACGCCCTCGCTAAAGACTCAATCGTCTCAGCATTGACTAGCGTGGAGTCAAAATCAAAAACGGCTAGTTTTTGCACCCAATACCCTAAAATTAAGATTTCCTGCTTTTAGCGATCCCTTTGACATACTGATCAGCCAAATACAAGCCATGGTTTTCATTACCAATCAACTCAATTTTATCCAAAATATCCTTGAAAAGCACTTCTTCTTCATGCTGTTCAGACACATACCATTGCAAGAAATTGAAAGTCGCATGATCTTTGCCTTTTATGGCGTGATCGACGATATTATTAATAGACTCGCTGATGTGTTGCTCATGTTCATAGGCTTTTTGGAAAATTTGAGTCAAACCTTCAAACTTATGCTCAGGTGCACTGATGCTGGTCAATTGCACAGGCACATTGTTTTCATTCAAGAAAACGATAAGCTTTTTGGCATGCTCGTATTCTTCAGCCGCATGGTCAAACAAGAAAAGCCCCGCACCATCTAAGCTATGGGTATAGCACCAAGAACTCATGCTCATATACAAGTTGGAAGAGTTCATTTCCTTATTCACTTGTTCGTTTAGCAACTTAATGATGTCTTTTGATAACATAGTATCTCCTTTGTGTTGGTTTAAGTTGTCCCATAATTATAGCATAAATGATAATGAAAAAGTAAACAAGAGTATGAAAATTTTTAAAAACTTGCAAAAAATGAGAAAGAACGCCAGCTAATGGCTTGATAAAGCTTAGATTTTATCATAAAAGTGCTTTTAATGAGAATTAGGTCAAAAAAAGGGGTTGGCATCAATAGGGGGGTTAAGGGGTTAAAAGGGAATATTTTTATATAATTATATAAAAAGCATTCTTCAATCTAAAAATGCTACAATGTTTATCTTTAATAATGAAAGGGCAATTTAACCATGGACTTTTTAGAAAAAGTATTAGACAATCAAATTACTGAAAGCAAAGAATTAGTGAAGCTTTATGATTATGATTTATACACGCTAGGGGAAGCAGCGGATCGCATGCGCCAGAACATGCACCAAAAAATCGTGTATTTTAATGTCAATAGGCATTTAAACCCTAGCAATATTTGCGCAGACGCTTGCAAATTTTGCGCCTTTTCAGCCCACAGAAAAAACCCTAACCCTTATGAAATGAGCTTAGAAGAAATCCTAGAAAAGGTTAAAAACTCCTACAACAAGGGGATTAAAGAAGTCCATATCGTGAGCGCGCATAACCCTAATTACTCTTATGAATGGTATTTAAAAGTGTTTGAAACCATCAAACAAGAAATGCCTAACTTGCACCTAAAAGCCATGACCGCCGCAGAAGTGCATTTTTTAAGCGTTAAATTCAACAAACCTTTTGAATTGGTGTTAGAAGACATGTTCAAAGCCGGGGTGGATTCCATGCCTGGCGGAGGGGCAGAGATTTTTGATGAAGAAATCAGGCGTAAAATCTGTAGTGGTAAGGTGGGCTCTTCTCGGTGGTTAGAAATCCATGCTTATTGGCACAAATTAGGCAAAATGAGTAACGCTACCATGCTTTTTGGGCATATTGAAGATAAAATCCATCGCATCGATCACATGCTAAGGATCAAAAAAACTCAAAGCCCTAAAAATAAAGTGGAAAATAAAGAAGGGGGCTTTAACGCTTTTATCCCCTTATTGTATCAAAAAGAAAACAATTATTTGAAAGTGGGAAAATCCCCTAGCGCGATAGAAATCTTAAAAACCATCGCCATATCCCGCATTCTTTTAAACAATATCCCCCACATTAAAGCCTATTGGGCGACTTTGGGTTTGAATTTGGCTTTAGTGGCTCAAGAATTTGGCGCTAACGATTTAGACGGCACGATAGAAATAGAGAGCATTCAAAGCGCGGCCGGCGCGAAAAGCCGGCATGGTTTAGAAAAAGAAGATTTGATATTTAAAATCAAGGATTCTGGCTTTGTTGCGGTAGAAAGGGATAGTTTGTATAATTTTATACAAAAATTTTGATAATTTTTAGCGTTTTTAAGAATGATTAGTTATAATATCGCTACTAACAACACTCAAGCTAAAATCTATTAAGGAAATCAGTATTAAAAAATTTATTCTATCTTCTCTTGTTTTCGCATGTATCAATACCGGCGTTGAAGCTTTAGAAAATGACGGCTCTAAACCAAACGATTTGACTTCTCCAAAAGAAGCCTCTCAAGAATCTCAAAAAAATGAGACTCAAAGAAATGAAGCTCAAAAAGAAAGTCAAACGCCTAAAGAAATGAAAGTCAAGTCCGTTTCTTATGTTGGGCTTTCTTACATGTCTGACATGCTCGCTAATGAAATTGTAAAGATTCGTGTGGGCGATATTGTGGATTCTAAAAAAATAGACACCGCTGTTTTGGCTTTGTTTAATCAAGGGTATTTTAAAGATGTTTATGCCACTTTTGAAGGCGGCATATTAGAGTTTCATTTTGACGAAAAAGCCAGAATTGCCGGGGTAGAAATCAAGGGTTATGGGACTGAAAAGGAAAAAGACGGCTTAAAATCCCAAATGGGGATCAAAAAGGGCGACACCTTTGATGAGCAAAAATTAGAGCATGCTAAAACGGCTTTAAAAACCGCTTTAGAGGGGCAGGGCTATTATGGGAGCGTGGTGGAGGTGCGCACCCAAAAGGTCAGTGAGGGCGCGTTATTGATCGTGTTTGATGTGAATAGGGGGGATAGCATTTATATCAAACAATCCATTTATGAGGGAAGCGCGAAATTAAAACACCGCTTGATTGAATCTTTGAGCGCGAACAAGCAACGAGATTTCATGGGCTGGATGTGGGGCTTGAATGATGGGAAATTGCGTTTAGATCAATTAGAATACGATTCTTTGCGTATCCAAGATGTGTATATGCGTAGGGGTTATTTGGACGCTCATATTTCTTCGCCTTTTTTGAAAACGGATTTTTCTACCCATGACGCTAAGCTTCATTATAAAGTCAAAGAGGGGATCCAATACAGGATTTCAGACATTCTAATAGAGATTGACAACCCGGTAGTCCCCTTAAAAACCTTAGAAAAAGCGCTTAAAGTTAAAAGAAAAGATGTCTTTAATATTGAGCATTTAAGAGCGGATGCGCAAATTTTAAAAACCGAAATTGCCGATAAGGGTTATGCGTTTGCGGTGGTGAAGCCAGACTTGGATAAAGATGAAAAAAACGGGCTTGTGAAAGTCATTTATCGTATTGAAGTGGGCGATATGGTGTATATCAATGATGTCATCATTTCAGGGAACCAGCGCACAAGCGATAGGATCATTAGGAGGGAATTGTTACTAGGGCCTAAAGATAAATACAACTTGACCAAACTGAGAAATTCCGAAAATTCTTTAAGGCGTTTAGGGTTCTTCTCTAAAGTCAAAATTGAAGAAAAAAGGGTCAATAGCTCACTTATGGATTTGTTAGTGAGCGTAGAAGAGGGGCGCACTGGGCAGTTGCAATTTGGGTTAGGCTATGGCTCTTATGGAGGGCTTATGCTTAATGGGAGCGTGAGCGAAAGAAACCTTTTTGGCACAGGGCAAAACATGAGCTTGTATGCTAACATCGCTACAGGGGGGGGCAGATCTTATCCGGGCATGCCAAGAGGAGCGGGGCGTATGTTTGCTGGGAATTTGAGCCTGACTAATCCTAGGATTTTTGACAGCTGGTATAGCTCTACGATCAATCTTTATGCGGATTATAGGATAAGCTACCAATACATCCAACAAGGCGGAGGCTTTGGGGTGAATGTCGGGCGCATGTTGGGTAATAGAACCCATGTGAGCTTAGGGTATAACTTGAATGTTACCAAACTCCTTGGTTTCAGCAGCCCTTTATACAACCGCTATTATTCCTCTGTTAATGAAGTGGTTTCTCCAAGGCAATGTTCCACACCCGCATCGGTGATTATCAACCGCTTATCAGGCGGTAGAACCCCCTTACAACCTGAAAGCTGTTCTAATCCTGGAGCGATTACCACTTCACCAGAAGTAAAAGGTATTTGGGATAGGGATTACCACACGCCTATCACCAGCTCTTTCACTCTTGATGTGAGCTATGACAACACCGATGATTATTATTTCCCTAGAAATGGGGTTATTTTTAGCTCCTATGCGACGATGTCTGGTTTGCCAAGCTCTGGCACGCTCAATTCGTGGAACGGGTTAGGCGGGAATGTTCGTAACACTAAAGTCTATGGTAAATTCGCCGCTTACCACCATTTGCAAAAATATTTATTGATAGATTTGATCGCTCGCTTTAAAACGCAAGGAGGCTATATCTTTAGGTATAACACCGATGATTACTTGCCCTTAAACTCCACCTTCTACATGGGGGGCGTAACCACGGTGAGAGGCTTTAGGAACGGCTCCATCACGCCTAAAGATGAGTTTGGCTTGTGGCTTGGAGGCGATGGGATTTTCACCGCTTCTACTGAATTGAGCTATGGGGTGTTAAAAGCGGCTAAAATGCGCTTAGCGTGGTTTTTTGACTTTGGTTTTCTAACCTTTAAAACCCCAACTAGAGGGAGTTTCTTCTATAACGCTCCCTTCACGACAGCGAATTTTAAAGATTATGGCGTGATAGGGGCTGGGTTTGAAAGAGCGACTTGGAGGGCTTCTACAGGCTTACAGATTGAATGGATTTCGCCCATGGGGCCTTTGGTGTTGATTTTCCCTATAGCGTTTTTCAACCAATGGGGCGATGGCAATGGCAAAAAATGTAAAGGGCTGTGCTTCAACCCTAACATGAACGATTACACGCAACATTTTGAATTTTCTATGGGAACAAGGTTTTAAAATGCGCATCAACAGAGAAGAAATTTTGGATTTAATGAAAAACGCACCCTTGAAAGAATTAGGGCAAAGGGCTTTGAGAGTGAAGCAACGCTTGCACCCTGAAAACTTGACGACTTTTATTGTGGATAGGAATATTAATTACACCAATATTTGTTTTGTGGATTGCAAGTTTTGCGCGTTCAAACGCACCTTAAAAGAAAAAGACGCCTATGTGTTGAGCTATGAAGAAATTGATCAAAAGATTGAAGAATTGCTCGCTATTGGCGGCACGCAGATCCTTTTTCAAGGGGGGGTGCACCCGCAGCTAAAGATTGACTATTATGAAAATTTAGTCAGCCATATCGCTCAAAAATTCCCCACTATCACCATTCATGGTTTTAGCGCGGTTGAAATTGATTACATTTCTAAAATCTCTAAATTGTCTTTAAAAGAAGTTTTAGAAAGGTTGAAAAACGCCGGTTTAAGCTCCATTCCAGGAGCGGGAGCAGAGATATTAAGCGATAGGGTGCGCGATGTGATCGCTCCTAAAAAATTGAGCAGCGATCGGTGGATTGAAGTGCATAGAATGGCCCATCTTTGCGGGATTAAAAGCACGGCTACCATGATGTTTGGGAGCGTGGATAATGAAGAAGATGTAGTGGAGCATTTACAAAGAGTGCGCGATTTGCAAGACGAAACCGGCGGTTTTAGGGCTTTTATTTTATGGAGTTTTCAGCCCAACAACACCCCTTTAAAAGAAGAAATCCCTAGCATTAAAAAAGCGAGTTCCAATCGGTATTTACGCTATTTGGCATGCAGTAGGATTTTTTTGGATAACATTCAAAACATACAAAGCTCATGGGTTACTCAAGGCTCTATGATAGGGCAGTTAGCCTTATTGTTTGGAGCGAATGATTTAGGGAGTGTGATGATGGAAGAAAATGTCGTGAAAGCGGCCGGAACGAGTTTTTGCATGAATGAAGCGGAAATGATAGAGCTTATTGAAGACATTGGGAGCGTGGCGGCTAAACGAAACACCGCCTATGAAATCTTAAAGCGTTATCCGGCTAAAGCAAAGGTATAAACAGCATGAAAAAAATTTTAATCACTTTATTATTAGGAGTTTTTATGGGGTTACAAGCGAGTGCTTTGACACACCAAGAAATCAATCAAGCTAAAGTCCCTGTGATTTATGAAGAAAACCATTTATTGCCTATGGGGTTTATCCATTTAGCTTTTAGAGGGGGTGGGAGCTTAAGCGATAAAAACCAGTTAGGCTTAGCAAAACTATTCGCGCAAGTTTTAAACGAAGGCACTAAAGAGCTTGGTGCGGTGGGGTTTGCGCAACTTTTAGAGCAAAAAGCGATCAGTTTGAATGTGGATACCAGCGCAGAAGATTTGCAAATCACTTTAGAATTTTTAAAAGAATACGAAGATGAAGCCATTATGCGCTTAAAAGAGCTTTTAAAATCCCCTAACTTCACGCAAAGCACTTTAGAAAAAGTCAAAACCCAAATGTTGGCCGCGCTTTTACAAAAAGAAAGCGATTTTGATTATTTGGCTAAACTGACTTTAAAACAAGAGCTTTTTGCTAACACCCCTTTAGCTAATGCAGCTTTAGGCACTAAAGAGAGTCTCCAAAAAATCAAGCTAGAGGATTTGAAACAGCAATTTTCTAAGGTCTTTGAACTCAATAAGCTCGTGGTGGTGCTTGGAGGCGATTTGAAAATCGATCAAACTCTTAAGCGTTTAGATAACGCTCTTAATTTCTTGCCACAAGGTAAAGCGTATGAAGAGCCTTATTTTGAAACGAGCGATAAAAAAAGCGAAAAAGTCCTCTATAAAGACACTGAACAGGCTTTCGTGTATTTTGGCGCGCCCTTTAAAATCAAGGATTTAAAACAGGATTTAGCGAAATCTAAAGTCATGATGTTTGTGCTTGGGGGAGGGTTTGGCTCTCGTTTGATGGAAAAAATCAGGGTTCAAGAGGGCTTGGCTTATAGCGTGTATATCCGCTCCAATTTTTCTAAAGTGGCGCATTTTGCGAGCGGGTATTTGCAAACCAAGCTCAGCACTCAAGCTAAAAGCGTTGCCTTAGTTAAAAAAATCGTTAAGGAATTTATAGAAAAAGGCATGACGCAACAAGAATTAGACGACGCTAAAAAGTTTTTACTAGGCTCTGAGCCTTTAAGGAATGAAACAATCTCAAGCCGCTTGAACACCACTTACAATTATTTTTATTTAGGTTTGCCTTTAAATTTCAACCAAACGCTACTCAATCAAATCCAAAAAATGAGTTTGAAAGAAATCAATGATTTCATTAAAGCCCACACCGAAATCAACGACTTGACTTTTGCCATTGTGAGCAATAAAAAGAGTAAGGACAAATAATGCCATTTGAAGCTGTAATCGGGCTAGAAGTCCATGTCCAACTCAACACCAAAACCAAAATCTTTTGCTCTTGCTCTACAAGCTTTGGAGAAACCCCCAATTCTAACACCTGCCCTGTGTGTTTGGGCTTACCGGGAGCTTTGCCGGTATTGAATAAAGAAGTGGTTAAAAAAGCCATCCAATTAGGCACAGCCCTTGAAGCCAATATCAACCAATATTCCCTTTTTGCGAGGAAAAATTACTTTTACCCTGATTTGCCTAAGGCTTATCAAATTTCGCAGTTTGAAGTCCCCATTGTGAGCGATGGGAAATTAGAGATTGACACCAAAGAGGGCGTAAAAATCGTGCGTATTGAAAGGGCCCACATGGAAGAAGACGCCGGTAAAAATATCCATGAGGGCAGCTATTCTTTGGTGGATTTGAACCGCGCTTGCACCCCTTTATTAGAAATTGTCAGCAAGCCGGACATGAAAAATAGTGAAGAAGCCATAGCGTATTTGAAAAAGCTCCATGCTATCGTGCGTTTTATAGGGATTTCTGATGCGAACATGCAAGAGGGGAACTTCAGGTGCGATGCGAATGTGTCCATCAGGCCCAAAGGCGATGAAAAGCTTTACACGAGGGTGGAGATTAAAAACTTAAATAGTTTTAGATTTATCGCTAAAGCGATTGAATACGAAATAGAGCGCCAAAGGGCGGCGTGGGAGAACGGGCGTTATAATGAAGAGGTGGTTCAAGAAACGCGCCTTTTTGACACCGCCAAAGGGATCACCCTTTCTATGCGCAATAAAGAAGAGTCAGCGGATTACCGCTATTTTAAAGATCCGGATTTGTATCCTGTTTTTATTGATGAAAAACTTTTAAAAGAAGCTCAAAAGATCAATGAATTGCCTAGCGCGAAAAAAATCCGCTACATGAAAGATTTTAACCTTAAAGAAGACGATGCGAATTTATTGGTGAGCGATCCTTTATTGGCAGAGTATTTTGAAAGCATGCTTAATCTTGGGGTTAAGGCTAAAACGAGCGTAACATGGCTTTGCGTGGAATTATTAGGGCGCTTGAAAGCCGAAACCACTTTAGAAAATTGCGGAGTTAGTGCTCATGCGCTAGGCACTTTAGCCAAACGCATTGATGAGGGCAAGATTTCAGGTAAGAGCGCTAAAGATGTATTAGACAAGCTTTTAGAAGAGCATGGGGGCGATGTGGATGTGCTCATTGAACAAATGGGCTTGTCTCAAGTCAATGACACGGAAGCGATTGTTAAAGTCATAGAAGAAGTGTTAAAAAACAACGCCGATAAGGTGCTTGAATACAAAAGCGGTAAGGACAAGCTTTTTGGGTTTTTTGTAGGGCAAGCCATGAAGAATCTAAAAGGGGCTAATCCTAGCGTGGTGAATGCTATTTTGAAAGAGAAATTGGGTTGATGAGGAAAATTTTTTCTTATATTTCTAAGGTTCTATTATTTATTGGGGTGGTTTATGCAGAGCCTGATTCTAAAGTAGAAGCCTTAGAAGGGAGAAAGCAAGAGTCTTCTTTGGATAAAAAAATCCGCCAAGAATTGAAGAATAAGGATTTGAAGAATAAAGAAGAAAAGAAAAACACCGAAGAAAAGAAAACAACCAAAACCAGAGCAAAACCCAGAGCAGAAGTCCATCATGGGGATACCAAAAATCCCGCTCCAAAGATCACGCCTCCTAAAATCAAAGGGAGTGGTAAAGGAGTTCAAAATCAAGGCATGCAAAATCAAGGCGTTCAAAATAACGCGCCAAAACCTGAAAAAAAAGATACAACCCCTCAAGCTACTGAAAAAAATAAGGAAACAAGCCCTAGCTCTCAATTCAATTCCATTTTTGGTAATCCTAATAACGCTGCCAACAACACCCTTGAAGATAAGGTCGTAGGGGGCATTTCATTGCTCGTTAATGGTTCGCCTATCACGCTGTATCAAATCCAAGAAGAGCAAGAAAAATCTAAAGTGAGTAAGGCTCAAGCCAGGGATCGTTTGATCGCTGAACGCATTAAAAACCAAGAAATTGAGCGCTTGAAAATCCATGTAGATGATGACAAGCTAGACCAAGAAATGGCGATGATGGCGCAACAACAAGGCATGGATTTAGACCATTTCAAACAGATGCTTATGGCTGAGGGGCATTATAAACTCTATAGAGATCAACTTAAAGAGCATTTAGAAATGCAAGAATTGTTGCGTAATATCCTACTCACGAATGTGGATACCAGCTCTGAAACCAAAATGCGCGAATATTACAACAAACACAAGGAGCAATTCAGTATCCCCACAGAAATAGAAACTGTGCGCTACACTTCCACCAATCAAGAGGATTTAGAAAGGGCGATGTCTAACCCTAATTTGGAAGTCCCAGGGGTGAGTAAGGCCAATGAAAAAATAGAGATGAAAACCCTAAACCCTCAAATCGCCCAAGTCTTTATTTCGCATGAGCAAGGCTCTTTCACGCCCGTTATGAATGGGGGTGGGGGGCAGTTCATCACCTTTTATATCAAGGAAAAAAAGGGTAAAAATGAAGTGAGCTTCAGTCAGGCCAAGCAATTCATCGCCCAAAAATTAGTGGAAGAATCTAAGGATAAGATTTTAGAAGAGCATTTTGAAAAATTGCGCGTTAAGTCTAGGATTGTGATGATTAGAGAGTGATTTTAGATTGTGCAACACTTCAATTTCCTCTATAAAGATTCTTTATTTTCTATCGCCTTATTCACTTTCATTATCGCTCTTGTGATTCTATTAGAACAGGCTAGAGCGTATTTCACCCGAAAGAGAAACAAAAAATTTTTGCAAAAATTCGCCCAAAATCAAAACGCCTATGCGAGCAGTGAGAATTTAGACGAGCTTTTAAAGCATGCTAAAATTTCCAGTTTGATGTTTTTAGCCAGGGCGTATTCTAAAACTGACATAGAAATGAGTATTGAAATCTTAAAAGGGCTTTTGAATCGCCCCTTAAAAGATGAAGAAAAAATCGCTGTTTTAGATTTATTGGCTAAAAATTATTTTAGCGTGGGGTATTTGCAAAAAACAAAAGACACCGTGAAAGAAATTTTGCGCTTTTCCCCAAGGAATGTGGAAGCGTTATTGAAACTTTTGCATGCGTATGAATTAGAAAAAGATTATTCAAAGGCTTTAGAAACTCTGGAATGTTTGGAAGAATTAGAAGTGCCTGAAATTGAAACGATTAAAAATTACCTCTATTTAATGCATTTAGTAGAGAATAAGGAAGAGGTGGCTAAAATCTTGCATGTTTCAAAGGCGTCGTTAGATTTGAAAAAAATCGCTTTAAATTATTTAAAATCTTATGATGAAAATCTTTTTTGGCAAGAAATTGATACAACCGAACGGCTAGAAAATATGATCGATCTTTTATGGGATATGAATATCCCTGCTTTTATTTTAGAAAAACATGCCCTTTTGCAAGACATCGCGCGATCTCAAGGGCTGCTTTTGGATAACAAACCTTGCCAAGTTTTTGAATTAGAGGTTTTACGCGCTCTATTGCATAGCCCTATGAAAGCGAGCTTGACTTTTGAATACCGCTGCAAGCATTGCAAACAAATCTTTCCTTTTGAAAGCCATAGATGCCCTGTGTGTTACCAGTTAGCGTTTATGGATATGGTGCTTAAAATCTCTAAAGAAACGCATGCTATGGGAGTGGATTAAATGCAAGAAATTGAAATTTTTTGCGATGGTTCTTCTTTGGGTAATCCCGGGCCGGGTGGGTATGCGGCGATTTTACGCTATAAAGATAAAGAAAAAACCATCAGTGGGGGCGAACATTTCACCACGAATAACCGCATGGAATTAAGAGCGCTCAATGAAGCGTTAAAAGTTTTGAAACGCCCATGCCATATCACGCTTTATAGCGATTCGCAATACGTGTGCCAAGCGATCAATGTGTGGCTGGTTAACTGGCAAAAAAAGAATTTTGCTAAAGTCAAAAATGTGGATTTATGGAAAGAATTTTTAAAAGTCTCTAAAGGGCATTTGATTGTGGCTGTTTGGATCAAGGGGCATAACGGGCATGCCGAAAACGAACGATGCGATAGCCTCGCTAAATTAGAGGCGCAAAAACGGGTCAAAACGACCACTTAAAGGGAAAATGATGAAAAACAAACGCTCTCAAAACAGCCCTTATGTAACGCCTAATAACCCTTATCTAACGCTAGAAAAAGCTTTAGGGTATTCTTTTAAAGACAAGCGTTTATTGGAACAAGCCTTAACGCATAAATCATGCAAGCTCGCTTTAAACAATGAGCGCTTGGAATTTTTGGGCGATGCGGTGTTGGGCTTGGTGATAGGGGAGCTGCTATACCATAAATTCTATCAATACGATGAGGGCAAACTCTCTAAATTAAGGGCTTCTATTGTGAGCGCGCATGGTTTTACGAAATTAGCGAAAGCGATTGCTTTACAGGATTATTTGCGCGTTTCTTCTTCTGAAGAAATTTCTAAGGGGAGGGAAAAACCCTCTATTCTGTCAAGCGCTTTTGAGGCTTTAATGGCTGGGGTGTATTTAGAAGCAGGGTTAGCTAAAGTGCGTAAAATCATACAAAAATTACTCAATCGCGCTTACAAGCGTTTGGATTTGGAGCATTTGTTCATGGACTATAAAACCGCCTTACAGGAATTGACCCAAGCGCAATTTTGCGTGATCCCCACTTACCAATTGCTCCAAGAAAAAGGGCCCGATCACCATAAAGAATTTGAAATGGCTCTATACATTCAAGACAAAATGTATGCGACCGCTAAAGGCAAGAGTAAAAAAGAAGCCGAACAGCAATGCGCTTATCAAGCGCTTCAAAAACTTAAGGAAGCCAAATGAACACTTTGGGGCGTTTTTTAAGGCTCACGACTTTTGGGGAATCGCATGGGAACGTCATAGGGGGGGTATTAGACGGCATGCCTAGTGGGATTAAAATAGACTATGACTTATTAGAAAATGAAATGAAGCGCCGCCAAGGGGGGAGAAACGTTTTCACCACGCCACGAAAAGAAGACGATAAGGTGGAAATAATAAGCGGGGTTTTTGAAGGTTTTAGCACAGGGACGCCCATAGGGTTTTTAATCCACAACCAAAGGGCTAGGAGCAAGGATTACGATAATGTTAAAAACCTTTTCAGGCCTAGCCATGCGGATTTCACTTATTTCCATAAATACGGCATCAGGGATTTTAGGGGTGGAGGGAGGAGTTCGGCCAGAGAGAGCGCTATAAGAGTGGCTGCTGGGGCGTTTGCTAAAATGCTTTTAAGAGAAATTGGCATTGTTTGTGAAAGCGGGATTATTAAAATTGGGGGTATTGAAGCCAAAAATTACGATTTTAATCGCGCGCTAGAAAGCGAGATTTTTGCCCTAGACAAAGAACAAGAAGAAGCGCAAAAAACAGCCATTCAAAATGCTATCAAAAACCACGATAGTATTGGGGGCGTGGCTTTGATTAGGGCAAGGAGCGCAAAAACCAATCAAAAGCTCCCCATTGGTTTAGGTCAAGGGCTATACGCTAAATTGGACGCTAAAATCGCTGAAGCGATGATGGGGCTTAACGGGGTGAAAGCGGTTGAAATAGGCAAAGGGGTAGAAAGCTCTTTATTAAAAGGCTCAGAGTATAACGATTTAATGAGTCAAAAAGGGTTTTTGAGCAATCATAGCGGGGGGGTTTTAGGGGGCATGAGCAATGGGGAAGAAATCATCGTTAGAGTGCATTTCAAACCCACGCCAAGCATTTTCCAACCTCAACGAACCATAGACATCAACAATAACGAATGCGAATGCTTGTTAAAAGGTAGGCATGATCCTTGCATTGCGATTAGAGGGAGCGTGGTGTGCGAAAGTTTGCTTTCGTTGGTGTTAGCCGATATGGTATTACTCAATTTGACTTCAAAAATAGAGTATTTAAAAACGATTTATAATGAGAATTAAACGAAATTGGATACAATCAGCTTAAAAAGGATATAAATGGAAAAATTACCTAAAAAACGAGTTTCTAAAACCAAATCACAAAAACTTATCCATAGCCTAACCACCCAAAAAAACAGAGCCTTCCTTAAAAAAATCAGCGCTAATGAAATGCTTTTAGAGTTAGAAAAAGGGGCGTTTAAAAAAAATGAAGCCTATTTTATTTCTGATGAAGAAGATAAAAATTACGTTTTAGTGCCAGATAATGTGATCTCTCTTTTGGCAGAAAACGCCAGAAAGGCTTTTGAAGCCAGGCTTAGGGCGGAATTAGAAAGGGATATTATCACCCAAGCACCGATTGATTTTGAAGACGTGCGCGAAGTTTCCTTACAATTGTTAGAAAATTTACGCCAAAAAGACGGGAATTTGCCCAATATCAACACCCTAAATTTTGTCAAACAAATCAAAAAAGAACACCCTAATTTATTCTTTAATTTTGACAACATGTTCAAACAACCCCCTTTTAATGAGAATAATTTTGAAAATTTTGACAATAGCGATGAGGAAAATTTTTAATGCAAACCATTGATTTTGAAAAATTTTCACAATATTCCAAGCCCGGCCCACGATACACCAGCTACCCCACAGCGGTGGAATTTAACGAAAATTTTAATGAAGAGAGCTTGAAAACGGCGTTTTTTAACCATGACAACCTCAAAAACCCCATGCCCTTATCGCTTTATACGCATTTGCCCTTTTGCAGGAGCGCATGTTATTTTTGCGCTTGTTCAGTCATTTACACCAGCTTAGAAGAGAAAAAAATCCGTTATATCAGCTACCTTAAAAAAGAACTCGCTCTTTTAAAAAACGCAATGGATACCAACCGAGAAGTGGCGCAATTCCACTATGGCGGTGGCACGCCGACCTTTTTTTCGCCCATTCAATTAGATGAAATCACGCAAAGCATTCAAGAAGTTTTCCCTAATTTCAGCAAAGATATTGAAATGAGTTGTGAGATTGACCCTAGGCATTTCACTAAAGAACACATGCAAACCTTGTTTGATAGGGGGTTTAACCGCTTGAGTTTTGGGGTGCAGGATTTTGATTTTGAAGTCCAAAAAGCCATTCATAGGGTCCAGCCTTTTGAAATGGTTCAAGAATCCGTGAAGCTCGCCAGAGATTACGGCATCAAATCCATTAATTTTGATTTGATTTATGGCTTGCCCAACCAGACTAAAGAAAGTTTTTTAAAAACTTTGGAATGGGTTTTGAAACTGAATCCGGACCGATTAGCGGTGTTTAATTACGCGCATGTGCCTTGGGTGAAAAAAACGATGCGTAAAATTGATGAAACCTTATTGCCAAGCCCTAGAGACAAACTAGAGATTTTAGAGGCTCTGATTAGTTTTTTAGAAAAAGCCAACTACCAAATGATAGGCATGGATCATTTCGCTAAAAGCGATAATGAATTGTATCTGGCCCTTCAAAAAGCGGAATTACGGCGTAACTTTCAAGGCTATACCACAAAAAAATTCACTCAAACCATTGGCATTGGCGTTACGAGTATTGGCGAAGGGAGCGATTATTACACGCAAAATTATAAGGATTTGCACCATTATGAAAAAGCCCTTGATTTGGGGCATTTACCGGTAGAAAGGGGTGTAGCGCTCAGTCAAGAAGATGTGTTAAGAAAAGAAGTGATCATGCAGATGATGAGCAATTTAAAATTGGATTACTCTAAGATTGAAGAAAAATTTTCTATTGATTTTAAAGCGCATTTTAAAAAAGAATTAGAAAAATTAAAGCCTTATGAAGAAGCGGGCTTACTTTCTTTCAATTCTAAAGGCTTTGAGATGACAAGAACGGGGGGTATGCTCGTAAGAAACATGGCCATGGAGTTTGACGCGTATTTGCGTGGGGGCGAAAAACATTTCAGTAAAACGCTATGAATGAGAATATTAATGAAAATATTTTTGAAGAAGTAGGGGACGCTTGCGTTAAATGCGCTAAATGCGTGCCAGGTTGCACCATATACCGCATTCATAAAGACGAGGCGACTTCGCCTAGGGGCTTTTTAGATTTGATGCGCCTAAACGCTCAAAACAAGCTCCAATTAGACACGAATTTAAAACACCTTTTAGAAACTTGTTTTTTATGCACCGCTTGCGTAGAAACTTGCCCCTTTCATTTGCCTATAGACACTTTAATAGAAAAAGCTAGAGAAAAAATCGCTCAAAAGCATGGCATCGCTTGGTATAAAAAATCCTATTTTTCCCTTTTAAAAAACCGCAAAAAAATGGATAGGGTGTTTTCGGTAGCGCATTTTTTAGCCCCTTGTATCTTCAAGCAAGTGGGGGATAGTTTAGAGCCTAGAGTGGTGTTTAAAGGCTTGTTCAAACGCTTCAAAAAAAGCGCTCTGCCTCCCTTAAATCAAAAAAGTTTTTTACAAAAGCATGCAGGAATGAAGCCTTTAGAAAACCCCATTCAAAAAGTAGCCATTTTTATAGGGTGCTTGAGCAATTACCATTACCAGCAAGTGGGGGAAAGCTTGTTGTATATTTTAGAAAAACTCAACGTTCAAGCGATCATCCCTAAGCAAGAATGCTGTTCAGCGCCTGCGTATTTCACCGGCGATAAAGACACCACGCTTTTTTTAGTGAAAAAAAACATAGAATGGTTTGAAAGCTATTTAGATGAAGTGGATGCGATCATTGTGCCTGAAGCCACATGCGCGAGCATGCTCATCAACGATTATTACAAGGTGTTTTTGGGCGAAACAGATAAGGATTTGTATGTGAAGCGCTTGGAAAAGATCACGCCTAAAATCTATTTGGCGAGCGTGTTTTTAGAGAAACACACCCCTTTAAAAAGTCTTTTAGAAAAAATCCCTAAAGGGAAAAAAGAGGCTATCACCTATCATAACCCTTGCCATGCCAAAAAAACCCTAAACGCTCACAAAGAAGTGCGAAGCTTGCTCAATCCGCATTATGAAATTAAAGAAATGCCGGACAATTGCTGCGGTTTTGGGGGGATTACCATGCAAACCGAAAAGGCGGAGTTTTCTTTAAAAGCGGGGCTTCTTAGGGCTAAAGAAATCATGGACACCAAAGCTACAATTTTGAGCGCAGAATGTGGGGCATGCCACATGCAATTAAACAACGCCTTAAAGTCTTTAGACGACCCTAACACCCCGCAATTTTTGCACCCTTTAGAACTCATCGCTAAAGCTTTAAAAAGCGCTGAATAGAGGTTAAAAAGCGCTTAAAGGCATTTTTAACAATTAAAATATCAAAGAGCTTGCGAAAAGCAAGCGATAGTTTATTAAAAAAAGCGGTCTTCTTGGGTTAGGGGGTTTTAGTTGGGGGGTTGTAGGGGGGGGAATTATTTCAAAATACCCCCCTATCCCCTTAAGAGTTTTACAATAAAATGAAATCTAAAACGATAAAGCAAGTTAATTAAAATCCTATTTTTTATATAATACAGAACTTTAACGCCACTAAAAGGAATGAAAAATGCAAGAAATCAGCGCCTACGAACTCATCAAACAAAAACTGCATGCCATACCTAACCTTCGCCATAAAGGAAGCTTGTTTGAAAAAATTTCTAAGCAATTTTTACAAGAGCATGACAGCGCTAACGAATACGAGTCTATTGATCTTTGGTATGATTGGAAATTAAGGGGGAAAGAGTGCGATAAGGGGATTGATATAGTCATTACGACCTCAAACGAAGAATACATCGCCGTGCAATGCAAATTCCATCAAAATAGCGTCTCGTATAACGACATTTCACCTTTTTTAACTCAATTGCTAAGTGGGGTAGGGGAGGTCAGGTTTAAAAAAGGGATCATCATCTCCACTTCTAATTTAACCTCTGAAGCCCTTAAGCAATTGAGCAAATCAGAAGCACAGGAATGGGGATTGACATTGATGAAATCACTGAAGAGGATTTCATTTATTCTCGTATTGATTGGGAAAAGTTTGATCCCACAAAAACCGAAGACGAAATCCCCTTATGCGATAAGAAAAGGCCGCGCCCTCACCAAACAGAAGCCATAAACGCCACTAAAGAGTATTTTTCTGACCCTAAAAACGCTAGAGGCAAGCTCATTATGGCATGCGGGACCGGCAAAACCTACACTTCTTTAAAAATCATGGAAGCTTTAGATCCCAAGATCACGCTTTTTCTAGCGCCAAGCATCGCTTTGCTTTCTCAAACTTTTAGAGAATACGCACAAGAAAAAAGCGATCCCTTTTACGCTTCTATCGTGTGCAGCGATGATAAAACCGGGCAAAGTAAGAAAAATAAGAGCAAGAATGAAGACAATGACGATATTAAATTTTCTGAGCTCCCTTTAAAGCCCTCCACTCGCCTGGAAGACATTTTAAGCGTTTATGAAAGAGCGCAAAAAGAAAACAAACGCTTCATTATCTTTTCAACTTATCAAAGCGCGCTGTGCATTAAAGAAGCGCAAGAAGCGGGTTTGAATGGAATCGATCTCATCATTTGCGATGAAGCCCACAGAACGGTAGGGGCTATGTATTCCACCAATGAAAGGGACGATAAAAACGCTTTCACGCTTTGCCACAGCGATGAAAATATCAAGGCTACAAAACGCCTTTACATGACCGCCACGCCTAAAGTGTATAGCGAAAGTTCCAAAGCTAAAGCCAAAGAGAAAGATAACATTATCTATTCCATGTATGATGCAGAGGTTTTTGGCGAAGAAATTTATACGCTCAATTTTGAACGAGCGATCGCTTTAGATCTCTTAACTGATTACAAAGTCATCATTTTAGCGGTGCGTTCAGAAAATTTAAGCGGCGTTACTAACAGCGTGAATAAAAAGATCAGCCAGCTTGAAGCCAAAGGCACTAAATTGGATAAAAAGCTCATCAATAACGAATTTGTTTGCAAGATCGTTGGCACGCATAAGGGGTTAGCCAAGCAGGATGTGATCGCTTTAGACGATGAAAACCAAGAAGACAACGACTTGAAAAACAAAGCCGACACCTTTGTTTCTCAAAGAGCCATAAGCTTTTGTAAAAGCATACAAACGAGTAAAAATATCAAAGACTCCTTTGAAACGATCATGAAATGCTATGATGAAGAGCTGAAGAAAAAGAGCTTTAAAAACCTACAAATCAATATCGATCATGTTGATGGCACCATGAATTGTAAGGAGAGGCTTGACAAATTAGAAAACTTGAACGCATTTGAACCCAACACTTGTAAGGTTTTGAGTAACGCCAGGTGTTTGAGCGAAGGGGTGGATGTCCCAGCGCTTGATAGCGTGATCTTTTTTGATGGCAGAAGCGCGATGGTGGATATTATCCAAGCGGTGGGTAGGGTGATGCGAAAAGCCAAAAACAAGAAAAGAGGCTATATCATTTTGCCTATCGCTTTAAAAGAGAGTGAAATCAAAAACCTAGATGAAGCCGTCAAAAACACCAATTTCCAAAACATTTGGAAAGTGCTAAAAGCTTTAAGGAGCCATGATTCTAGTTTAGTTGATGAAGCCACTTTCAGAGAAAAAATCAAAATTTTTGGAAGCGATGACGCAAGCAATCCAGACGATGAGGGAGAGTTACAAAAAGATAAAACCGAACAATCCCCAAACGATCCCAAACAAGCCCAAAAAACCCTTTTTGACGCTATCTTATTGCAAGATCTAGCGAACGCTGTGTATAATGTCATGCCCACTAAATTAGGGGACAGGAATTATTGGGAAAATTTCGCCAAAAAAACGGGCAACATCGCAAGGACCTTGAATAACCGCCTAAAAGACATTTTTGGCAAAAACCCTGAAATTTTTGACAACTTTTTAACTTCGTTAAGAGGCAATATCCATCAAAACATCAAAGAAGAGGAAGCCTTGGACATGATCACTTCTCACGTCATCACTAAGCCCATTTTTGATGCGATTTTTGGGGACAATATCCAAAACCCTATCGCAAAAGCCTTGGATAAAATGGTTTTAAAACTTTCCGATCTAGGGCTAGAAGGGGAAACTAAAGATCTTAAAAACCTCTATGAAAGCGTGAAAACAGAAGCCATGCACGCCAAAAGCCAAAAAAGCCAACAAGAACTCATTAAAAACCTCTATAACACTTTCTTTAAAGAAGCCTTTAGAAAGCAAAGCGAAAAACTAGGGATCGTTTATACGCCTATAGAGGTGGTGGATTTCATCTTAAGGGCCACTAACGGCATTTTGAAAAAGCATTTCAACACGGATTTTAACGATCAAAACATCACGATTTTTGATCCCTTCACGGGCACTGGGAGTTTTATCGCTCGTTTGCTTTCTAAAGAAAATGATCTCATTAGCGATGAAGCCTTAAAAGAGAAGTTTCAAAAAGGTTTGTTCGCTTTTGACATCGTGCTTTTATCTTATTATATCGCTTTAATCAATATCACCCAAGCCGCGCAAAATAGGGACAGCTCGTTAAAAAATTTCAAAAACATCGCGCTCACGGACAGCCTGGATATTTATGAGGAAAAAAACGATAAGGGGGTAATCCCTGGCTTTGAAGATTTGAAAGAAAACCAAGAAATCAAAACCACCATGGAAAAGCAAAACATTAGAGTCATCATCGGCAACCCGCCTTATTCAGCCGGCGCTAAAAGCGAAAACGATAACAACCAAAACCTCAAACACCCTAAGCTGGAAAAATGGGTTTATGAAACTTACGGCAAAAATTCCACCGCTAAAGTGGGGGCAACCACACGAGACACGCTCAT
>ASYU01000233.1:0-13217 GCA_000448465.1 Helicobacter pylori PZ5056 | reverse complement strand
AATTTATAGAGAAAAACTTAAAAGGGGATTTAAGCTCTTGCGTGTTGGTGGTCGCTACAAGCGATGATAGCCCTTTGATGCGCAAATACGGGGCCTTTTGCGCGATGAGCGTGGCGGAGTATTTTAAAAATCAAGGGCTAGACGTGTTATTCATCATGGATTCAGTGACTCGTTTCGCTATGGCTCAAAGAGAAATTGGTTTAGCCTTAGGCGAACCTCCCACTTCCAAAGGCTACCCCCCATCCGCGCTTTCCTTATTGCCTCAATTGATGGAGAGAGCGGGTAAGGAAGAAAATAAGGGGAGTATCACGGCTTTTTTTAGCGTGCTAGTAGAGGGCGATGATTTGAGCGATCCCATAG
Organism: Helicobacter pylori PZ5056; assembly: GCA_000448465.1. GTDB lineage: Bacteria > Campylobacterota > Campylobacteria > Campylobacterales > Helicobacteraceae > Helicobacter > Helicobacter pylori_CI. The sequence goes on along the minus strand of ASYU01000233.1, from coordinate 12,857 downwards.
CCGATCAGGCCAGGAGTATTTTAGATGGGCATATTGTCTTAAGCAGGGAATTGACCGATTATGGGATCTACCCGCCTATTAATATTTTAAACTCCGCATCAAGGGTGGCTAAAGACATCATCAGCGAGTCTCAAAACCTTTATGCGAGAAAATTCCGCCGTTTGTATGCGTTGTTGAAAGAAAATGAAATGCTCATTCGCATCGGCTCTTATCAAATGGGGAACGATAAAGAGCTTGATGAAGCGATTAAGAAAAAGGCTTTAATGGAGCAGTTTTTAGCGCAAGATGAAAACGCTTTGCAGCCTTTTGAACAAAGCTTTCAGCAATTAGAAGAAATCTTAAGATAAAAGGAATGTTATGGAATCACAACTCATGAAACTCGCCATTGAAACTTATAAAATCACTTTGATGATTTCTTTACCGGTATTACTAGCGGGCTTGGTGGTGGGGCTATTAGTCAGTATTTTTCAAGCGACCACTCAAATCAATGAAATGACCTTGTCTTTTGTGCCTAAGATTTTAGCCGTGATTGGGGTGCTGATTTTAACCATGCCGTGGATGACGAACATGCTTTTAGATTACACCAAAACCTTAATCAAGCTCATTCCTAAAATCATAGGCTAGCAAATGCTAGAAACCATTATTGATTTTTCCCGTTACAGCAGCGTGAAAATCGGCACGCCTTTAAAAGTGAGCGTTTTAGAAAACGATGATGAAATCTCTCAAGAACACCAGATTATCGGTTTAGCGAACAACCTTTTGATCGCTCCTAGCGCAAAAAATCTCGCCCTTTTAGGCCCAAACTACGATTACATTTGCGATCAGGGTGAGTGGGTGGAGGTAGGGGGAGCGGCCAATGCGTCTAAAATTTTTAATTATTTTAGGGCGAATGATTTAGGGGGTTTGGAATTTTTAGGGCAATTGCCTGGCACTTTGGGGGCGTTAGTTAAAATGAATGCTGGCATGAAAGAATTTGAAATCAAAAATGTTTTAGAAAGCGCTTATATCAATAATCAATGGCTAGGGCGTGGAGCGTTAGGTTTAGATTATCGTAGCAGCACATTCAATGGCGTTGTTTTAAGAGCTAGGTTTAAAAAAACGCATGGCTTTAGACAAGAAGTTTTAAAAGCGTGTCAAAGCATGCGCAAAAGCCACCCCAAATTGCCTAATTTTGGGAGCTGTTTCAAAAATCCGCCTAACGATTATGCGGGCAGGCTTTTAGAGGGTGTGGGCTTAAGGGGTTATTGTCTAAAAAGGGTGGGCTTTGCTAAAGAGCATGCGAATTTTTTGGTGAATTTGGGGGGTGCAGGATTTGAAGAAGCCCTGGATTTGATAGAACTCGCCAAAACCAGAGTGTTACAAGAATACGGCATCCATTTAGAAGAAGAAGTGAAAATTTTAAGGTAGGGTTGAAAAGCTTTATTTGGAATTTTATAACTAACACTCCATTAAAATAGAGTTAAAAATAAAAACTATAACCCACTAAACAAAAGACTAATGCTAGATAGGGGAAAAGGCTAACCGAAAACATGGTTTTTAAGATATATGGATTTAAGAGATTGTTTTCAGTAAGTCTTTTTGAGTGTTTAGATAGTCTTTGTCCGCTTTTTAACTTTCTTAGCAATGGCGCTTGATAAAGCAATAGGCACAGCAACTTACTCATTATTTTTGAGTGTGTGTCAAAATATATGGTTTTGAAATGAAGTTTTCGCACTCAATCAGATTAAAATAAACCCATGATAGAATATAGAGAAATTTTATACAAGGATTATTGATTGGAATTTACAATCACTTCTTTATTTAGTGGGTGTGGAGGATTGGATTTGGGATTTTGTGGAGGGTTTGACTTTTTAAATCGGCACTATGCTAAAAATCCTTTTAAGATAATTTATGCTAATGATTTGGATAAAAATGCTGTTTTAACCTATCAAAAGAACTTTAATGCGCATATTGAATGCAAAGATGTTAAGGAAGTTGATTTTGATAAATTGATGCCTACTGATATTGTTTTGGGTGGTTTTCCTTGCCAAGATTTCAGTTTTGCAGGCAAAAGAAAGGGGTTAGGAAGTGAAAGGGGGCGGCTTTATGAGAGCATGATTAGATGTGTAAAGGATTTAAAACCTAAAATTTTTCTTGCTGAAAATGTAAAAGGTCTTTTAAATATTGATAATGGAAATACTTTTAGAAAGATTTTGGAGAGCTTTAAAGACTTAGGTTATATGGTTAATTTTGCATGTTTGAAAGTAAGCGATTTTGGAGTATCACAATTAAGGGAGCGAGTCATTGTGGTAGGCGTTAATGAAAGTTGCTTTAAAGAGCCTTTTAGTTTTAAAATATTAAAGAAAAGTCATGCCCCTTTTGTGTATGAAATATTGAAAGATTTGGAAGACTTAACAGAAGGAGCTATGCCTAATCATTTTTATTCTAAGGCTAAACGCAATAAAGGACAAGGCAATAATGCTATTAACAAAGATACCTACGCTCCTACTATGCGAGCCGAACATCATGGCAATATTGAATACCACTATAATAATCATAGGCGTTTGAGCGCAAGAGAAGCCGCACGCATTCAAAGTTTCCCAGATAATTTTATTTTTTATCCTAGCACTTCATCAGCTTATAGGCAAATTGGTAACGCTGTGCCACCTGTCTTTGCATGGCATTTAGCACAAGGAATAAAGGAATTTTTATATGCAAACATTGTTCAATGATGAGAGAATGATATTAAAAATACAAGAAAAATTACCTTACTTGTTTCAGCTTGTAGAAAGTGAAAACAGCAGAGATGGTAAATTAGGAATGGAGATTGGTTCAGCTAGAGAAAGGGTAATTATTGCTCTTATGCTTTATTATTTTGGTAAAGAGAATGTGCAAACTGATTTGGCTATCACACAAAAAGAGATAGATGTAATTGTTTTAAATAAGCCTTATTCTATTAAAACCGCTCAAACATTGAACAACATTAAGCTAATATGGACTACTGATGCTTTAAAAATACAAGAATTTATAGAGAGTTATAAACCAAATACAGGCATTTTATTTGCACATATTTGTTGGGGAAAAGAGGGAGGGTTTTACTATATTCCTAGTGCCACACAACAAGAAGTTTTAATAACTAAAGGTAAAGAATTTTATTTTAAACTTCCTAAAAGTGGGACAAATTCTAGGGGAGTGGAAATTTCAAAATTAGCTTTATTGGAATGTATTGCCCACAAAGACACTCTAAGAATTCCTATTTTTTGGGAACGCACAAATAACTTAAAACATTCTCCATATGATAAATATTTAGAGCTATGGCAATCCTAAAATCCTTATGTTATTCTTAATAAACTCTAAGAATTTTTGGGGCATCAAGGGCTTTGGAACACTAAAAAATCATCGTAGGCATGAAAACTTTTTTATAGATCACTGATGCTATAAAAATAGGAAAGGCTTTATTTTAATTGGGTGATAACTTTTTTAAAAGCGTTCTTATGGGGTTAGGGTATCGCAAAATACCCCCTATATCCCTATGATTTTACATAATACTATAAAATAAAATGGTGCTCTTTGCAAAGAATTTTAAAAACTTCAATAATTTTTCCATGAATGCCCTTTAAGAGGGTTTGAAAACTTTTTTCAAAATATTTTTTATCCTAAAATAAAAATAATCCCTAATCGTTTTTGATCGGATGTGGGTTTTAAGAGATTGCATTTGTTGGTCTTTAGCCATTTCAAGGCGTTCTTTAAAAAAATCGTTTTTAAAAGGGGTGCGAAAAAGGTTGGCGAGCCAAAAACCCGCTTCAGCTTCATAGCAAATCAAACGCCCATTCAAAGAACTCACAGAGTGCCAGGGCTTGTATTGGATGAAATGGAGCATGACGATGTTTTTAGGGTAGTGCTCTTTGAAAGAATCAGAATAGCAATTATAATGAATAGGCAATTCTAAAATACGCTCTAAAAACACCATATTGATTAAACACTGCTCAGGGTAGAAAAGGTCTTTCCCCCTAGTTTTCAAAAACTCTAAAGCGATCCTTTCAAACCCATTTTCGCGCCACAAATCTAAATTCGCCACCAAAAAGCCCATGTTAAAGCCCTGATGGATGCGTTTTAATTCGTTTGGGCTAAAGCGTGAAAAATCAATCTTAAAATTCTTGCATGTCCGCTCAATAAAATCACAAAAGGCTTCAAAAGGAAGGTGAGAAAAAGTGTCTCTCACCATGCCAAGCAATTTGGTGGAGTCGTTATCCAGTGCAAAATAAGCGCTTGCAACATCGCCTAAAAACACCGTATCCACATCTATGGAAATGATTTTAGAATAATTAGGGAAGAGCGAAGCGAGCAAGAGCCGGCACAAAACAAGAAGCCCGCCATAACGCTTGGAGCAAGACTCATTGAGATAGCTCTCTATGGAATGATCGAGCGAATCGATATTGATAAACTCTAATGAAGCGAATTTTTTAAAAGGCTCAAGGGTTTTTAAAAGCTTGTTTTGCTGCTCTAAAGTTACCCCTTTAACCAAACAATGGATTTTATACACGATGTTAGCGCCTAAAAGTTTGTTGCTTTGATTTAGGGGGCTAAAGTCTACCATGCTTGTGTGTCTGCTCGCATGGGAGAGTAAAGAATAGAGGCTCACTCCTGCCCCTAGCGCGTAATTCTTATCAAAACTCATAAAAATAGGGATAATTTGATCGGGTAAATTTTGCGTGTCCATTTATCGCTCCCTTATATCGCTTTTTGAGTGTTTTAAAATCGCATGCCTAATCTCTTCAACGCTCCCCGCATAAAGGTTATTGAATTGGGTTTTATTGAAAGTGTTTTGGCGCTTGGCTAATTTGATGGTGTTAGAGGTAATCGCTTCTTCTAGCTCCTTTAAAGTGAGTCGTTTTTCTAAATAAAGAATACTTTCTTTAACGCCTATGGCTTTAAAAGGCTGCGAGTCTTTAGGGTATTGGGCATAAAGGGCTTTGATTTCTTCAATAAGGCCTGAATGGAGCATGTTTTTGGTGCGCTGTTTGATGTTGTTATGGAGTGCACTTTTTTCAATAGAAAGAGCGAATAACGAGACGGCATGCTCAAAGGGTTTTTTAGGGTTGGCCTTAAAATACTCGCTTGGGGGCGTGTGGGTGGCATAAAAGATTTCTAAAGCCTTATGGATGCGGTAGGTGTCGTTTTGATGGATTTTAAAAGCCATGTTAGGGTCAATGGATTTTAAAAACGCATAAGGGTCAGCTAGGGCGCTGATTTCTCGCTCTATTTTTACAACCTCTTCATTGCTCAGTTTTGGCATGCTACTCAAGCCTTCTAAAATGGATTTTAAGTAAAAACTGCTCCCTCCCACAATGAGTAAAATCTCTTTAGGGGATACTCTCATGGCGTCTTCTAAAAGGGTTTTAAAAAGGGGGGCGTTATTTTTTTCATCAATGTTAAGGTAATCTAGGGCGTAATGCTTGATATTTTTTCGCTCTTTTAGGCTCGGTTTAGCCGAAGCGATATTAATGTCTTTATAAATACTCAAAGAATCCAAAGAAAAGATTTCAGCGTCTAATTCTTGGGCCAATTCAATGGAAAGAGCGCTTTTGCCGCTCCCACTAGGCCCTAAAAGCGCGATGAGTTTCTTAGGCGTTTTGATAAGGAAGCCCTCTTTTATAAGCGTTCAAAAACCCTTCCAAGTCAAATTTTTTACGGCATTCTTCGGTGAAAAGATGGATCATCAAATCCCCTAAATCCAAAATGATCCACTCTTCATTAGACTCATCTATCTGGTAAAAGACTTCGCCTAAAGGCTTAAGGGTGTTTTTTAGTGCGTCTAGTAAAGAAAGGGCATGCTTATTCGCTAGCGTGGTAGCGATAATGACATCTTCTACCAAATAGGGGGTTTTAGACAAATCAATGTGTGTAATATCAAAAGCCTTTTTTTCATCTAATAAAGCCGTAATCATTTCTATGCGTTGGTTCATGAGTTTCCTAAAAATGGGTTAAAATAACCTTATTATAACTCAAATCAAGGAAGATTAATGACCCCTGAATCAAACCTCAAATCCTTAGGCGCTAAAACGCCCTATATTTTTGAATACAACAGCCAATTATTAGAAGCTTTCCCTAACCCAAACCCCAATTTAGACCCCCTAATCACTTTAGAATGCAAGGAATTTACAAGCCTTTGCCCGATCACTTCCCAGCCGGATTTTGGCGTGATTTATATCCGCTACATCCCTAAAGACAAAATGGTAGAAAGCAAGTCTCTAAAACTCTATTTATTCAGTTACAGAAACCATGGGAGTTTCCATGAGAGCTGCATCAATACGATTTTATTAGATTTAGTTAAATTGCTAGAGCCAAAGTATTTGGAAGTGTATGGGGATTTTGCCTCTAGGGGCGGGATTGCGATCAAACCCTTTGTGAATTATGCGATCAAAGAATACCAGGACTTTAAAGAAAAACGCCTTTTGAATGCGAAATAACGCGCAAGAAAGTTTTTAAGATTGAAGCCGTTCCAAATTAAATGGACAGGTTAGAGAGAGAATGAAAAAAGAAATAAAAGAATAAAAGAAAAGATTAAAAAAGGAGACCCCCCAAAAGAGTGGGGGGGGGATTAGCTTTCTAAATTTTCAGCCTCGCTCTCGTTTTCATTAGCGAGAAACTCATCAAGCGACTCTTGGTCCATAAGCCCCATATAAGGAGTAAAGTCGTTTAACAGATTTTTAGTTAAACCGCCACAAGAGAGATTATACTTATTGATACCGCCATCGCATAAGAGTTGAGCGATAAATAACGCCTCGCTCTTATTTTTAGGGAGCAGATTATCCCAAATACCACCAGGTTTTAAGTCCATAACCTCCGCCTCTTGACCTCTCGCATATAAGCGGATTAAATCACAGAATAAAGTTGTATCCACTCTATCCATTTGGTCAAAGGTATCAAAAGCGGCTACACTCTCCTCCCTATTTTCAATTAAAGCTAACCACTCCGCATCGCTGTGCTTATTTAAGGCTTTAGCGTGAGTAAGAGCGGTAACAATAATAGCGGTCGCTTGATTACCCTTACCATCAAAGAACATCGGCGACATTAAAACACCAAGTCGGCTTTTTCTTTCGCCTAAAGTATAAGCCTCCGACATAACTTCAAAGCTAGTCATATCTTTATCTTTAAAACCGAAAGCGAGTTTAAACCTGTCCTCTTTCTCTTTAGGCTCTTTAGGAGTAGAAGTCCTTTCCTTAACACTTGGTCCGCTAGTTACCACTTTAACGCCTTTTAGCAAATCCTCTCCGCTTTTTTTATTTTCAGCGTGAAGTCTCATATGCTCGGTCAATGGAACTTTATTGAACCACTTTAAGAACTTGTCGCTATTGAAAACATAAGAGGCTTCGTTGCCTTTTTCACTCCTTAAGGTTACACGATTGAACCCAATGTTAATGACTTTAGCCTCCACCACTTTGTTATTGATCGTGGCTTTGACTGACGCACCCACTTTTAATTTATTTTCGTTTTGAAAACCCATAAAATACTCCTTGGTAAAAATTTGTTTAAATTCCGCTATAATCGGTCGTTCAATGTTTTTTTAGTGTTTTTTATCTTTTTGGCATGGCTTGTTCCTCCTTGTTGTGGGGTGAATTTTGCTTAAAATTTTCATGTCTATTGCCTTTAAGATCGTTTTGAAGGCGGTAAGCGCCATTAAAAATACAGCCGGTCAATATTTCTTCAATTTGCGATAATTCCGCATTTTTTAGCGCTTCTCTAGGCGTTTCAATGATCAGTTTAGTTTGCGATAATCGCACCCACTCTAACGCTTGCTCTCTAGATTCAAAACTCCCCAATTTCCCAATATGGTTGAGAAACTGCTCGCTCATGGGTCTATCAATATCAATCACAAGATTAAAGGTAACATAAAGCGACTGAACGCTCAAAGAATCCCCAACAATAAAGGTAAAATCAAGCGTGTCATCAAGCGTGTTATGCTGGATATTGTCTATTAGTGCATAGTTAAGCTCTAATTTTTCTACTTGCTTTATCGTTATTACAATGTCTTTAGAAAGAGAAGCGCTAATTTTTTCTAATTGTTTTAACAAATCTTTAGGCGGGATAAAACCACGCTCTGCACCAGTGTCTATCACGCTTAAAATCGTTCTTTTATCCACTATCTTATCACGCTTTAAATCGTTAGCGATTTTGTTGATTTGAAGGTTTTGTTTATAGCTTTGTTTTGACGCTTTCTTTTTTTCTCGCCATTCAATGACTTCCCTCTCTTCTTGTTCTATGTCTGCAACATCAAAGATTCTAGGAAAACCATAACGATTTTTTTTCGCTCTGATAAAACTTTTAACGCTATCTTCAAGATGCTTGCGAAAATCATCAAAACCATCGCTAGAATGCGGCATATAAAGCGCTTCTATTTGAGTTTTAGCTATTTCATTAAACTCCATGCCGTTATGTTTATCAGGGTGTTTTGAAAAGAATGCGGCTAGCTTGTTTTTAAGAGCGTTGAGAGATTGTTCTAATTGATTGGGCGTTGAAAATTTGATGTCTGAGAAGCTGTCTTGTGTTTTGTTAAAGTCCTTACCCGGTGAAGCGTTGATCAATTCTATAGGGCATTTGCTCTCACAATAACAGATCGCTTGTTGGTTAAATATTTGCGCTAACACCAATAAATAGTCCCTTAAATTAAATATGATAGTAGGCTCATTAGCGAACACCAAAAAGCTCGTTTCTTCATCGGGTAAAAAAGGATCTTGCGGACTGTCTTTTAAAGAGTTAAGCGTTTGAACAAACCCTATAAAATCACGCTTACTCTCTAAATACGATTGCAGATTTTTCGCTCTTTCTGTATTTTGCTTGGGGGTGTATCGGTATTTATTGACAAATTCCTTACTGGATATAAAGTCTTTCACGCTCGCCTTAGCGTTATTCTTAAAAAATCTATCCATAAAATGCTTCCCCAATAAAAAACACAACCTCCTATAAAGGTAATTATTGCCTTTAAAGAAGTCCTTAATCCCAATGGGTTTATCCCAATCCACTTTAACAGATTTGTCCTGCCAATAGAGTAAGCGCGTTTTTAACTGAGCCAGTTTATCAGCACTAGATTGAATGCAACCGCTTTTAGCCGCCCCTATCAGTAATTTTTGCTCATTATGATTGAAATCTCTGTAAAAAGCGTCTTTAAAGGGTTTAAAGGCTGAGATGATCCCAAAGGGTAGTCCGCTTTTGATTTTCTCACACACCTTTTTAAGATCGCCGCTTTTAGTCGTTTCGCTCCCAATAGCAGAAGCTTTCGTGCTAGAAACTTCAATGGCGCTGTTTTTAGTTTTAGAGACTTTCTCCCTCCCAATAATCTCCTTAACGAATTGCTTCGCTCTATTTTGAGCCACTTTACTAGCCACAAAATCCTTTTCAAAATCTTGTAACAAATAGTAGTATCTGGTTGGATTCCCGCTCTCATCATTCAATAACAATAAAAAATCATAATCCAATAACATGTCAAGTCCTTTTTAAAATCATTCATTAGCGTTATTTGACCTTATAAGGCTTGTAAGCTTTTGATTACTTTTTTAAAATCCTCTTTTGCAAAGCTCAACCCAAAAGCTTCCTCATGCCCGCCAGCTTGTATTAAAGGAATGGTTTTAATCTGGCTTAAAAAATTCCTATCGCCTCTAGCGCTACCGCTATACCCGTCTTTATTATCTTTATAGATACAAAGGGAATGATTGAAAGGGTATTTTTTTAAAAAGTTATTAGCCACTAAACCGCTAACACCCACTTTAATAGAACAGCTTTCATCTAAAAGAGCCACTAATATTTTGTTACAAGGAAAAATTTGAGCGTTTTCTTCGCTTTCTTTCACCATTTTCTTTTTAATGTCGTTGTATCTTTTGAATTCCTTAACATTAAAGACGCTTAAGCGCGGATCGCTTATGGGGTTGAAATGCTTTAAAACCAGATAGTGCAAATAGCTATCATAACAACCCTTAAACTCTCTAGCCCCACTCAAACGGCTTAAAGCGTTGATGTAATTGATGCAATTAAAGCCGTATAAGTTAGAAATTTCATCTGAATCGTCTTGGGCTAAAGAAAGGTCTTTATCTTTGAAAAAGCATTCAATGCGGTCATGTTTAGGTTGCGCTAAATTCAAAACCATATCTAAATTATCCCCGTTATCCAAATCAATGCGATCGCTTAAAAGCGTGATAGCGATCAATTCTTCTTCTAAAGGAGTGGTTTGGGTTTGAAAGATTTGACTAAACACTAAAGCGCTTGTGAAAGCCCCGCTATAATAGTTAGCGTCTTTTTCATCATTCAGGTTAATGTAGGCGATTTTATTTTCATCAATCCAATCAACTTCAAAACTCTTATGGTGGTCTGTGATGATGCATTGTTCAAAACGCTCTAATAAGATTTCTTGCAATTCGGTGCTAGCGGCCAAATCCGCCCCCAAGTCAGCGCTAAATAATAGGGGGTTTTTTTGAAATTGGTTTTTAATGTAATCTAGGCGGACTAATTGGTTGGTTTTAGGGTTAAAGATACAGGGTTGAGACAATAGATCATTCAGGGCCAAATCAGTGAAACCATAGCCATGCGCATTCCTTAAGGGGCTAAAGAAAAAGAAATCTTTAATACCCAATCTGTAACACATAGACATTAAAACGCTGCCAACCAACATGCCATCACAATCATTATCTGTATAGAAAATAATGGGGCGGTGTTGTTTGACTTCTTTTAAGAAGTTTTTAAAAATCCTTTTCTTTGCTATCTTTAATGCTTCTTTTTTAGGCATTGATCACCTCTTTGTTGTTTTGATGCTTAGCAATCTTTAATCATTCTAGATCAAAATCATCTTCATATTCCTCTTCTTGCCCTTCTATGTGTAAAATAGGCGTGATAATTTCAGACAAAAAGTCGTGTCGCTTTTGGAGAGACTTCTCGTCCCACTTCCTATAGTCGCTATACAATTCTTTAGTGATGTCATAGCAGCTAATCACTTTGCTTGGGTCTTTGCCGCCATAAATTTTTCTTTTTTCATCAAAATCCCCATTTAAGGCTTTTGCGTTCTTTTTACGCTTTAAAAGGGTTAGATTTGCGATATTATTTACCCATTTTTCTCTTTTTTCTTTGTTAAAATCCGCGTTCCATTGACTGCCTCTTTTGGGCGTTTGGGGTAAAATATGCTCCACTTGGGTTTCGGCATCCATAACGATAAAATGAGGTTTCTCTTCATCTGCCATGAAATAGTTAGCCAGGGCTAAGACAGGGCGTAACCATTTGCTAGGATAAACAGAAGAGCTCTCCCATAAATTATAGAGGTATTGGTCAAAGGTGTTATAAGATTCTATGTTATTCAATACAAGCTCTTTGATGGTTTCAACGCTCTTATTGCTTTTAACATTTTTGATAATGTTGATACTCGTTTGCTTGATGCGCGTGATCGTGCCTCCTGCAATCCAAGTTTGATAGTAATAAGACACCAAAAGCTTTTTCAAAGCGTCAAAATCATGGTATTTGACATAAAGGGCTGTCGTTAAAATACTGGCCCAAAATCTGGAAGGAAGGTATCTCAATAAATAAATGTATCGGTCTGGTTTTTTTAACAAATCGGTATAAGATTTCATAAAAGCACTCACATCATAAATGAACCCGCAAGCGTCTTTTTTGCTGTCTTTGAATACCTTTTTTAATCCCTTATCGGCTCTCTTTTTAGAAGTGCTAGGATCAGCGTATTCTAAATACATGTTAAAAAAGTCTTCCAAATCAATATCTATGCCTTCAACGCTCTTGCAAGCTTCAACCAATTTGTCCCAAGTGGTTATAAAATCCTTACGCTTTTCACTATCTTGTTTGATTTCTTGCATCAAACTGGATTTTAAAATATCAATAGGGCTTAAGGGTTGGCCTCTGTCGTTTAACACTTGAAAGATTTGCATCGCGCTGTCTTGCTCAAAACAAATGATCCTAGTCAAAGCAATGTGTTCATAAAACCACTCGACAAAATTATCCATATCGCTTATGGAACCATTTTCCATGCTCTCATTCAATAGCTCCTTGAAATAATAAGCGTTACGCAAATAAGTGTTTTCTTCAAATTTCTTATTCAATTCGCTCTTTTTAATGTTGTCTTCAAACTCCAAATGGTTTAACACCGTGTTTTCAAAAATACTATTGTAATTTTGAGCGGTTAAGAACTTCAGACGCTCTTTTTCTTTATCGTATTTATCATAAATACTCCCTTCAATAAAATCTTTAGATTTTTGCATAAGACTATCTTTATAAAGCCTTAAAATCGTGCAAGCCAAGATAATAAAACTTGTTAGCCTCTGTTGGCCATCCACAACATCCCATCTTTTATCTTTTTGGTTTTCAGCGATCACAATAGAGCCGCAAAAATACTCATCTTCTTTATTGTTTGTGTAGCTGCCCACCAGATCATCAATCAAAGCCCCTAAATGATCCTTATCCCACACATAAGGGCGTTGGTAATCGGGAACCTGATAAAAATATTCAGCATCCACTAAAATTTGATAGAGTTTTTTTAACTCCACTTCTACTTTTGCCATCATCTTCTCCTTATATTGAATTTAACTCTGTAAGCCCCACTGATTTAAAAATGGGGCTTATGGAATCAAATGGTTGAAAAATGCGGTGTGGGTTAATGCAAGAGGGAATAATAAAAAGTAAGGGATTTTTAAGCGATCTTTTGTAAAAGTGATAAAAATAGTTATAAAAACATGATAGCGTTGCTTGATTGCTTGATTGCTTGATTGCTTGATTGCTTGATTGCTTGATTGCTTGATTAAATGATAGAATGATAGAATGATAGAATGATAGAATGATAGAATGATAGAATGATAGAATGATAGAATGATAGAATGATAGAATGATAG
>ASYU01000232.1:0-20462 GCA_000448465.1 Helicobacter pylori PZ5056 | reverse complement strand
CTTTACTAGGAGCGATCGCTATGGATCATACCGGCACCACTAAAATGGGCCGTTATGTGTTTGATCATGCGTTTTTGATCCCTGGGGTTTTAGTCGTGTTTTTGAGCGTAGCGTTAGGGTTTGTTGTCGCGCCGTTAGTTTTGTAGATTTTATCACCAACGATAAAAAGCTTGGCGTTGCGATTTTTCTAAACCCCCTTAAAAAAGAGGGTTTAAACCATTCAATACGCAAACACATAATTGAGATACACGCTATAAAGCCTTCTGTATTGCAATTGAGTGCCTAGAAAAGAATAGTAATTGGTGTTAATGGTGGGGATTTTAATGCCTAGTTCAATGCCATGTTGCGCGGAACGTTCGCTGTCTTTTTTCTTAGCTGTAGCGAGATTGGTTCTCAAACCCAAATTGAACAAAAATTGGAAATTGGAAGTATTGACTTTCGCGCTATAAGGGTTATTGAACGCTGTTAAATTCACGTATTGAGAATTAAGCCATGTAGTCCCTGCTAGTTGGATGCCTCCAAAAAGACCCACAGAAAGCTTGTTGTTCTTTCTTGTGATGCTATCGTTGATAATATTCACTAACAAATCGCTCCCACCGCCATAAGTCCATATGTCAGAAGAAGAATTGAAAAAGCTGGATTTGATATAGCCGTGGTTGTAATCAAAGAAGCCATAATACCTTAATCCCCATCTTTTGCTTTCGCCAAAGAATTGCTTATAGCCCACTTGCACGCCAAGCCCGTTCAAAACACCGTTATTGTTTTGAGAGCTGATCATGCCCACTTTTTTAAAGGGGTTATTGCTCATCGCCGCTAAAGCTTGAGAGAGTTGGGATTGCTGCTCTGGGTTGATTTGGTATTGATTCGCTGTAGAATCTTTAGGCGACATAACGATGTTTGTTACATTGACCTTATTATAGGGAAGTTTAGAAATCTCTTCGCTCAAATTCTTAGCGTTGTTATAAGTGGTTACGATTTCTGTTTGATTGGATTTTAAATTATAAACATCTCTAGCCACGCTTAAAGCCGAATCAATCCGATTACCATAATAACTCACATTGTTTTGAACCGCATTAATTTCTTTATTCAAATTCACATTCTGTCTGTAAGGGTTAGTAGGGGTTTTACCCAAATGTGGCACTTTCAAGTAAGCGTTCTCCAAATACTTAAGTTGGTCTTTAGGAATGGAATTAAAGAGATTGAAGATATTTGAAGCGTTAGAAAGGATTTGCTTTTGGTTTTGAGCTAAAGCGTAAATGTCTTTAGCAAATTCACGATTTTTTTGAGATCCCATAGCTTGAGCTTGCAAGTTAGTAGATAGGGTGTGGTTGCTCTGAGTTAGTTTGAGCGCTTGTTGTAAGATAGGTAGCATCGCCTTGATGTTGTTAAACACCGCATAGTCGGTTACAGGACCAGTGGATGTGATAGCACCAGCACCACCGGCTCTGTTTGAAACACCTGCGATGATTATATTTTTCCACACCATAGAAACCTTGGTTTGTTCGATTAAATCCATAAGCTGTTGCGCGGTTTTAAGAGCTGTAGTCATGGAAGTTTTGTTTCCATTTGATTGATCGCTAGAGCATTCTGATAAGGCACAGAGATTGCCTTGAGCTTTTTGGAGGTTTTCGGCAAGCTCTTTCATTTTATCATAAGTTTCTTTTCTCATAAAACATTGTTGTAATCCTGTGCACTTCCCATCTTTATGGATTCTTCCAAGAGGAGCATTAGAACTATCATTCAAATTGTTCACAAAAAAACTGAGAGCGTTCCCTGCATAAAGACTCCAAAAAGCCAATACTGAAGTGATAACGGCTTGCGTGGTGTTGTAGATGGGCGATGTTTCTTTGTTTGTGTGGTTGTTACTCGCAAAGCTTTTTAAATCGCTTAAAGCATTGTTGACAGCCTGAGTGTTGTTCGCCGTTTGAATGCTTTTTTTTAACGAAGCCAGTTGGGCTAAAGATTGGCTTAATTGCTCGTATTTTTCGTTCAAGTTTTTTAATTCGCCGGTGTTTTTAACCATTTGCACCGCTTCACCGATTTGATAGCCGGCGCTCACAAAAAAGCCGTTGTCTTCAGCGTTTAAGAGCGATGAAGCGAGAGAGAGAGAGAGTAAAAATTGTTTTTTCATAAAAGTGTTCCTTAAAGTAATTTTTTTATTGTAAACATGAATAGAAATGAAAATTTATTTACAATATGTTTAACTTTACCATAAATTTATTGGATTTCAAAAAAAAAAAAAGATTTTGGGGTGTTTTTTAACTATTTATCTTTAGAGTGTTAATTTTTGTAATAATGAAACCATCTTTTGAATTTTATAAGCAATATTTAATGGGAACGAAATCAATCTTAAAACAAGAATGCGTAGCTGACAAAAACTTCTTTATTCCTAAAAACGCTGAAGTTTTGTCGGATCGTTTGTTGCTGCCACACATTGCTAGAGCCAAAATCCCTCCAACTTTGCGCGCTCAAGCTGTAATAAGGGATTTTTAGCCCCACATTGAAGCGGTTGTGTTTGCCTATATACAAAGAGCCTCCAAAATTCACAAAAAACCCCCCACCCGCTGCAAAAAATTTATCGTCTTGTTGCGTGTTTTGGTTTTTATATTGAGGACTCCACAAGATTGCGTATTCCACCCCACCCCCACCAAACACGCCTATTTTAAAAAACAGCATTTTTTCTGTTTTCAAAGCGAGTTTCAAAAGGGTGTCTATAGGGAGATTGACAAACACATTCACGTTCAAACCAAACGCCATGAAATGCCCGTTATTGAAGAGAAAATCTTGAGGGTTTGGGGTTTTTTGCAAATTCAAAGAGCCTTGAGTGTTTGAAGCGCTATCGTAGGTTTTAATCGCGCTTGGGTTATAATTGGCTTGGGATAAAAGGGTGTTACCCCCCACTTTTTGACCCAATTGCGCTTTAGCGTATTCTATATCCCCCCACACCCTTAAGCCTAAAATATGGTATTTATCAATAGCGATTTCATCGCCTATTTGCCCGGTATAAGATAAGTTTTTACCCCCCTTATAATAGGCTTCTAATTTCTCACCATAACACACACTACCAGGGCAAGTGGGGTTGTCTTTATAGGCTTGTTGCCACATGCTTGTGCGCGTGTTAGCCCCTGTGCCTAGCCTAAAACCCAAATAAATGTGGTTTTTGGTTTCAAAAAAAGGCGTTTTTTCAGCAGTATTGCCCCACAAAACCCCCAAACTGGCTAAAAAAATGAGCGCTTTCAAACGCTTTTTTGATTCAATTCTACCCATAATGGCACTTCACTTTGCAACGTTTCTTGATTAAAAAATTCCTCTATGCTCTCTCGCATGTTCTTTATTTCTGTAAGGGTATTGACGCAGTTGCGAAACGCGCTCGCTTGCATTTCGCCCTTAGCGTAAGCATGCAAATTTTTCCTAAACATGATCACCCCCCTATCCCCATAAAACTCCACCATTTTATCAAAATGTTCTAAAACCAGGTCTTTTTTTACGACTGCGGGTAATTCGGTGGTGTTGTTTCTGATTTGCCAAAATATCCATGGGGCTCTTAAAGCCGCTCGCCCTATCATTAGCCCATCCGCTTGCGTGATTTGTAAAACTTCAAAGGCTTTTTTCACGCTGTCAATTTCGCCATTGGCTATCACAGGCTTTTTTAAAATCCCTTTCATCAAAGCGATGCTTTCATAATCTATTTTGTCTTTTTGATACCTATCGCTTCGTGTCCTCCCATGCACCACCACATAATCCACCGGCGCATCATTCAAGGCATGAGCGATTTCTTTAGGGATTTTCTTTTCAAAGCCTAAGCGCACTTTCACGCTTGTGATTTTTTTATTGGTGTTTTCTCTAATCACTTTTAAAAGCTTCACTAAGTGGTTTAAATCCTTCAATAGCCCGCTCCCGTTACCATGATTAGCCACTTTAGGGGCAGGACAACCGCAATTAAAATCAATCCCGCTCACATGATCTAAAGCGTTGATTTTTTCAACCGCTTCTTTGACTACGCCCTCTTTAGAGCCTGAAATTTGCGCCATGAAATGATCTTCTAAAGGGGATTTTTCCAACATTTTAGAAGTTTTATCAAACGCATACACCAATGAATGCGAGCTCACCATTTCGCTTGTGGTAACGTCCACGCCAAATTTTTTCACCACGCTTCTAAAAGGCAAATCCGTATAGCCTGCTAGAGGGGCTAGAAAAAGCCATTTTTTATTCTTAAAGTCCATCCGCTCTCATATCAAAGTTTTTGCTGTATTTTGACACAATCAAGGTTAAAAAGCGCTTTAAAAATTAGCGCTTGATTAAAATTAAGCTTTTTTACAGATCCATTAAACTCTGTTTAAAACGGGTTAAAAAATCATGCGTTGGCTGTTTTAAAAACTCTGCGTATAAAACAGGCCTTAAGCGTTTGGGGATATTCAACCTCCTAGCCCTGTCTTTAAAATCCTTTGGCATGCTTAAAGTTTTTGGGGGTTTAAGGGCGATAAACACACACTCTTTGTCGCTTTCAATGATGAATTTTTGAGCGATTTCTAGGCTAAAAAAAGAGCGTTTGATTTCTTCTTTTTGAGAAAAGCTCAACACATACCCCTTTTGCTTTAAGATTTTATCCACCATAAACAGCGCGTTTTGCGAACGCTTAAAAAAAGTGATCCCATGCCTTTGTGAAATGGGCATCAAAGGATAAAGCCGCTCTTTTTCTTGATCCAAAAATTTAAAACTTTGGATAATGCCCTTAGAATAGTGTTGCATCAAGGCGTTAGCGTAATGTTTCCTGAAACAATTGCGTTTGAATTTTAAAGAAGAATTAGAATCGTCTTCAAAAAATTCCCGATCTTTAGCGAGCGTTTTAAGGGTGTCTTTAGGGGTGTAGAGCAAGGGGCGAACGATTGCATAAGATTCTCTTTTTTCATAAGCTTGAAAGCTTAAAAGCGTGTTTAATCCAGCACCTTTACTTAATTGCATCAAAAACCATTCCAGCCTGTCATTCAAATGGTGCGCTAAAATCAAATGCTTGTAAGAATGCTCTTTGATTAGGGTTTCAAAAAAATCATAACGGATCTTTCTCGCTTGCATTTCAAAATTGCGCGCGATTTTTGGGGCGTAATGGATATAGCATTTTTTATGGTGCGTTTGGGCGAGTTTTTGAGCGTGTTGGATGATTTCAAGACGTTGTTTTTGCGTGTTATAATCCACTAAAGCGATGTCAAAAGCGATGTTTTCTCCAACTAAAAGATGAAACAAGCAAGTGGAATCCAACCCACCTGAAAAACCCAATAAATTTTGACTCTCTCTTAAAGGCTCTAAATAATTTTTAAAATCTCGCGCTATCAAATCGGTGCTAAACGCATGCTGAATGGGTTGCGCTTTTATGAAGTTTCCTTGTGGGTTAAAACGCCTTTGAGTAAGCTCGCGCCTTCTATGCCTAAAATTTCATTCCTGAGTTTTTCCACTTCATTCAAACCTAGAGCTTTTTGATGAACGGCTTCGTTGCGGATGTTTTGAATGAGGCTTAGGCTTTTTTGAAAAGGATAATTGATGAATCTTTTTAAGTTTTCTTCTAAATGATCTTGGACTTTTTCGTGTCTGAGTAAAAATTTAATGCTCCCAAGATTGGGCTTTTTAGTGAAAAAATCTTTAAGTATCAAAGATTTTCCTTGGACTTTATAAGCTAAATCATAAAGGTTGGGATCGTTTTCGCAAGCCTTTAAAAGAACTTGTTTAGCAAAAGTATAAATTTCGTATTCTAAGGTTTTGGTGTATTTGACGATGATGCTGGTAAAATCATTCAACAGATCGTTTTCGCTTTGTAAAAGCTCTAATTCGGCATGAATGATGTTATTGATGCTATCAGGGTGCAAGAGGTAAAAAAGCCTTTTGCCAAAAACAAAACGCATGAAATTTTCTTGCATGGTTAAATATTCTTTGCTTTTATACACGCTCAGATAATGCTTTTCATCGCCTAAAAAATAAGAACGCTCTTCTTTTAACTTTACCGGCAAAGGATAGACATAATTATTCCCATAAATGGCGTAAGTGTGGTTGTTTGGCGCGATGAAATTGGCTAAAAATTGATCCCTTAAAAGGCTGAAGTCTTCCCTGACTAATTCCCTTAAATCGCTGATAATAAAAAAGTCTTCCACTTCCAAATTTTTTTCTTTATAGTAGCTAGGGATCAAACCCTCATCAATCTCTTTAGAAACCTTTATCACCTTAGCGGCAAATAAATTAGCGTAATCGGTCAAAAAAAGCTGCAAAAAATTTTTTTCGTTGGTGGCTTTGTAAATCTCTTCTAAAGAGTCGTGCTTTTCTTGATTGTTGAGCTTTGATCGGATTTTACCAAAGCCCACTTGGGATTTTTCCTGTAAAACGCTTAAATGTTGTTGGATAACATCTTGTTGGTAGTAAGGATTGTAGAGGATTAAAAGGTGGTTCATGCCTTGTCTTATTTTAGGATTTCTTTGAGGTTTTGCTTGATCTCGTCAGGATTTTGCTCGTATTCTTGGATGAGATCTTTTAAAATTTCAAACAATTCGTTAAAATCTTGCGGATGCTCTTTCTTAAACTTCACTACCAAATCCAAAGCTTCACAAGCGTTATTCAATGGATCTTTATCGTCATTGAAAGCGTCTTTTATACCCAAAACCATCTTGGTAATGCGAGCGCTTTGCCCAGGGCTTGAAATGCGTTTGCATATAAAACCTTTGAATGCGTTGGCAAGCTTAAAAGATGCGCAAATTTTAGAAAACATCGCCTTTCCTTATTGAAATATTTAAAATACCGCTTGTTGGATTAGCCCGTTTCAAGCTCAGCCAAAAAGCCTTTTTGATGCGTTTTTGAAATTTTAACATAAATTCAGTTCATTCCTCTTCAGGCTCAACATCTATAAAATCTTCGCCCTTGATAAAATCTTCGCCAGTTTGAATCCATTTTTCCAGACCTTGAGCGCACTCTTGCGTTTTTTTTAACGCTTTCTTCGCATGCTTGAATTGTTTCTTCCAGTTTCAACACCATTGGGAAACATGTTTGTTTGAATCTGGTTTCATCGTTGATGAGGGCTAAGATTTCTTGTTTTTGTCCGTCAAAATTAGATTTCATTTCTTCTTTAGCTTTTTCAAGTTTTTCTATTTTTTGGCTTTCTTTCCAAGAATCCCACACTTCAATAACAAGACCGATAAGCGGTAAAGCTTTGTTCAAATTGCTTGCCAATTTGACAGCACCCCAAGGTTTGAATTTCAAAGCCAAATCTATGCCTGTAAATCTTGCCACAGCCACTATCCCATCTCTAGCTAGTTTGATATTAGTTGCATTGATAAACTTGCTTTGTTCTAAAAGTTTGATTCCAATCCTTCCAAATGCTCCGGCATGTTTTTCAAAAAAACTCATATCGGCGTTAAAACCAGTTTCAATTTTAGCAATTTCATTTGAAATCCCTTGCGTTTGTCTTTCAGATTCATTTTGGACTCTTGTGTCTATAATGCTACCTTCATCGCCTATTTCTCTTGTAACAAAATCATTAAAGGTTTCTAGGCTGGTGCCAGAAACTTGAATGATGAGATCGCTGAAATACCTTATTATAAATTCTCTTAAATGAATGCGGGCTTGAGAAATTTCTTTATTTAAATCTTGAATATCCTTTCGCCTTTTTTCAAGCGTTTTATTCAAATATTCCATTTCTCTATTAATATCTTGCAACGCTTGTTTTGCGGACGGCATTTGCCTATAGACCACATCTTGAATGACGCTTTTTTTGGCTTCCTCTATGATGGTTAATTTCCCGCCATTTTCTTTAATCTTTTTTTGCGTCGCGTCTTGCAAGGCTTTGATGTGTGAGAGTTTTTGAAACTTTTCTTTATGCTTTAGCCAGTGTTCCACCCCCAAATCAAAAGGGTTTGCCGCAACAGCGACAATCATCAAACTTTCTTTTTCTTCTTCGCTTAAAGAAATCAGCTCATTCAGTCGGTTTTGGATGTTTTCTTTTTTGATCTTAAATCTTTTGTTGTAATCTTCTTCATCTTCAATATCCGCTTCTTCATCAAAACGGCTGATGACAAATATCGTCCTGGATAAAAGATTGAGCGTCCTGAACAACCAGTTCAAATCGTCCTTATGGCTTTCTTTGATAGGGTTTGACGGGTTGAGCGCGTATAAAATGAGATGGGCTTCGCTGATATATTTTTTCGTAATATCTTTATAGCGTTCTATTTTGCCGCTATAGTGTGTTTTTTCTTTAAACCCGAATAGTCCCGGGGTGTCAACCAGCTCAATTTCATCATCAATGTGATAGATTTTAACTTCATCGCTGGATTCTTGATGGTCTATCTTCATGCTCTTGTCCAGCCGCTCGATCCAAGCTGCCGCTATGGATGTTTTCCCGCAAGAAAAACCTCCCACTAAAGCCACTTTAAGTTTTTGACCGGCAACATTTTCCATCGCATTATGGATCTTGTCTTTGAGAGACTCTTCAACCTTGATGCCGTATTCTTCCCCGGTATGGACAAAATCAAGTAATTTTTTAAGAATTTCTTGATTCCTCTTTTGATCTTTTTTAAATTGTTCTAGCGTTTCATTCATTGCATGCTCCTTGTTTTGATGTCATTAGAGATGTATCCTAATCTTTTATTAACCTCTTTTAACCTTTCTTTCTTGTATTCGTAATTCTCAACAGGTCCGTTAAGCTCGGCTTTGAGCTCTTCAATTTTTTCTAATATGTCTTTTTTGACACTTTCAATGCGGCTTTCCACATCCTGTGCAATTTTTTCACAAACTTCATCTAACTTCTTATCCACTTCTTTTTTTTGTTGGGATTTTTTATAATCTGGATTAAAAACATTCCACGATGCTTTAACCACCCCCACTAATGCTACAAAACCCGCTATACCTAGTTCAACCAAACCCACAGGATTCCAAATATTAACTATCCCAAACAACACCAAACCTCCTATTGAAGTGGCTAATTTTGTTCCATCAATACCGCTATCAGTATCAAAATTAAGATTAAAGCCTCTATCAATACTGATGCGCTCTAACATTGCTAGAGAATCTTTAATTCTGTATTCAAGTTGTTTAATAGCTTCTTTTATCTCTCCATCAAATCGTTTCTCACATTCTCTAAACCGCCATTTTATGTCTTCATGCAATGTTTCAATTCCTTGAATGAGTTCATTTTTAAAAATTTCTTTACATTCCTCATCTTCAATACCTTTTTCAATACGCTCTTCCATTATTTCGCCAATATCAAATTTGAATTGATCGATTTCGTCGAGCGCTGATTTTTCCAAATCTGATATAAATTTTTCTTTAGAACGATCCAAATTAAAGCGGGCTTCTTGCTAGTGTTTTTGCATTGCTTTAATCGTTGGATCGATCCGTTTTTCAATCGTGGTTTTTATCGCCTTTTGTAATTGTTCTACCACTTTTAAGGCTTTATTGCAATTTGATTGAATGATTTTGGTGCGCGAGTTTTTAAGAAGCTCTTCGGCTATAAATTCTGCTAATGGTTTGAAATGGGATTTATATAATAATAATTCTTCTACTTTAAAAATTTCTAGAAATTTTTGTTTGTTTTTATCAAAATCAGTCTCTGGGATCAAAGCCTGTGAAAGGCCATAAAAAGCCATTTGAGCGCTCACTGCTTCATAGCCCATGTAGTGTTTTCCTAAAATACCTTTCATTTTTTCATCTAAAATTTTTAAGCTTTCTTTTTCGCTTCCATCAATAAGCCCATCTTTAAAAGCTCTTGGATTGTTAATCGGTTTGTTGTAAATCGTCCATACCTCTGTTTGCGAATCGAGTTGTTTTTGGATTTTTTCAATCGTCCCTTCTTTTCCCTCTTCTCCTTTTTGCGGAGGATTAGGCGTTTTGGTAACATAAAAAATAGCATGGGCTTTTTGCGTTGCGTTAGAAATCTGATCAATCACTTTTTTTCGCTGCCTTCTATCCCTGGCACATCCAGCAAAATAAAGTTTTGATGGTTGTATTGGAAAGAATAAGATCGTGTTTTTAAAGTGAAATCGCTCCTCCCATCGCCTATAATCGCTCCATCTTGCAATGAAGTAAGTTCGTTTAAAATAGCTTGTTTGTTGCGTCCATCATTTTGATAGTTGTTTTGGTAATTGGAATAAAGCCGCTTGAATCGTTCTTGTTGATCGACTTTACTTTGTTCTTTAAAAAACATCCTCAAACATTCAATAAGGGTTGATTTCCCCGCACCGGTTTCCCCATAAAAGGCAATGGTAAAATTTTCCCACTCTTCATTATTTTTCAAGCTTTCAAGCTCTTTTAAACTTTTAAATTCTAATTGTTGAAACACCTCCAACGCTTCTTGATTGAATCGCTTTAGTTTTTCATCTTTATCATCAGTGTTTTTAAAAATACTCTGAAGTTCTTTAATGCTCTTTTCTACGCCAAGATAAATGTCTTTCATTTTTGCATGCCTCGAGCGGATTTTTCTTGCGCATTTTAACAAAAAAAACGCAAACCCCCACCCTCTAGCCACGCTATAGACGCGCTTGTAGCCTTATGGCTAGCTTTTAAAAAGGGCTTAAAACCTTAGCGAGTAAGATATTGTCTTTAAACGCGCTAGGCACAATCGTGTAATGCCCGGGTTGTAAAGGGGTGGTTAAGGCGCTGTCATTGATTAAAATTTCCCCATCCACTTCAGGCGCCCACCTGAGATCCCTTGCTTTGTAAAAATACTCGCCCTCTTTATTTTCCACTAACGCCTTAATGGGCTTATTCAACAAAGCCTTAAAAGAATGGTTTTGGTGTTTTAAAGCGATTTTATTCAAGGCTTTAATGCGGGCGTTGATGATTTTTTTAGGCACTTTCTCTAAAGAATAGGCATGCGTGTTTTCTTCTGCGCTGAAAGCAAAAATATTCAATCTGTCAAACCGGAACTCGTCTAAAAACGCGCTCAATTCTTCAAATTCGCCCTCATTCTCTTCTGGATGCCCTACAATGATCGTGCTTCTTATAAAGCTTTCTTTAACCTGCTTCATGGCGTTTAAAAGCTTTAAATGGTGTGCTTGGCTGGAGTTGCGCCGCATTTTTTTAAGCATGGAGTCGCTGATATGCTGGATGGGCATGTCAAAATAATTTTGAAAAATAGGCGAGTCTTCAATCGCGCCAATCAGCTCTAAAGTGGTGCTAGAGGGGTAGAGGTATAAAATACGCGCGCTCTTTAAGGCTTGCTGCTTGTCAATCACTCTAATGAGCTGGATCAAGCCGTCTTTTTGCCCCTTATCGTATAAAAATGAGCTAGAGTCTTGAGCGATAAAAGTCATATCCTTATAGCCCTTAAGGGCTAGATCTTCTACTTCTTTTAAAATGGAGTCTAATTCCCTGCTTTGCAATTTCCCCTTAAAGCTAGGGATAGCGCAAAAAGAGCATTTTTGGTTACAGCCCTCAGAAATTTTAACGTAAGCATGCACGCTCGATCCCGTGATGATGCGCGCGTTATAATGCTCGCTTAAAAACACTTGCTCGCTGAATTGGTTTTGTTTTTTAGCGATTAAAATATCAATCTTGTCATAATCCCCCACGCCGGTAAAAATATCCACTTCAGGGATTAGCTCTTTGATTTCATCTTTATAGCGTTCGCTCAAGCACCCGCTCGCAATCAAAATCGCTCCCTCTTTTTTGTCTTTGGCGGCGTTGAGAATGGTTTGAACGCTCTCTTGTTTGGCGCTTTCAATAAAACCGCAAGTGTTGATCAAAATCACATCGGCTTTTTTAGCGTCATTAGTGAGCGTGTAATTATAAAGCTTGCCTAGCATCACTTCTGAATCCACCAGGTTTTTAGAGCAACCTAATGAGATCAAGCAAAGTTGTTTGTTTTCTTTAACTTGCATGTCAGTGGCTTTTCAAGTTTTTCAAATCCACTTCCCAAAAGAAATCAATCCATTCAGGAGCGTCTTTTAAAAACGCGTCGGCTTTGTATTTCGCGCTTGTCTTTTGGAACAAACTCGCACTATAAAACTTTTTATCAAGGTGTTTGTCTTGCAACACTTTAAGCACCGCCTCTAAAGAATTACCGCTATCTACGATTTCATCTACCACCAAAATGGTTTTTAGACGCTCTTTGATCGTGGGGATATTTTCAATTTTTAGGGCGTTTTGTCGCTTGGTGGTGTCATAAGAAATCGCATTGATGCTATAAACTTCCCTTAAATCCCAGTGCAAACTCAAAAAATGCGTCAAAGTCATGCCCCCTCGCATCACGCACACAAGGGCTTCTGGGATACCGCAAAGGCGCTCTACTTGTTTAGCTAACTCCAGGCTGTCTTTCAAAAAGGCTTCATAAGAATAATGCATTGTGATCCTTAAATTTCATAATATTGCTTCAAAAAGGTTGTATTCGCCACGCCGTCAAATTCCCTTAAATCTAAATCGTTTAGGGCTAATTCTAGGGCGTTTAAGGCGTGAGCGCTTTTATAAACAGGAATGATCCCCATGTGGTTGATGCGAATGAGTATATCCTTATAAGGCTCTTGACCGCCCGCAAATTGCACCTGGTATTTTTCTTTCAAAAGGTTTTTTAATTCTTTGGCATGCTCGCTAACAATCGTTGTCATGCTCAAGCTCGGGCTTTTAGGGAAAATCTTTAAACCGAGCGCTAAAACGGCTTTTTGACTGGCTAAAGCGACTCGTTTAGTCTCTTGATAGAGCGCTTCAAAACCCCCTAAATTCTGCACCAATTCAAAATAGCGTTGCAACCCTAAAGTGTGTAAAATAGGAGCGGTGTAGCTCGTGGTGTTATTCCTTTGGTTTTTCAATTCGCTCTTCAAATTGAAATAAAACCCCACATTGCGTTCTTCTATGCGTTCAATCGCCTTCTGGCTCAATGCGATTAAGCTCATCGCAGGAGGCAGCATGAACGCTTTTTGACTCCCTCCAATGAGCGCATCAACATGCGTTATTTCTAAAGGCTCAACCCCTAAAGCGGTGATCGCATCTACTATCACAAAAACATTCGGGTTAGTTTCTTTAATGGCTTGAGCGATTTTTTCTACAGGGTGTCGTAACCCCCCACTAGACTCGCATGCTTGAATGCAAAACGCATCAATGTTGGGGTTGGCTTTAAGCGCGTTTAATATCCCATCCACTTGAGCCGGTGTGTCCCATTCATAGACTAATTCATGGGCTTTGATAAAATGGGCTTTAGCGATCTTGCCAAACCTTTCGCCAAACTTGCCCGCATTAACAAAAAGCAACTCTTTTTGACATAAGGAAATCACGCTCGCTTCCATAGCCCCTGTCCCGCTGCTGCTTAAAAGCAAAACTTCTTCTAAACCGGTCATTTTTTTCAAATTTTCTCGCACGCTTTGGAAAATCTTTTCAAAATCTTTGGTGCGGTGGTGGGGCATTGGCTGAGAAAAGCTTGTGCGCATCTCTTCATTAATGGCTACAGGGCCTGGAGTGAAAAGCAACATTAAAATTAACCTTTAATTTTTGAGAGAATTTAAAAGGTATCATACTAAAACGCGCTTAAAATTAAGCCTTATTGTTCAATAAATTCGCTTTTTAATGCAAATAAAATGCTAAAATGCCATGATGTAGAAAGAATTTAAGGCAATGATTGGATAAATTTAGTCTTCGCACGTGTTTTCTAACCCTTTTTTTTAGCGGGTATTCTAAAAAAGCTCCAGGAACGATAGGGAGTTTGGTGGCGTTGTTATTAGGCTTACCCATTTTAATTTTTTCGGCTAACACTTTGTTTTTAGGGGCGATTTTTGTTGGGCTTGTCGCTATTACTCAAATAGACAAGGAAGAAGAAGAGACTAAGAGGCATGACAGCTCTTACATTGTGATAGACGAATTAGTGGGCATGTGGCTTGCGATGGCGATTAGCGGGTTATCGTTAGCGGGTGTGATCTTGAGTTTTATCTTTTTTAGGATCTATGATATTACTAAGCCCTCACTCATTGGCAAAATAGACAAAGAAGTTAAAGGAGGCTTAGGGGTGGTGGCTGATGACGCTTTAGCGGGTGTTTTAGCCGGATTGAGCGCGTTATTAGTCATCCATATTTTGGGATTTTTTAACATTAAACTTTAATTTTAAGAAAATTCAAAAGCCTTTTTTTAGGTAAATATAGATAGACTTGATTGCAATCGTTTTTAGGGAGTTTGATCGTGGAGTTTTGCGTTTTATTTGGTGGGGCGAGTTTTGAGCATGAAATCAGCATTGTGAGCGCGATCGCGCTTAAAGAAGTGTTAAAGGATAGGATTAAATATTTTATTTTTTTAGATGAAAACCATCATTTTTATTTGATTGAAGAATCCAACATGCATTCAAAATACTTCGCTCAAATCAAAGAAAAAAAATTACCCCCCCTAATCCTCACACACAATGGTTTGCTTAAAAACTCGTTTTTAGGCACTAAGATTATAGAATTGCCTTTAGTGATCAATCTTGTGCATGGGGGCGATGGCGAAGACGGGAAATTAGCGAGCTTGTTAGAATTTTATCGTATCGCTTTTATAGGCCCTAGGGTTGAAGCGAGCGTGCTGAGTTATAACAAATATTTAACCAAACTTTACGCTAAGGATTTAGGGGTAAAGACTTTGGATTATGTTCTTTTGAATGAAAAAAACCGCGCTAACGCCTTGGATTTGATTGGGTTTAATTTTCCTTTTATTGTGAAACCCAGTAACGCCGGGAGCTCTTTAGGGGTGAATATTGTGAAAGAAGAAAAAGAATTGGTTTACGCTTTGGATAGCGCATTTGAATATTCTAAAGAAGTCTTAATAGAGCCTTTCATTCAGGGGGTGAAAGAATACAATTTAGCCGGTTGTAAGATCAAAAAGGGTTTTTGCTTGTCCTATGTGGAAGAGCCTAACAAACAGGAATTTTTAGATTTCAAACAAAAATATTTGGATTTTTCACGCGCCAAAGCCCCTAAAGCGAACCTTTCTAACGCCCTAGAAGAACAATTAAAAGAAAATTTTAAAAAACTCTATAACGATTTGTTTGATGGCGCGATCATCCGTTGCGATTTTTTTGTCATAGAAAATGAAGTGTATCTTAATGAGATCAACCCCATTCCTGGCAGTTTAGCCAATTATTTGTTCGATGATTTTAAAACAACGCTAGAACATTTAGCGCAATCATTACCCAAAACCCCTAAAATCCAAATCAAAAACTCTTATTTGTTGCAAATCCAAAAGAATAAGTAATGGCCAAACGCAGTATCGCTTATTTGGATAGCGTTTTTGACATTTCCTACACTTTTATAGACCACCATAGCCCTTTAAACGCCTTGTTTTTGCATGGCTGGGGGAGTTCTAAGGAAATCATGCAACAAGCGTTTCAAGGCTGTTTTTTGAATTACAACCATTTGTATGTGGATTTACCCGGTTTCAATCAAAGCCCTAACGATGAAAAAATCTTAGAGACTAAAGATTATGCTAATATCATCAATTTATTCTTAAAAAGCGTGGGTAAAAAAGCGCATGTCGTTTTTGGGCATAGTTTTGGAGGGAAAGTGGCGATCTTATGTGAAAACGAACGGATGGTTTTATTAAGCAGCGCTGGGATCTTAGAGCCAAAACCTTTAAAAGTGCGTTGTAAAATCCTTTTAGCTAAAATCTTTAAAAAATTAGGCTTGAATTTAGGGTTTTTGAGGAGTAAGGACGCTATGGGGCTTAATCAAGTCATGTATGAAACCTTTAAAAAAGTGGTTAGCGAAGATTTTAGCGAGCATTTCAAACGATGCGAGAAGGAAGTTTTATTATTTTGGGGTAAAGATGATAAAGCAACCCCCTTAAGCTCCGCTCAAAAAATGCAAACCTTATTGAAAAAGAGCGCCTTATTTGTTTTAGAAGGGGATCATTTCTTTTTTTTAAACCAAGCAAAAGAGATTGAAAAACTAGTGGAGAATTATCATCATGCAAAGTCTTAGTTGGCTGAATTTAGCGTTTCGTTGGCTCTTTATAACAGGGCTTGGCTATTATATAATGACTTTATTGCAATGGTATCATTACAGCGTGTTCAGGATTTTAACCAAGCACCACAAAATGCGTTGGCATGGGATTTATTTTTTATTGCCTTTAGGGGTGTTTATCCTGTCGTATGCTTTCAAAATGCCGTTTGTTTTTGATTTCTTTTGTGGCGTGATTCAAATGCCCATGCTCATTATCTGGGCCAAACGCAACGACAAGCCTTTAGTTTTCACGCCAAGGGTGAAGCGCTTTTTTATTTTCTTATTACTCTTTTTAATCTTGCATGAAATCTTAAACACAGAATTAGCCCCTTTGAATGGGATTTCGCTCGCACTCGCTTATTTGTGTTTGTTCATACTCGTTTTGAGCGCTTCTTTAATCTTTGAAAAAGTCCTATCCAAGCGGTATTTGCAAACCGCTAAAGATAAAATCGCCTCTTTAAAAAATTTAAAAGTCATCGCCATTACCGGAAGCTTTGGGAAAACCAGCACCAAAAATTTCTTGCTTCAAATCTTACAAACCACATTCAACGCGCATGCAAGCCCCAAAAGCGTCAATACCCTTTTAGGGCTTGCGAATGATATTAACCAGAATTTAGACGATAGGAGTGAAATCTATATCGCTGAAGCCGGGGCAAGGAATAAGGGCGATATTAAAGAAATCACCCGCCTTATTGAACCGCACCTTGCCGTGGTCGCAGAAGTGGGCGAACAGCATTTAGAATATTTTAAAACTTTAGAAAATATTTGCGAGACTAAAGCGGAATTATTGGATTCCAAACGCTTAGAAAAAGCCTTTTGTTACTCTGTAGAAAAAATCAAGCCCTATGCCCCCAAAGACAGCCCTTTAATAGACTATTCTAGCCTGGTTAAAAACATCCAATCCACTTTAAAAGGCACTTCTTTTGAAATGCTTATAGGTAGCGTTTGGGAAAGCTTTGAAACGAAAGTTTTAGGCAAATTTAACGCTTATAATATCGCTTCAGCGATTTTAATCGCTAAGCATTTAGGCCTAGAGACCGAAAGGATCAAACGGCTTGTTTTAGAACTCAACCCTATCGCCCATCGCTTGCAACTTTTGGAAGTGAATCAAAAAATCATCATAGACGATAGCTTTAATGGGAATTTAAAGGGCATGTTAGAGGGCATTCGTTTAGCAAGCTTGTATGAAGGGCGTAAGGTTATTGTAACACCGGGATTAGTGGAAAGCAATACAGAAAGTAATGAAACTTTAGCGCAAAAAATAGACGAGGTTTTTGATGTCGCTATCATCACAGGGGAATTGAATTCCAAAACGATTGCTTCACAATTAAAAAACCCCCAAAAAATCTTACTCAAGGATAAGGCGCAATTGGAAAATATCTTACAAGCCACCACGATTCAAGGCGATTTGATTTTATTCGCTAATGACGCCCCTAATTACATTTAGGAAATGAACATGCAACATTTATACGCTCCTTGGCGCGAAAGTTATTTGAAAGAGAAAGATAAGAGTTGTGTCTTTTGTGAAATTTCTCAAAACCCTACAAAAGATTCAGAAAACAGAGTGCTTTATAGAAATAGCGATCTCTTTGTTGTGATGAACGCCTACCCTTATAACCCGGGGCATTTGTTGATCGTCCCTCATGCGCATCAAGCGAGCGTTGAACTTTTAGATCTGAATACTTGGCTGAACATGAATGCTTTAGCGCCTAAAATTTTAAAAGCGTTGTATGCTTATGGCGCTCAAGGGGTCAATTTAGGCTTGAATTTGCACAGAAATGCCGGAGCAGGGATCCCTGAGCATTTGCACATGCATTTGGTACCTAGGTTTTTAGGCGATAGCAATTTTATGAGCGTTATCGCTCAAACTAGGGTGTGCGGGATTGATCTTAATGAAACCTATCTTGCGTTAAAAAACTTATTAGAAAAGGAGCTTCATTGAAAACAAACGCTTTTAGTTTGGGTGCGCTACAATTGATTTTAATTCATTTTAGGGAGTGTAAGCGATGAAGGCACGTGGGTTTAAGACAAAGATGCGTGGTTTTAAGATTTTTTCAGGGAGCGCTCACCCTGCATTTGGTAAAGAAGTGTCAAAGCATTTAGGCTTTCCCTTATCCAAAGCGGTGATAGGCAAATTCAGCGATGGCGAAATCAATATCCAAATCAGCGAATCGGTGCGCGGTAAAGATATTTTTATCATCCAGCCCACTTGCGTGCCGGTCAATGACAATTTAATGGAATTGTTAGTCATGGTAGATGCTTTAAGGCGCAGTTCGGCCAATTCTATCACAGCAGTGTTGCCGTATTTTGGCTATGCCAGACAGGACAGAAAAGCGGCTCCAAGAGTGCCTATCACGGCTAAAATGGTCGCTAATTTGATGCAAGAAGTGGGGATTGAAAGGATCATTACGATGGATTTGCATGCCGGGCAAATCCAAGGCTTTTTTGATGTGCCGGTGGATAATTTATACGGATCTATCGTTTTTAGAGACTATATCCGCTCTAAAGCGTTAAAAAACCCTATAATCGCCAGCCCTGATGTGGGTGGGGTTACAAGGGCTAGGTATTTTGCCAATCAAATGGGGTTAGATTTAATCATCGTGGATAAGCGCCGTGAAAAAGCTAATGAAAGCGAAGTGATGAATATTATCGGATCAGCCAAGGAGCGCGATGTGATTTTAGTGGATGACATGATTGATACCGCAGGCACGATCTGTAAAGCCGCTTTGGCCTTAAAAGAGCAAGGGGCAACTTCTGTCATGGCGTTAGGCACGCATGCGGTTTTAAGCGGGAATGCAATCAAGCGCATTAAAGAAAGTGCGTTAGATGAAGTGGTGGTAACTAACTCTATCCCTTTAGTTCAAAAATGCGATAAAATCACCACTTTAAGCGTAGCGCCCTTATTTGCGGAAGTGATCAGAAGGATTTATCATAACGAAAGCGTCCAATCGCTTTTCACTTAAAAAAAGCGGGAGTGGTGGATTCTGTAGGACTTGAACCTACGACCAATCGGTTATGAGCCGAGTGCTCTGACCAGCTGAGCTAAGAATCCAAAATTCCCAAAGGATGGTTTGCTATTGTATCCAAAAATATAGCGAAAAGCAAGCAGGTTTTCTAGGATTGCAAACAGGATCATAAAAGTGATAAAACTGCTCCCTCCATAGCTGAATAAGGGTAAGGGAATCCCCACCACAGGGGCTAACCCTAAAGTCATGGCGATATTCACGCTGGAATAAACAAAGATTAAAATAGAAATCCCAAGGGCTACAATCTTTAAAAACCAATCGCTGTTGCTTTCAAACAGATAAAAAAATAAATGCAAACTCAAGCCTATATAAATCGCAAAAAGCAATATAGCCCCTAGAAACCCGAAACGCTCCACGAAGTAGGCGAAGATAAAATCGCTCGTTGCGATAGGCAAGAATTTGAATTTGGTTTGGGTGGAGGCTTCTTTGGATTTGCCTAAAAACCCGCCCGATCCTATGGCGATAATGGATTGCATGACATGGTAATTAGGCTTTTCAGAAAGGAAGTCTGAGATGCGCTTTTTTTGGTAATCATGCAAGAAATGATAAGCGATAGGCGAAGCCACTATTAAAGCGATTAAAAGAGAGAGCCACACCCTAGTCCTTAAACCCACAATCAACAAAATCCCAAAACCCATGATGAGCACAATAAGGGCTGTACCTAAATCAGGCTGTTTCAAAATCAAAGCCGCCGGTAAGCAAATGTAAAAACTAAGCTTTAAAAACATGCCCCAATCATAGCCCTTAAAAGGGGGCGGGTTGATTTTAATCAAATGCGCCAACAATAAAAGAATAGCGATTTTCACGGGTTCGCTAGGCTGTAAGGTGATAGAAGTAGAGGGAATGACTAGCCATCGTTGCGCTCCAAGCTTGCTCGATCCCACAAAATCCACTAACGCCAATAAAATAACGCATGCCCAATAAAACACAAAAAGCCACCGATCGAGCTTCCTGAAAGGGATAAAAAACACTACCCAAAAGAGAAGAAACCCTATGGCATAATAAACCCCTTGTTTCAAGCTCAAAACCGCGCTGCTCTCAAAAATCAACAAAAAAGAAACCACCAACAAGGGGATGATAAACACAAAAGGCAAAAGATCAAAATGCATCCAAATCCTTTTGTCTAATGCCATGCGTTTTTCATAACCCCTAATCTTATTGCGTTAATTTTTTGATTGTATCCAAGTTGAGATAATTCTCCTTAAAGAGAGAAGTGATCATGCCAACTTCACCAGGCAAATTGACTTCGCCCGTCTCATCATTAAAGCACTTTTCTAGCACTTTCAAATACGCAAACCCAATGCCTTCTATGATAACGGTAGCGGTTGCGCCCCCTGCAACACTCCCCACAACAGGAATGAATTTAAGGAAACCATTAACGAGAGTCCTCCCCACCTGCGCGACAGCGGTTACGCCTAACAATCCTGCGACCAAACTCGCGCCCGCAGATTTATCCAAATCCATTCCAAAAGCGTCATTCATTTTATAGATCATCCCCGCTTGAATGGGTGCGATA
>ASYU01000231.1:0-4843 GCA_000448465.1 Helicobacter pylori PZ5056 | reverse complement strand
CGCTCTTATTTTATCGCGCCAGAATTTGCCCGTGCTTGATGAGGTTTCTAAAGAGCAGGTTTTAAAAGGGGCGTATGTTAAACACCACTCTAAAGATCCCATTATCACGCTCGTTGCGAGCGGGAGCGAGATCTCTTTGGCTTTAGAGAGCGCTAAAATTTTAGAGCGAGAGAATATCCCCACTCAAGTGGTGAGTGCGCCTTGCTTTGATTTATTGATAGAGCAAGATGAAAGCTATCTTAAAGAACTCTTTAGGGGCAAAGTTTTAGTGATTGAAGCGAGCCGCGCGATAGAGTGGTATCGTTTTGCGGATAAAATCATTGGCATGGATTCTTTTGGGAGCTCAGCAAAGGGCGATAAACTCTTTGAAAAATTTGGCTTTAGCGTTGAAAACATTACCGCTCAAGCCAAAAGGTTGCTCAACACATGAACTTAGAAAAACTTTTTTTAGAAAAAACCCCCTTGTTTGTTTTTAGCTCCACCAGGCGTTTAAAACATTTCTATTTAGAGCAAGGCGAAGGGTTTTTGCCTAACGCAATGAGCATGGGGAGTTTTTTTGAACAGGCTTTTTACATCCCCAATAAAAAGAAAATCCCTAACAGCGCGCGGCTAATTTTAATGATAGATACTATCAAAGCCATCGCTAAAGAAAAAAAATCCATTCTTGAAGGGCTTTTGCTTTTTGAAAACAGCTTTTTGGGGTATTTAGAAAGCACTTCTTTTTTGTTTGATTTGTTTGATGAGTTAAGCTCTGCTTGTATCAAACTCAATGAACTTTCTTCTAAAGACATTTACTTGGATTATGAAAAGCATTTAGAAGTCTTAGAAATGATTTATGATCGCTACATTAAAAAACTAGAAGAATTAGGCTTTTATGACAAAATCATGCAAGAAAAGCCCGCCATTTTAAAAGAATTTTTTGAGCATTTTTCCTCCATTGAATGGCATTTAGAAGGCTTTATGAGCGTTTTTGAAAGGCAATGCTTATTAGAAGTGGCCGAGTTAGTGCCTATCACTTTACACCTATCTTGCGACAAATACAACCAAAAATTCTTGGAATTTCTCAATCTCAAATTAAAGACAGATTGCGATTATTCCATTGATTTTAAAACCCAAAAGATCCTTTCTCAAACTTTTAATGATCAAAAAATAGAACCAAAGCTTTATGCTAACTCCAGTTATTTAAAACAAGGCGCTTTAGTTTTACAAACCATAGAAGAATATTTGCAAAAAGATAACGATCCTAATAAAATGGCGATCATCACGCCTAATGCGGATTTTTTACCTTTTTTAAAACTCTTAGACAAAAACAACAATTTGAATTTCGCTATGGGCTTAGGGGCTAAAAACAGCCCTTATTATACAGAGCTTGTCAAAATCTTAGAAGATTTACAAACAAGCGATTTTAATTTAAGCGAGTCTGCGTTATTGGATTTAGAAAATCTCACCCTTGCACTTTTAGAACAACAAAGCTCTAAAGAAAAAGCGCCCTTAAAAGAAGTGCATTCTCAAATCATGCACCAGTATCATCTTCTAAAAGACACGCTTAAAAACTACAGCCTTAAAGATTTATTGCATTTGTATTTGCAAGAATTTGAAGCCAACTTCCGCTTAGACGATTCTAGTGGGGGCAAAATACGAGTCATGGACACTTTAGAGACAAGGGGCATGCAATTTGATAAAATCGTTATTGTGGATTTCAATGAAACTTGTGTGCCAAGCCTTAAAGATTGCGATTTGTTTTTAAACTCTGCCTTAAGGAAATCGCTCAACCTCCCCACTTTATTGGATAAGAAAAATTTGCAAAAACATTATTACTACCAGCTCTTTAAAAACTCTAAAGAAATGGTGCTTTCTTATATAGAGAGTGAAACTTCAAAAGCCTCTAACATGCTTTTAGAATTGGATTTACACACAGAGCCTATCAAAGACGCTTACACGCTTTTTGCACCAACTCCTTTAAAAGACTACCAAGAAGAAGAAATCAAAGCCGCTATCCCTAAAGATTTTAGCTTTAGCGCTAGCTCATTAAACGCTTTTTTAACTTGCAAGCACCGTTTTTATTACCACTACATGAAGCGATTCAAAGAAAGCCCTAAAGATGAAAGCAATAGTGCTGTGGGCAGTTTGCTCCATGAACTTTTAAAAGAAGCTTATGAAAAAGACAAAAACCCTTATGCATTAGAAGAGAGGCTCATTTGGCTCTTAGAAACAAGAGAAAACATTACCCCTAAAGAGCGTTTAGACACTCTTATAGCGCTCAAAAAAATCCAGGCTTTTTATCTTAAAGAAAAAGAACGCTTTAAGGCAAAAATCAAAATCCTTGATCTTGAAAAAAGCTTTGAAACGATCATTCAAGGCGTTATTTTTAAGGGGCGTATAGACAGGATTGACAAAACGGCTGACAATGAAATTATTTTATTGGATTACAAATTCAAAAACGATTTGAAATTAGACAACATGAGCGAAAAACAACGAAAAAGCTTAAGCCCCATAGAAATCGCTCAAATCAGCACCGATTATCAAATGGCCATCTATGCGTTTGCCCTTAAAAATCTAGGCTACAAAGAGCCTATAAAAGCCTTTTTTTATGACTTAAGAAAGGGCGAGTTGCTAGAAGAAGACGAGCTTGTTTTACAGGCCAAAATGGATCATTTGGAATTTTCTCTTATCCCCAAGCTCAAACAAGAAATTGATTTTGAAAAAACTTTAGAGGTTAAAGATTGTGAGTATTGCTCTTTTAAAGACATGTGCAACCGATGAAATCTAAAAAACTTTATTTGGCTTTAATCATAGGGGTTTTATTAGCGTTTTTAACCCTATCTTCATGGCTGGGTAATAGCGGTTTAGTGGGGCGTTTTGGGGTGTGGTTTGCCGCAATCAATAAAAAATATTTTGGGTATCTTTCATTCATTAATTTACCCTATTTAGCGTGGGTTTTATTCCTTTTATACAAGGCTAAAAACCCTTTTACAGAAATCGTTTTAGAAAAAACTTTAGGGCATCTATTAGGCATTTTATCTTTGCTCTTTTTGCAATCTAGCCTGTTAAATCAAGGGGAAATCGGCAACAGCGTGCGTTTGTTTTTACGCCCTTTTGTAGGGGATTTTGGGCTTTATGCGCTGATAATACTCATGCTAGTCATCTCTTATTTGATTCTATTCAAACTGCCCCCTAAAAGCGTTTTTTACCCTTATATGAACAAAACACAAAACCTTTTAAAAGAGATTTACAAACAATGCTTACAAGCCTTTAGCCCAAATTTTAGCCTGAAAAAAGAGGGTTTTGAAAACATCTCATCAGATTCTCAAAAAAAAGAAACCAACAACCCTAAAGAAAAAGAAAACCTCAAAGAAAACCCCATTAATGAAAACCACAAACCCCCTAACGAAGAATCGTTTCTAGCGATCCCTACCCCCTATAACACGACTTTAAACGATCTAGAGCCTAAAGAAGGATTAGTCCAAATTTCCCCACACCCCCCTACCCATTACACTATTTACCCTAAAAAAAACCGATTTAATGATTTGACTAACCCCACTAACCCCACTTTAGAACCCCAACAAGAAACCAAAGAAAGAGAACCCACGCTAAAAAAAGAAACACCCACCACGCCCAAACCTATCATGCCCATATCCGCACCCAACACAGAAAATCATGACAAAACAGAAAACCACAAAACCCCAAACCACCCCATAAAAGAAGATGCTTTACAAGAAAACCCACAAGAAAACCCACAAAAAGAAAATCAAAAAGAAAATATAGAAGAAAAAGAAAATCTAAAAGAAGAAAAAAGAGAAACACAAAACGCTCCAAACTTTAGCCCACTAACCCCCACCAGCGCTAAAAAACCCGTTATGGTTAAAGAATTGAGCGAAAATAAAGAAATATTAGACGGGTTGGATTATGGCGAAGTGCAAAAACCCAAAGATTATGAGCTTCCCACAACGCAATTATTGAATGCGGTTTGCTTGAAAGAAACTTCTTTAGACGAAAACGAGATTGACCAAAAAATCCAGGATTTATTGAGCAAGCTGCGCACCTTTAAAATTGATGGCGATATTATCCGCACTTATTCAGGCCCTATTGTAACCACTTTTGAATTCCGCCCAGCCCCTAGCGTTAAGGTGAGCCGTATTTTAGGCTTGAGCGATGATTTAGCGATGACTTTATGCGCTGAATCCATCCGCATTCAAGCCCCTATTAAGGGCAAAGATGTCGTTGGCATTGAAATCCCTAACAGCCAGAGCCAAATCATTTATTTAAGAGAAATTCTAGAAAGCGAATTGTTTCAAAAATCCAGCTCGCCTCTAACCCTAGCTTTAGGCAAAGACATTGTGGGTAACCCTTTCATCACGGATTTAAAAAAGCTCCCCCACTTGCTCATCGCCGGCACGACAGGAAGCGGTAAGAGCGTGGGCGTGAATGCGATGATTTTATCCTTACTTTATAAAAACCCCCCCGATCAACTCAAATTAGTGATGATCGATCCCAAAATGGTGGAATTTAGCATTTATGCGGATATCCCTCATTTGCTCACGCCCATTATCACCGACCCTAAAAAAGCTATTGGGGCTTTGCAAAGCGTGGCTAAAGAAATGGAACGCCGATATTCTTTAATGAGCGAATACAAGGTTAAAACCATTGATTCTTATAATGAGCAAGCCCTAAATAATGGCGTTGAAGCGTTCCCCTATTTGATTGTGGTGATTGATGAATTAGCGGATTTAATGATGACAGGGGGCAAAGAAGCGGAGTTTCCTATCGCTAGGATCGCTCAAATGGGGCGAGCGAGCGGCTTGCACCTCATTGTAGCGACCCAACGCCCAAGCGTGGATGTCGT
>ASYU01000230.1:0-8759 GCA_000448465.1 Helicobacter pylori PZ5056 | reverse complement strand
TTAGCTCATTTGTGCCAAGCGACCACGCAACAGGTTTTAATCGCTAGTGAAATCGCTATGGAACACCATTTAGGATTGACATGCGATCCGGTGGGGGGCTTGGTGCAAATCCCTTGCATTGAACGCAATGTTTTAGGGGCGATTAAAGCGATTAGCGCTTCTAAATTAGCCTTAGAAGATGAATACAAGCCTAAAGTGAGCCTAGATGAAGTGATCGCTACGATGTATGCGACCGGAAAAGACATGAATGAAAAATACAAAGAGACGTCGTTAGGGGGGTTAGCCACCTTAAAATGCTAAAAGATAGCTCTAATCTTTAGGGGTTTTATTTCCTAAAAAAGGCTTTGTTTTTATCAAATATCAATAAGCCTTATCTGCTTTGATATTCTTAAAAAATTTTAAAAAATAGGGTTTTAAAGCGTTATTCCATCGTTTTGGATT
Organism: Helicobacter pylori PZ5056; assembly: GCA_000448465.1. Lineage (GTDB taxonomy): Bacteria > Campylobacterota > Campylobacteria > Campylobacterales > Helicobacteraceae > Helicobacter > Helicobacter pylori_CI. Next base: position 8,318 of record ASYU01000230.1, on the reverse strand, counting down.
CCATTTTATAGTAAAAAGTTTATTTAAACTCATAAGGGGATAGGAGGCCTTTTGAAATCATTCCCCTAACCCCCCAAAACTCCCCATAACCCTATAAAAGTGCGTCATGAGAAACTATCACTCGCTTTTTGCAAACTTTTTTTGATTGTGAAAAACACTCAAAGGCATCAATGCCAATACTCCATTAAAAACTTTTTACACGCTCTATAAAATGCGTTAGAATGTCTTGAGGTTATGTTTAACTCTGTCAATCGCTATATTTCAAAGATTTTTGCGTAACAAAACCTTAAGCTTACCAATCGTTACCACAAAAAAAGCCAAAAAGCTTAAAGTCTAAAGATTTTAAAAAAGCGGTGGTTTTTCAAGAGATAGCCTTAACATAAGACAGAGTGATAGAAAGCTAAAAGCCCAAAAAGGAGTGCTTAAGAAACTTATTGAAAGCCCCCCTACTCAAAGGTAAGCTAGGGCTATTTTACTATTTTTCAGACTTACTAGAGTCGCTAATTTGTTTTTCAAACTCTTGTTGCAAGGCCTGTTGTTGCCTTTCTTTCTTTGAAAGGCGGCGTTTTTTCTTAGGTTTTTTCTCTTTTTTTGAAGAAGCCTCTGGCTCTTTTGAAGCTGTTTCTTTGAGCGCGTTAGCATTAGTCATAGAATCTAGTTCTGGATTAGAAGTCTGTGCTTTCTTAGAAAAGCTTATAAATTCAGGGCTATCAGTATGGTTTTGAAGCTCCCCATTGCTCCTCTTTTGAAACGCTGCCTTAGTGTCTTTCTCAGCTTGCTCTTCCATTTTTTTAAGAACGATTGCATCCACTTTTCTAGCCTTTTCTTTTTGGCTTACCCTAACCATGCTGATCAAGTATTTGATATACCCATCATACATGTCCCCAAACTGCTCATGCAAAGCCCCAAAATCTGAGCCTTTGTAAAGCCAATTGAATAAGGGGAGTGAAAGTTCTGTCCCTAAGTCTTTAAGCACATGCTTATAAAACTTTTCTCTGTCATTCACCACAAAAGAAACCTTACCATTCCTATGCTCATAGTAACAAATCTTTTGCTCCACGCAATCTTCCAAACTCCCCTTAAAGAAAGCTCCAAAAGCGGATAAATCGCCCTTACTCATCTTGGTTTCAGAATACTGGTTAAAATTCTTCACACGCTCTTTTTCTAAATCAACCATGCTCTTTAAAACCCTCTTGCGGTCTTTTTTCACATTCCCCGTGGAGCTTTCAGAAAACATAACATTGGGATCAACTGTAGTGTTAATAGTAGCAGAAGCCGTTTCTGCTCTCAACAAAAAAGTCGTAGCCGCTAAAAAAAATAAAATTCGCTTCACACCAAACTCCTATATCCATAACTGCAACAAAAACAGACGCTATTCTTCATTAAGCCCTCTTTTAAAATCTTCTTCTATTTATAAAAACCACTTAGAATTCAAGCTATTTTGATCATCTTAAAATACAGACTTTCAAAGGGTATTTATCATTTGGGTATGATACTATAAATATCCAAAAAATACAAACACTCCAAAAACTTTAACCCTAAAAAATTGACATGCTCCCCACAGCTAAGGGATTTTAAGAGTAGCAAGACTCACCCACCAAATAGATAGCCTCTATTTTAAGAGTCAACGCCCAAACGCCATGACAATTATAACACGAAAACGCCCTAATCCCCACAGCCAAAAGCTAGGGGCTTACAGCGTGGTTTTACAAAAATCAAAAAAAGTTAGCACACCCTAAGCGCTAATGCTTATGATGGTCTGATTTTTTCCCTTTTTTGCCCTTTTTTTCCCTTTTTTTCATGGTCATGAAAAGGGCCTTCGCATGTGCAATCATGCAAATCCAACCCCTCTTCACGATATTCTTTCATGGTCATTGTTTTCTTTTTGTTAGCAATGACTTCAAGGATTTCTTTTTTACGCTTGTTGCGATCTTCTTGGCTTAAAGAAGCTAAATTCTTATCCATAGCTTTCTTAAAATCCGCTTTATAATTTTTACGATCTTCTTCTTTCATCACTGCTAATCGCTTATTGATTTCTGCACGAAACTCTGGAACTTCGCTAGGAGCGACTTTCCCTGCTTGCTCTAATAGCTGCTTGTTATCCATGCTCTTAAAATCACTCGCATTCAAAAAAAGCCCCAAAAAAGTCCCTGTAAATAATAAAGAAAACGCTAATTTTTTCATCAAATGCTCCCAATTCAAAAATAAAGAATAAATTCTATCATTTGATTAATTAAAGATAACTTATAGCGCTTTAATAGCAAATTGATTTTTAGATTTTATGATCAGCACTCCATTAACACAGCTAACTTATATCCCTTATTTTTAAAAATAATGAACTCATTTTTGATTTTTCAAAGACTTGTCTGTGTGCGGTTGCTAGTGAGTTCAATAAGTTCAATTGCTTGTAAAGGTTGCGATTTCATTTTTGCTGAGTGGCCGTATTGATTAAACAACGGCTTTGATACAAGAAAGTCATAAAAGGCCATAAAGAGCAAAAGCCCTTTTCTATGCCTCCATAAGATTAACCCTAAAACACCTTAAAAGCTTACAATGTAACGCCAATAAAAGGCATAGGGGCGGTGAAAGGTGAACCTATAGGTAGTCCCTTCAGGAACATTATCCGCACTAGCGGTATAATAATTGTTGCGAATGGTTTGGATTTTCAAGCCAATTTCAAAACCTTGGTGTTTAGTGCCTAAGCGGATCCCACCATTAACTAAGACCTGGAAATTTGATGGGTGGAAACTCCCTCTATATTCTTCAGCTAAGTCCTTAAAATAATAGTTTGTTGGACCCCAAGAGGTGCCACCAATCGCAACGCCCAAGAAAAACCCAAAATGCAAGTTCTCACGATTGAAAATAGCCGGGTTAAACAACACATCTGTGCCAGCCCCATAGCCAAACATGAAATTTTGAGAACCCTTGCGAGCGTCTCTCATGCCATAACTATTATAAGTGTAATACTTGTAATAAGAGCTTGCAAAATCAAAGAACCCGTAATAACGCATTCCAAATTGCGGGGATTTCTTGAAAAAATGCTTATACCCTACAACAAACCCAAAACCATTGATAGCGTATTGTTGGTTGCTCAAGCCCTTATACCCACGAGTCCCTAGAGCGCCATGGGTAAGCCCTCCTGTGGGGTTTGACGCTGTGGGCATGTTGGGCGTGTTAGAGCCATAAGCCCCACTTTGATTACCATTACAATTGCCATTGGAACAATTTTGAGCGGTAGTGCTAAGCATACCCAACTGGTAATCAATCCCTATAAAAGCAGCATTTCTTTCACCTTTTTTGGTAGGGCTAGTCTTAATAGCTTTTTCTTGCTTGGGGGTCTCTGCTGACAACAAGCTCGTCATTGCTAGAGAGATAGCACCTACTATAACAGATTTCTTCATGTATTCCCTCCTTCTACATTTTCTCTATTTGAGTTCTAAATGCTACATTCTACTATAAAATTACTTTCTTTTTGATTAAATATAGCGATTGAATGAAAATAAATTGAAACAAAAATCAATTTTAGGAACTTTTTAGTAAAAATTCCTAAATCCTCTCACCTTTTTAGGCTAAAACTAAAACCTAACAGCCAATAGAGATTAAAGATGCTCTTTCACGCTCTCTAACACGCTCTTAAAGGCTTGCATGTCATTCATCGCCATGTCTGCTAAAACCTTGCGGTCTAATTCAATATTAGCCACTTTTAGGGCATGCATGAAGCGCGAATAACTTGTTTCATGCATTCTGCAAGCCGCATTAATCCTTACCACCCACAAACTCCTGAACTCTCTTTTCTTTTGTTTGCGATCCCTAAAGGCGTAATACATGCTCCTTTCAAGCTGTTCTTTAGCCTTTCTAAAATGCTTTCTTCTGCCACTATAAAACCCTCTAGCGAGTTTTAAGACTTTTTTATGGCGTCTTCTGCGCACAACGCCTGTTTTAACTCTCATTTCTTTACCTTTCTTTTTAAAATATTTTTAGGTGCGTTTTTCAAACGACTTTCCCTTAAATAAGGGGATTAACTCCACTTTCTAATGAGCATTCCTAAGCCCTGCAAAGCAACGACATGACAGAATGCGCGTTAGTGTGATGCACATGTTTTGGCGCGTTTAGATTGGCTTTACGCTTAGGGCTTTTTTTAGTCAAAATATGGCTTTTAAAAGCGCTGCCACGCTTAATCAAGTTTTTTTTAACTTTGAAACGCTTAGACGCGCCGCGATTAGTCTTCATTTTTGGCATGATTTTCTCCTTTCATAAGGTTAATACGATTAAAAGGCGGGTTATTTTCTTTGGTTTTCTTTTCGTTTTTGGGGGCTTCTTTAGCCTTAGGCACAAACATCCACGAAACGAAACGCCCCTCGGTTTTTGGCTCTTTTTCAGGGTTGGCTAAATCTTGCATCATCGTTTGGACTCTCAAAAGCACATCAAGCCCGGCTTTTGAGTTTTGGCTCTCCCTACCCTTTAAAACCACTTTGAATTTAACATGTTTATTGGCTTCAATAAATTCTCTCGCATGCTTGACTTTGTAGTTAATATCGTTTTGCGCGATTTGAGTGGAAAGCTTGATCTCTTTGATTTCAATTTGCTTTTGCTTTTTCTTGGCTTCCTTGATTTTCTTTTCATTTTGGTAGCGGAATTTATTGTAATCCATCACCTTACACACGGGAGGTTTCGCGCTCGCTGAAATCAAAACCAAATCCAAACCTAAATTTTGAGCGATATTGAGCGCTTCTTTGGAAGAAATGATCCCATACACTTCGCCATTATCACCCACGCAACGCACTTCTTTAAAATTAATGTCTCCGTTTAACAACACTTCGCTTCTACTCAAAAACTAACCTCTTGCATCTTAAATTCAACCATGTTTAAAAACTCCTTTAAGGGCATTTTATATTGAGCTTGTTTTTCTCTGTCTCTAATGGATAAAATTTCCGTCTCCACTTCCTCATTCCCTAACACTAAAATCATAGGGATTTTTTGCTTTTCGGCTAATCGCACTTTTTTATTCAAGCTGTCGTTTTTATCCAACACTTCTACAAAAATATCACGCTTTTTTAGTGCCTCTTTTAATTTCAAAGCAAAAACATGATGCTCTTCGTTAATGGGAATGAGAGCGATTTGAGTGGGTGCAACAAAGAAAGGGAAATTCCCCCCAAAATGTTCGCTCAAAATCGCAATAAACCTTTCAAACGAGCCTAAAATCGCCCTGTGGATCATCACCGGCTGTTCAGCGTGATTGTATTCATTAGTGAAAGCGAGTTTGAAGCGTTCAGGCAAATTCATATCCACTTGAATCGTGCCGCACTGCCACTTACGCTTCAAAGCGTCGGTGATTTTAATGTCAATCTTAGGCCCATAGAAAGCCCCTCCTCCTTCATCAATTTTATAATCAATGCGGTGCTCTTTTAGGGCTTCTTTTAAAGCGTTAGTGGCCTTTTCCCAAACTTCATCATCGCCTATGGATTTAGCCGGCCTTGTGGATAATTCCATTTCATAGCTAAAACCAAACGCTTTCATGATCTTATGCGTAAAATCTAAAATCGCGCTCACTTCGCTTTGGATCTGTTCAAAAGAGCAAAAAATATGCGCATCGTCTTGGGTAAATTCCCTAACCCTTAAAAGCCCATGCAACACGCCACTTTTTTCATGCCGATGCACCACGCCGTATTCATAAAACCTTAAAGGCAAATCTCTATAGCTGTGTAAAGCGCTTTGATAGACTTTAATATGCCCCACGCAATTCATAGGCTTTATGCCGTATTCTTGCTCATCAATCGTGGTGAAATACATGTTTTCTTTATAGTTGTCATAATGCCCGCTGATTTTCCACACATCGCTCTTTAAAATCTCAGGGCCTTTAACCGGCTCATAGCCTCTTAAAAGCAACGCTTTACTCAATAAATCTTCAATGCGCTTCCTAAGCCTTGCCCCTTTAGGCAGCCATAAAGGTAAGCCTGCCCCTATCTCATCATCAAAACTAAAAAGCCCTAGCTCCACGCCTAGCTTTCTGTGATCTCGTTTTTTCGCTTCTTCTATTTGGAAAAGATAGTCTTTTAAGCCCTCTTTGGTGGCAAAAGCGATGCCATAGATTCTAATGAGCATTTCATTGTTTTCATCGCCACCCAAATAAGCCCCAGCCAGTTTAGTGAGCTTGAAATGGTTTAAAAAACGGGTGTTTGGGAGATGCGGCCCCTTACACAAATCTTCAAACTCGCCTTGTTTATACACGCCAAATGCATCGCCACTGATTTTACTCATCACCGCATGTTTTAATTCATCGCCCTTAAAACGCTCCAAAGCTTGCTCTCTGGTTAAAACCTCTTTAGTGATAGCGAGCTTTGACTTCGCAAACTCTTTCATTTTCGCTTCAATTTTAGGCAAATCCTCTTCGCTGATTTTTGAAGAAGTCTTAAAATCGTAATAAAACCCCTCTTCTACCACAGGGCCTACAAAAAATTTCGCGTCCGGATAAAGGGCTTTCAAGCTTTGCGCGAGCAAATGCGCGCATGAATGCCTGATCACTTCTAAAGCCAAAGGCGAATCATCAAAAAATATCGGCTCGCTCCCTTTTAACGCTTTGATCCCATCGCTCAGCCCTAAGACTTTTGCGCTCTCTAAATCTATTATTTGCTCGTCTTTATAAACGGCAATCAGTTCCGCACTCATTCTTTAAAACTTATGTTTCCTTTCTTTAAACCTTAAAATTCAGCAATCTTTTGATCCAAACCCGCATTGCACTTGCGAATCCACTTTCTCAGCTTTAGGGTCGCTCATAGGCTTTAAACACGCTTGTAAAAACACCATACAAAACAAATTCAATAACAACCGCCTATACAAAACTACCCTTTCTATATTCAAAAATACCTAACTAACCGCCCATTATACAATAAAATCATAAACCAAAAAGAATACACCCCTTATTAAAAAGCTTAGAATACAAACTAGCTAAAACTAAAGCTCTATCATGCTATCATTATTATATTTTATGTTTTAAGAGACTTAATGATCATTTTAAGGGAGTTTTGTGCGATATATCAAGTTTTTCAAAGAGTTGAACAATAAGAATGTGAATCTGGTTGGGGGCAAGAACGCTAGCATTGGCGAGATGTTTCAAGAATTAGTGCCAATTGGGATTAAAGTGCCTGATGGCTTTGCGATCACCAGCGAAGCGTATTGGTATCTTTTAGAGCAAGGGGGGGCTAAACAAAAAATCATAGAGCTTTTAGAAAATGTTGATGCCACGGAAATTGATGTGTTAAAAATCCGCTCCAAACAAATCAGAGAGCTTATTTTTGGCACGCCTTTTCCTAGCGATTTGAGAGATGAGATTTTTCAAGCTTATGAGATTTTAAGCCAGCAATACGACATGAAAGAAGCCGATGTGGCGGTAAGGAGTTCCGCTACTGCAGAAGATTTACCGGACGCTTCTTTTGCCGGGCAGCAAGACACTTATTTAAACATTAAGGGTAAAACAGAATTGATCCACTATATCAAATCCTGTTTAGCGTCGCTTTTTACCGACAGAGCGATTAGTTATAGGGCGAGTCGTGGGTTTGATCATTTAAAAGTCGCGCTCAGCGTGGGGGTGCAAAAAATGGTGCGAGCGGATAAAGGCAGCGCGGGCGTGATGTTTTCTATTGACACTGAAACCGGTTTTAAAGACGCAGTGTTTATCACTTCAGCGTGGGGGTTGGGCGAAAATGTGGTGGGTGGCACGATAAACCCTGATGAATTTTATGTGTTTAAGCCCACTTTAGAGCAAAACAAACGCCCCATTATCAAACGGCAGCTCGGCAATAAAACGCAAAAAATGGTCTATGCCCCAAGAGGCAGCGAACACCCTACTAGAAACATTAAAACCACCAAAAAAGAATGGCAATCCTTTTCATTGAGCGATGAAGACGTGCTGATTTTAGCCAAATACGCCATTGAAATTGAAAAACATTACTCTAAAGAAGCCAAACAATACCGCCCTATGGATATAGAATGGGCTAAAGATGGCGATAGCGGGGAAATCTTTATCGTTCAAGCGCGCCCTGAAACCGTTCAAAGCCAAAAAAGTAAAGAAGAAAATCAAGTTTTTGAAAAATTCAAATTCAAAAACCCTAACGAAAAAAAAGAGATTATCTTACAAGGTAGAGCGATTGGGAGTAAAATCGGATCAGGGAAAGTGCGCATCATCAATGATTTGGAGCATATGAATTCTTTTAAAGAGGGCGAAATTTTAGTTACCGATAACACCGACCCAGACTGGGAGCCTTGCATGAAAAAAGCGAGCGCGGTTATCACCAATCGTGGGGGGCGCACTTGCCATGCCG
>ASYU01000229.1:0-5733 GCA_000448465.1 Helicobacter pylori PZ5056 | reverse complement strand
CACGATCTTGCAAGTTACGATCGGCAGTCTTATCGCATGGGGGTTTGCCTATTTATTCACTTCACGCTACAAGCCCAAGCGATGGATGCTCTATCCTGAAATCTCTAGCGACTTTAAGGGCAGTAGCCGCTATGGGGTGAGCTTTTCTTATCAATGGTAAAGGGATAAAATGCTAAAAAAGTTATTGCTCATTTCACTATTTTTAGGGTTTTTAAGAGCAGAGGGCGAACATTATGAAATCATCGCTGAACTTTCCAAGGCTTTTTTGAAAGCCAAAGAGGTTTTGACTGCGATCAATAAAACCTATAAAACCTGTATTGAAACCGGGCATGATCGCACTCAAATACGCCTTCAAAACGATTTTTTAGAGAACTTGTCTCAGACAGAACAGCAATTTGATGACTATTTTGAAAAGGATTTTAAAAGCGTAGAAGTTTTAAAAACCTTGCTTAAAGATATCCAATCATTAGAAAAGTCTTCCAACAAGCTTGCATGCGTTGCCCCAAAAAACGCTAAAAATTTTGAAATTTTAGAAGGAACGATAACGCAAATCATAGACTTAGAAAAACAGATGGATAAATTTATCAACAACGCAAAATAAAGCCCATTTTGGCATGATGACTTAATTGAATATTGATTGTAAAAAGCTCTAATTCAGTTTGAATGATAACCTCTTAAAAGCGTTCTTAGAGAATTGAGTTTCGCCATGAGCAAAGCTTAGAAATCCCCTTTAAAAAAAGAGTATTAAAGTTGGCTTTGAATATTCGCATTTGATGAAAACCAAATCCCTAATACTTATTCTTTCTCAAGCGTTTCACCACATAATCCCCTGCGCTTTGAATGATTTGCACTAAAACGATGATCACAACCACCGCGTAAAAAAGCACGTCGCCCCTATAACTTTGATAGCCAATCCTAATGGCTAAATCCCCCAATCCCCCAGCCCCTAACGCTCCTGCCATAGCCGAATAGCCTATTAGAGAAATTAAAGTGATGGTGATATTATTCACTAAAGAGGGCAGGCTCTCTAAAAGCATCATTTTAACGACTTCCAAATGAGACGCTCCCAAGCTTAAAGTGGTTTCAATCTTGCCATGCTCTACTTCCATTAAAGAATTTTCAAAAAGCTTTGCGACAAAAGGAATGGCTGAAATGGCTAACGGGATAATGCTCGCGCTAGAGCCAATGCTTGTGCCAATCAAAAAGCGCGATAGAGGCAAGAGCAAAATAATCAAAATGATAAAAGGGAAGGAGCGAGTCATGTTGATAGAAGTGTCTAAAATCTTATGCAAAAGGGGTTTGTTTAACAGATGCCCTTTTTTACTCACCAACAATAAAACCCCCAAAGGCAAGCCAAAAACAACCGCCAAAAAACTCGCCACAAACACCATATAAAGCGTTTCTAGCGTGGCTTGAATGAGCATTTGAGAAATCATTTTAATCCTTTAATTTTTCCACTTGCAAGCCTAAAGCGTTTAAATACTCTAAAGCCCTTTGAATCTCTGCAACATTGCCTAAAAACCGCACCACTAAATACCCTATATCTTTAGTCGTAAGCTCTTCAATGTTGCCTGAAATGATGCTCACGTCTATTTTAAAACGCCTGATCAAATTAGAAATGATCGGCTCGTCTAAATGCTCCCCTAAAAACACGATGCGATAAATGTCTTGCGATTTTTGATCCGCATGCTCGTTTTTGATGCCAAGCAGTTCCTTAGTAACGGCATGTTTAGGGTTGGCAAAAATTTCTTCCACCGAGCCTCTTTCCACGATTTCGCCGCTGCTGATCACGCACATTTGATTGCACAATTCTTTAACCACTTCAATCTGGTGCGTGATGAAAACGATGCTCAGATTAAGCTTTTTTTGAATGCCGCTTAGAAGCGTTAAAATAGAATGCGTGGTTTTAGAATCTAGCGCGGATGTGGCTTCATCGCAAAGCAACAAATTAGGGCAATTCGCTAAACTCCTAGCGATCGCTACTCGTTGTTTTTGCCCGCCACTCAGCTGTTTAGGGTAAAAATGCGTTTTATCTTCTAACCCCACCAATTCCAACAATTCATGCACCCTTGATTGGATCTTATTTTTTTCCCATCGGGCGATTTCTAGAGCGAAAGCGACGTTTTCAAACACGTTTTTAGCGCTCAATAAATTGAAATGCTGGAAAATCATGCCTATTTTTTGGCGCGCTTGTTGCAATTCTTTAGGCTTTAAATTTAACAGATTGACCCCATTGACTAAAACTTCGCCAGAACTAGGACGCTCTAAACAATTGATCAAGCGAATGAGCGTGGATTTCCCCGCCCCTGAATAGCCTATCACACCCAAAATATCGCCTTTTTTCAATTCCAAATTCACGCCTTTTAGAGCATGAAACCCATTTTCATAAATCTTTTCAATGTTTTTTAATTCTACTACCATCGTTTTAACTTACATCCCAATCACTTGGACATTTGCGCGTTATTTTCCACGCTATTGAGCCATAAAAACACTTGCACCACGCTTTCATACAATTCTTCAGGTATCGCGCAGTCTAATTCCACCTTTAAGAGCGAATCCACTAGCATGGGGTTAGAAAAGAGCGCTATATCGTATTCCTTAGCTTTTTGAATGATCCTTTTAGCCACTTCACCCACCCCGCTTGCGATCACTTTTGGGGCATGATCTTGCCCCATGTTATAGGCTAGAGCGGCGGCTTTTATGGTTTTATTCATCTAATACCCTAAAGTCAAAGCATCGGCGTCATTCCAAGAGAAATTTTTTTCAAACCCCTTTGTTTTTTTCAAAATGGACGCAACGCTACGAACCAACATATCCGTTTCAATATTCACGCGCCGTTTGAGTTTGTAAGTCTTAAAAAGGGTGTTTTCTAAAGTGTAAGGGATAATCGTTAGCCAAAACCCCTTTTCTTCTACCTTGCTTAAAGTCAAACTCACCCCATCAATGGCGATAGAGCCTTGCTCAACACACAATAAAAGCGTTTCTTTAGAAGCGCTGATGAAAAAATCCACTTGATTAGAATGTTGAATGATTTTTTCAATGACCCCAATAGCGTCAATATGCCCTTGCACAAAATGCCCATCCAAACTCGCATCGGCTTTTAGGGCTGGCTCAATATGGACTAAATCCTTGTAATTTTCTAACGCTACGCTGTTTTGGGTTTTTTGGCTCAATTCCACGCTAAAATGCGTTTTTGAACTTTCTATGGCGGTCAAACACGCCCCATTAATCGCAATGCTGTCGCCAAGCTTGGGATTGAGATCGCTTTCTATGCTTAAAATATTGTTGTGGAAACTCTTCACTTTAGCTATTTGATGGATTAACCCGCTAAACATAATTGATTGTTATTCTCCTTATGCTAGAATGTTTGACTATTGTAACATACTAAATAAAACCATAGGATAGAAGCATGTTTATTGATACGCATTGCCATTTGGATCACAAGGATTATGAAAACGATTTAGAAGAAGTGTTAAAAGAGAGTTTAGAAAAAGGCGTTACCCAATGCGTGATTCCGGGTGCGGACATGAAGGATTTGAATAGAGCGGTAGGAATTAGCGAAAAATTTGAAGGCGTGTTTTTTGCCATAGGCGCTCACCCTTATGATGTGGAAAGCTTTGATGAAAGCCTGTTTGAAAAGTTTGTCAGTCATCAAAAATGCGTAGCAATAGGCGAATGCGGGCTAGATTACTACCGCTTGCCTGAATTGAATGAAAGAGAGAGTTATAAAAGCAAGCAAAAAGAAATTTTCACCAAACAGATTGAATTTTCTATCCAACACAACAAACCCTTGATTATCCATATTAGAGAGGCGAGTTTTGATAGTTTGAATCTTTTAAAAAGCCATCCTGAAGCTTTTGGGGTGTTGCATTGCTTTAACGCTGATAGCATGCTTTTGGAATTGAGCGATCGTTTTTACTATGGGATAGGGGGGGTTAGCACTTTTAAAAACGCTAAAAGACTGGTAGAGATCCTCCCTAAAATCCCTAAAAACAGGCTTCTTTTAGAAACGGATTCGCCTTATCTAACCCCACACCCTTTTAGAGGCACTAGGAATAGCCCCACTTATATCCCTTTAATCGCTCAAAAAATTGCCGAAATCATCCACATAGAGACTGAAGAGCTCGCTTCTTTAAGCACGCATAACGCTCAAACGCTCTTTAACTTCCCCTAAAATTAGGGCTGTGTTAGAAAGCGTTATTCAAGTTTAGTTATAATCAAGGCTATTTTAAAAGCTAGATTAATTATTAGGATATGATGCCAAAAAGAATGAAGTGTTTTAGTCAAAAATGGTTGGTTTTTTTTGTTACCCATTGGCTTTTGTTGGCTTCTTTAAGTCATGCGAAGATGGCTTTTGAATCTAATATTGACACCAAAGCGTTAGAGGCTTTTGGGGTCAATGCGAGCTTTTTATCCCAAATGCCAGGCGTTTTAAAAAAGGTGAATAAAGAAGAGGAATGGAAAAAGTTAGTCAAAAGGTTTGATGTGAATTACCAATTCATCCCTATCATTAAAAACATGCTAATAGAAGCGAGCGTGCCGCAAGAATTTTTGTTTTTAGCCATGGCCGAGTCTAAGTTTTCATCAAGGGCTTATAGCAGGAAAAAAGCGGTAGGGATTTGGCAATTCATGCCAAGCACGGCCAAAGAGTTAGGGCTTAAGGTCAATCATTACATTGATGAAAGAAGAGATCCTATTAAAAGCACTCAAGCGGCTATCGCTTATTTGAAACGGCTCTACAAGCAAACCGGGGAGTGGTATTTGGTCGCTATGGCGTATAATTACGGCTTACGCAAGGTTCAAAACGCCATTAAAACCGCCGGCACTTCGGACATTAAGATTTTGCTAGATGAAGATAAAAAATATCTCCCTAAAGAGACACGAGAGTATATCCGATCCATTCTGAGCCTAGCGTTAAAGTTCAACAGCCTAGACAACCTCAAAGATAAAGAGTATCTGCTCAATCGTGGGGCGAGGGTGAGTTTAGTGGGCGTCCCGTTTAAAAGACACACTTCTTTAATCCAAGTGGCTAAAAATTTAAACTTGAGTTTAGAAACCTTAAAATCCTACAACCACCAATTCCGCTATAACATTCTGCCCTCTAAAGACCCCACCTACACCGTTTATATCCCTTATGAAAAACTCGCTCTTTTCAAACAACGCCAGCTCAAACAAAATAAAAGCATTCAAGCCAGTTCAAAAAGCCCTTTTATCACCCATGTGGTCTTGCCTAAAGAAACCTTATCTTCTATCGCTAAACGCTATCAAGTCAGTATTTCCAGTATCCAATTAGCCAATAATCTCAAAGATTCTAATATTTTTATCCACCAGCGTTTAATCATCCCCACTAACAAAAAATTACTCGCTACAAGGGAATTTTAATGGGTTTGGCGTTAAAAAAAGTTTGTTTTTTAGGCGTTATTTTTTTGATTAGTGCTTGTGCGGTTAAAAAAGAGGGGGTCAAGAATTTGTCTTATAAGCATGAAAGCTTGCGCGCTTATGAAAACGCTAAAGACTATGATCCGACAACCAAAAAAGCCACCTATAAGCGCAATTTTTTTGAACGCCATTTCAAACACCACTCCAATTTGCAAAATGACAGCACCAAAACACAAGCTATGGATAACGGCATGCGCGATTCTAGCGCGATCCAAAGAGCCACCATGCGCCCTTATCAAGTGGGGGGCAAGTGGTATTACCCCACTAAAGTGGATTTAGGCGAAAAATTTGATG
>ASYU01000228.1:0-6977 GCA_000448465.1 Helicobacter pylori PZ5056 | reverse complement strand
CAGCCAGCGTGGGTTTAGGAGCGCCCGGGTTGTTTTTACTGGGATCTTGCGAATGGCCTCTTTTTAAAACCAATAAATTTTCAGGATTTAATTTAACGAGTTTGGGTTTTGAAGGAAAAAAATCTTCTCTGTGTTCAAATAAAAAATAAATCAACCAATGTAACAATACAGACAGAATGAGAGAAAAGAAAAAATTCCTATTAGAATGATCCACAGGGTCAAAATTTTTCCCTAATTTAGCAGGTTGTAGTTTAGAATTTTCCGGCATATAAATTTCCTAATTTTGAATTCTTTATATTATTTTCAGCTTCTTTAATCAGTTCTTCCTTAGATGTTTTTGGGCTTATTTTGTCTAAAAGCAGGCCGTATTTATCGCTCAGTAAGACCAAGTAACGCTCCTTATTAGTTTCTATGGAAATGATTTTATGGTTCGCACCAACACGACCCAAAACACTAACTTCTAACTTAAAATCTTTTGCAGAAAAAGACCTTTGTGTGGGAACAATTTTTTTTTTGATTATATACAATATTAAGAGTAAGGCAGCAATAACCGCTAGCGCCTTATAAGCATGGCTTAAATCCAGTGGGGGTTTTAACTCTAGGGTGTTTAAGGGGCTTTGGGGTTGCTCGTTGGTGTCTTTTTGTGCAAGGTTAGTTTGCTGAGATTTTTCTTTCAGGCTAGGCAGTGGGGCTAAATGAAAACCTTTAAGCAAAAAAAGAAAGCGGAGCCGTTTTTTATCCTTGCTGTTTGAAGCTTGGATTTCTAATTCTGTTGTGGCTTTTTTAGACAAGAGGTAGATGTCATTTTGGTAGGAAAACATTTCTAAGGCATTCAAAGAGGCTTCTTTAAAATCCATCGTTTTTTTAGAATCCAATTGAGCGTTTTTTAACACGATGACTTTTTGCCCTTCAACCTCCATGATTTTAGGCGTTTTATTAAAAGGCGTTTCAAAAGTGAGCGTGGTTTGCACGGCCTTTATAGGTGGCGTTGCCGGAGCGTTTGAATCGGGTTGGACTTCTTTTAATGCATTTTGCCAATGCACTAGTTTAATGGGAGCGTCATCATTTAAAGGTATTTTTTCTTCAGCCAGTAACATTAAAACAGCACTCAACAATAAAAACAACGCTTTCATGAATTTTTAGCGAGATAATACACAATGGCGTTAGAATCAAGGATTTCATTCAAACGAATGGCTAAATTCCTTTCAAAAACCATCACCTCACCCTTACCAATCACCCGCCCGTTCACAAAAGTATCCACGCTTTCTCCGGCGGGTTTTTGCAAATCAATCACAGAGCCTTTTTCAAAACGCAAAATTTGCAATAAAGGGATTTGCGTAGAGCCAAGTTCTGCGCTAAAAACAATCTCCATGTCTAAAAGGTTTTTATAATCGCAAATGAGTTCTTCTAAATAAGTGGAAAGCTCTAATTCTCTTTCTTTATTCGCTTTCTCTTTTTCTTTTTCGGCTATTTTTAACTTATTGGCTTCTGCTTCTGACATAAAACTCTACTCTTTCAAGAATGATTTGACTTTGATTATAAAATCTTAATTTTACTATAAATTTTATAACAAATAAAGCCACTACGCCTTAAAGCTAGCTTTAGAAACGCAAAATTCTTTTAAAAAACACGCATCGCATAAGGGGTTTTTAGCCTTGCAGGTGTAGCGGCCAAACAAGATTAAGGCATGGTGGAGTTTGGACAGGTTGTCTTTAAACAGATCGCTGAGTTCTTCTTCGGTTTTAATAGGCGTTTTAGCGTTGCTTAAGCCTAAGCGGTGTGTTGCGCGGAACACATGGGTATCTACCGCTATATAGTTTGCATCAAAGCACACTGAAAGCACCACATTAGCGGTTTTTTGCCCCACACCATCTAAACTCATCAATTCTTTTTGCGTAGAGGGGATAACGCCCTTAAAATCCCTAACCACTTTTTGCGCCATACTGATTAAATGCTTGCTTTTGTTGTTGAAATACGAAACGGATTTAATAATCTCTTTAACCTCTTCTAAAGAAGCGAGCGCTAAATCATTCACGCTTGGGTATTTTTCAAATAATTTGGGCGTTATTTGATTCACTCTAGCGTCCGTGCATTGAGCGCTTAAAATGGTAGCCACTAACAATTCATAGGGGTTTTTATGGCACAATTCGGTGGTTTGGTTGGGGTAATGTTTTAAAAGCAGCTCTTTGATTTGTTGGGCTTTTGTTTTAGCGCGTTTCAAGCTCATTCTTGCACGCTTTCTTTGATAACAAGGTATTGCGCTTCATGGGATCTTAAAGCCACTTGAATGCGGTTGATTTTAACCGAAAGCGTGGCTTTTTTCATGGAATAATGCAAAAGAATGCATTGAACCCCTTCATGGATACCAAAAGAGAGGAAGCGTTTTTTAAGGGCTTCATCGCAGTTGGTGATTTCTACGATTTCATAAACTTTGTCTTTAATGGCTTCATTGAGCGTCATTTTACTTCCTTTTTGAATCAATGTTTTTTTTGACTTCATCTACGATGATATCAATAGGTGTGAAAATACGGCGCAAGATTTTAAAAGGCGCTTGGATAATATCTGATGCTAAAGTGACTTGAGTTTTAGGTTTATCCAGCGTGCCTTTGACATTCACATTAGTGGTGATTTTACCTCCTTTTCCTAAAACGAGATAGCCCACAATAGGGATTTTATTTAAGACATTACTCAAAGCCTTGAGAGTGGAAACTTCTAAATTCAAATCCAATTTGTTTTTGTCCAATTCAATGATCCCATTGCCAGCAATATCAAGCGTTTTGCCGACAAGATCAATTTTTTCTAACCCTAAATATTCTTTAGTGATCCCAAAAACAACAGACCCCTTTTTGATTTGATAGCCATTAGCCCCTAAATGAGGGTTCCTAAAGACAATGAGAGAGGGAATGGTGTTGATGAGATTGATCATGTTTTGCATGAGAGCAAAATTCTTTAAGCTTGTGTTTTGGAATTTCAATTCGCCGTTGAAAACCTGATCTTCAAGAGCCCCAATAAGCGTGAATAAGCCCCCTTCTACGAAATCTTTTTGGAGGATAGTGTTGATATAATCCCCAGTAAAATTATGGGCCTTAAGATACAAAGCCCCATGCACTAAATCCGCCATGATCATGGCGTTTTTATAATTGCCATCAATTTTCACCCTATCGTCTTGAGCGACAATGTCAAGATTTTCTAAAGGAAAAGGCATTTTTTTATAGATTAACACGACATCTTTAGCATGGATTCGTGTAGAGATAGGGATAATTTTGTGGGCTTTTTCATAGCGTTGTTTAGCGCTAATGAAAACATCTTCATCTTGGATTTCTTTAGAGCTAGGCTTTTCTTTTCGTTCTTTTGAGAATAATCCCGCAATAGCTGGCATCTTACTATCTAAAAAATCATCAATACTCAAATCAATGTTATTAAGGGTAATATCCTTTTGATCCCCCTTAACTTTTATAGATATGCTTTTGCTTGGAGTATAGACAGAAATTTCATCTTTATTAATAGATCCAAATAAAGAGAGGGAATCAAATTGCCTACCGTTGCTATGATAGATGGGTAAAGTGATTTTCAAATCTTTAGCGAAAAAATCAATATTGATAAAATCGCTCGTAGAAACTTCTAAAGAGCCATCTTCTAAGGCGAAATATTTCATAATAGGGGAATAGGGCTTGATTTTTTTCAAATCTTTGATTCTAAAAACATAGGCGTTATCTTTAAATTCGCCCTCTAATAAAAGTTGTGGCACGCTCCATTGCATGTGGTTGGGGTTAGAAAAATCAAAATTCAAAGAAAGGTTTTTAAGAGTGTCTCCTGTAGCATAGAAAACATCTTTAGTGAATTTATCTTCACTTTGGGCTTTAATGGTGTCTATGATTTTTCTTCTAAACACCTCTGAGTTTTCACCCTCTTGAATAACAGAATGCAAGCTTTTTAAATCTAAAGAAAATTTAGTAGGCTGTGGGTTATCTGGGTCGTTGTTCAAGCTATAAGAACGCATGTTGACACTATTATTAGTGTTGAATCGTATTTTATGGACTAAAGAATCCAAAGAAAGGGTTTTTTTATTCAAATCTAAAGCGATTTTAGCGTCTAAATCCAGCATGTTTTCATAGCGGGTGTGGGTAGTTTCTATGTAGATGTATTGGTATTCTTGGGTAATATCTAGGCTCACGCTAGCGTTTTGCGTGTAAAGGGGGATATTATAGAGTGAGAGAGTGCCTTCTTGCAAATTAACGCTGCCTTGAACGCTAAATAAGGGGGCGGTGTTTTTTAAGAATTGTAAGGTGAGTTTCAAATCCGCGCTAGATGGCATGCTGATTTTATCCAAAGGTAAAACGACTTTATAAGCGCTCAATAAATCCTTAATGCTATCGCCATAATAATTAGGGGTCGTTTTTAAAAAAACCTCCAACTTAGGGGCTTCTAACAAATTGGAAAAAGTGGCGTAAGAGCCGTTTAATTCCATGGTTTCATAAGTGATTTTTTGGGGCTGTATGAGTAATTGTTTGTTTTTGAAGATCAATTCGGTTTTATCCATTTTAATGGGCGATAAGCCATCATTAAAAACGACTGAAGGTTTAATCAAAGTGGCTTTAACTACAGAATTTTCCAAAAGCGATGGGATAAACTCGCTAGGAGTGAAATTGGCTTTGATTGAAGCGTTATCAATCTTAAAGCTAGCGAATTGGATTTTATCAAAAATCCATGTTTTTAAATTTTTTTGCGATTGGCGTTGGAAAAGAGGCTTTAAAAACGCCAGGCTTTTCATTACAGAAGTGTTAACTTTTAATTCTATGGTTTTTAAATCGGTTAGCCCTTGCAAATAAATTGCAGCGCTGGGTTCAATTAAGGGCTTGACAATCAAATTGAACGCCATTTTCCTAGCTTTGGGTGAATAGTGGGCGTTGCCATCCACTTGGACTTTAATATCTTTAAAAAGCAAATTGATGATTTTAAGCTTGATATTTTTATCATCTTCTAGGGAAAATTCCCCTTTGACTCCCGGGAATTCTAACTCGTATTTATTCCCATCAAAAAAGATATTGGCTTTATTTTTATCATCTAAAATGATTTCTTTGACTTTAAGCTTTTCAAAATAAGACACCGCCCAGATGCCATAACGGATATTTTTAATCAGATCAGAAACTTCTAAACGCTTTTTAGTGGGTTTTTGATGGAAGAAAGCAGATAGATCAACCCGTTCAACTTCTAAAGAAAGCTTGTTGTTAAGTTTTAAGTATAATTCAGAAATGCCAAGCTTTCCAATTTTTAAATTTTGTATGTGAATGCCGTTTGAAAGGGTTTTGTGAATGACAACTAAAAGAGTGAATACTGCCACAAACAAGATAATGACATTAAACACTTTCTTGGATACATGTTTTCTTTTATTCATTAGCATTCTTTTTTATCTAAGTATACCAATTTATCCTAACAAAGTGGTGGTTGTCCCGCAAGGTTCGCTCAAAAAAGTGTTTTTTTCTTTAAAAGAGCAAGGCGTGGATATTAACGCTTTGGATGTGCTTTTTTTACGCCTGATGGGCATGCCTAAAAAAGGTTATATTGATATGGGCGATGGGGCTTTAAGGAAGGGGGATTTTTTAGTCCGTTTGATCAAAGCGAAAGTGGCACAAAAAAGTGCGACTTTAATCCCTGGAGAAACCCGCTATTTTTTCACGCAAATTTTGAGCGAGATTTACCAGCTAGAAACAAGCGATCTCAATCAGGCTTATGAAAGCATCGCGCCACGATTGAATGGCGAAGTGATAGAAGATGGGGTGATATGGCCAGACACTTATCATTTGCCTTTAGGGGAGGACGCTTTTAAAATCATGCAAACTTTGATCGGCCAATCCATGAAAAAACACGAAGCCTTAAGCAAACAATGGCTTGGATACTACCATAAAGGAGAGTGGTTTGAAAAAATCATTCTCGCTTCTATCGTGCAAAAAGAAGCCGCCAATGTTGAAGAAATGCCCTTGATTGCGAGCGTGATTTTTAACCGCTTGAAAAAAGGCATGCCCTTACAAATGGATGGGGCTTTGAATTATCAGGAATTTTCACACGCTAAAGTAACAAAAGAGCGCATTAAAACCGATAACACCCCTTATAATACCTATAAATTTAAGGGCTTGCCTAAAAATCCTGTAGGGAGCGTGAGCCTAGAAGCGATTAAAGCTGTGATCTTCCCTAAAAAAACTGATTTCTTGTATTTTGTGAAAATGCCGGATAAAAAACATGCTTTCAGCGCGACTTATAAGGAGCATTTAAAAAACATTAATCTTTCTAATAATCATTTTTAAGATTAAGGTTAATGGGGCGTTTTTTCTTTTAAATTGAGTAAAAAGTGTTTAGTATTTTCTCATTTTAATTTTAAGTTCTTATTATTAGAGCATTTTAGATTTTGTTAAAAAAGGCTTGCTACAATTTTAGGCAAATTTTGATTGCTAAGGCTTTATACAGCTTTTAGCACAAAGGAGAATGAATGGCTAAAATGAGCGCTCCAGATGGGGTTGCCGTTTGGGTGAATGAAGACAGGTGTAAGGGTTGTGATATTTGCGTATCGGTATGTCCTGCTGGGGTTCTTGGCATGGGGCTTGAAAAAGAAAGGGTGCTTGGAAAAGTGGCCAAAGTAGCCTACCCAGAGAGCTGTATCGGTTGCGTGCAATGCGAGTTGCACTGCCCAGATTTTGCGATTTATGTGGCTGACAGGAAGGATTTCAAATTCGCTAAAGTTTCTAAAGAAGCCCAAGAAAGAAGCGAAAAAGTTAAGGCCAATAAATACATGCTCTTAGAAGAGACTATTTTAGAAGGGAGAGGCAAATAATGCGTGAGATTATTTCTGATGGGAATGAATTAGTCGCTAAAGCGGCGATTGAAGTGGGGTGTCGGTTTTTTGGGGGCTATCCTATCACGCCAAGCTCGGATATTATGCATGCGATGAGCGTGGCTTTACCCAAATGCGGTGGCCATTTTAT
>ASYU01000227.1:0-12416 GCA_000448465.1 Helicobacter pylori PZ5056 | reverse complement strand
GAAGTAATTAGCGCGACATTTTGGTGCGTTTGATTGGGTGTTTTAGGGTTTGTTGGGGGGGGGGGGGGGGGTAACATGTGCTTGAATGTGTTCTCCCTTGCTCTTTCTAGTTTTTTAGTGTCGTAATAAACTTTGCGCATATCAAAAGGACGATAGTGAATGTCCTTGACGCATTGTTCATTGAATTCATTACAATATTTTAAGACTTGTTCTTTTAAGCTTTCAGTATTGTTAGCAATAAAGATTTTATCTTTTCCTGTAACAATCCCCACACTTGAGATTTGAAACATATCCTGAACGCTAAAGCCTTGTTCGTATTCCTCTAACAAGGGCGTTTCTAAAGGCAACAGCAAGTAAAAAGGCTCTCTTGGGGCAAGCTCAAGCCAATTAATACTATTCAAATCGTTTTGGGCTAAAAAGGCGTATTTTTCAGCCCTTTGGCCATACACATCGTAATAAAAGATTTTTGGCTTGGTTGCTTGCGCCTTTTTGACAAAGAGGTTAATGGACACGCCTTGCATGATATTGAAAACGTT
Organism: Helicobacter pylori PZ5056; assembly: GCA_000448465.1. Taxonomy (GTDB): domain Bacteria; phylum Campylobacterota; class Campylobacteria; order Campylobacterales; family Helicobacteraceae; genus Helicobacter; species Helicobacter pylori_CI. The sequence goes on along the minus strand of ASYU01000227.1, from coordinate 11,880 downwards.
TTCATCTTTTGCGCCTTGTGGGGTTTCCTCCTTTTTCCTAGCGTTTCCATGCAAATTTAGGATATAAAGCTCATCGTAGCATTCTAAAAGAGAGCGCCTTAACCCCCTAAAAGTAGGGTTGTCTAAAAAGGCGTTGTTAGAGATAAAGCCAAAGAGGCCATGCCCTAACGATTCGATCTTGTTTTGAGCGAAACGCATGAATTTCACGTAATCGTCTAAGAGCCATTTAGGGTTTTTCTCCTTTTGCAGTTTGTATTTAGAATGGAGGCTTTTAAGTTTCTTTAGATCGTTTTTACTACCGCTTTCTTTTTGGGTTTGAATGTTCTTTAAAAGCGTTTGGATTTTATCGGTGAGTTTAATGTTTTTTTCTATTTCTATGGTTTGAAATTCAGGTTCTATGCCGTAAGTGGCTTTCACTTCCCATTCAAACAAGCCCTCATTACTGCTCGCCCCGCTATAAGGGGGGTTACCGGTGATGATAAGGATATTTTCATTTTTTTTGATTTCTTGAGCGTTTGAAAGCTCTTTTTCAAAAATCGGGCTTAGCCCACGATAAGCGATGATCTCACTAGGCTGTATGAGGGTGTTGGTTAAAATGATTTTAAGCGCGTCGTTGTCTTTGAGAGGCTTTTTAAATTCCTCCTTAAAGGCTTGGCTGAGGTTCAAATGAGCGATCGCATAAGGAGCGATCAAATATTCAAACCCATAAAATTGCTTTAAAAGGTTTTGGTATTTGTCCTCTTTAGTGGAGGTACCTCCATCGCTTGTTTTTCTCACTTCTAGCGCTTTTCTAAACGCTTCTAATAAAAAAGTGCCGGTGCCGGTAGCAAAATCTAAGAGCTTGATGTTTTCGTTATCTAAAGCGCTTTTTAAGCCTAAGGGAGCGTCTTTGAAATGCGTTTTGAGCAGGCTATCCAAAGCGTTAATGATGAATTCCACCACAGGATCTGGGGTGTAATACACGCCCTTTTTCTCTCGCAATTTAGGGTCATAAGCGCTTAAAAAGGTTTCATAAAAGTGCAAATAAGGGTCTTTATCGTCATTCAAATCTTTAAGGATAGAATCCATATCAACATGATTTATCGAGCTTAAGATTTCATTTAAAAGCCATTGGATTTCTTTTATTTCATCAAGTTTCTTTAAAAAATCCGCCATTTCTCTGATCACAGCGAAGTTTTTAGGGATAGTGCTTCTCACATTATTGAAATCTATTTTTTCAAAAGGGTGGTTGAGCTTGGCTAGAAAAAGGCTGTAGGTGAGCGTTTGAGCGAACGCATCGCTAAAGTCTTCAAAACTCAATTCTTCATAAAGATATTCTTTAAAATTCTTAAAAATGCTAGAAACTTGATCGTCTTTTTGGTATTGGATTAGAGCGTCTTTTAAATACTTGGTGGGCGCGCTTAAACGCGTTGCAAAATCTTTAGCGTTAGTAATAGGGGCTGCTTCGTGATTGAAAAAGCCTCTAAACAATTCAATCAGATCGCGCTCGGCGGTTTGCGGGTTGGGTTTTGGGGGTTTAGAGAGTTCCTCAAGGCTAGCGATAGAAATTTCTCTTTTAATTAAAGGCTTATTCTCTTCATCTTTCCCTACCCACACGAAATTAAGGTAATCGGTGAGCATGAGGTTAGGGTTTAATTCTAAATATTTAAGAACTTGATCGTTTTTTAAGAGCTGGTTAAGATCGGTCCCTACCTTTTTATTTTCTATATAGCCGATATTAAGCCCTTGAAAAGAAACGCGAAAATCAGGCTGACTTCCTCGCTCTCTTTTAGGTTCATGCTCAATCTTAAATTCTTTATTGAAATGGTCTTTTAAGCTATCAAGCAAGTTTTCTAAAGGGCGACGGTGCGTGTGTTCATTACTTTCAGGCGTCAGATCTTTAATGCTTTCTAAATATTCTTTTAGCATGCTAATAACCCCTTTTTGAAGTCTTTAAGCCATTTTCATGTGCATGTCAATAAAAGTGGCTTGATGGATTAAAGCCCCTACACTAATGGCATCCACGCCGCTTTTGGCGTAAGCGTTGATGCTCTCTAGTGAAATGTTCCCGCTCGCTTCTAGTAAAACAAAGGGGTAATGTGCATTTCTATAAGCGGCAATTTCTTTCGTTTCTCCAACGCTCATGTTATCGCACATCACAATATCCGCTCCCGCGCTCATGGCGTTTTTGGCCTCTTCAAAGCTCTCGCATTCAATTTCAATTTTAGCCGTGAAAGGCAAGTTTTTTCTGGCATGCGTTAAAAAGCTTTTTAAATCTTTGACATGCTTTAAATGCGTGTCTTTAAGCATTAAAGCGTCATCTAGCCCTAAGCGGTGGTTGCTCGCTCCCCCATTTAGCACGGAATATTTTTCAAAGATCCTTAAAAGGGGTCTGGTTTTTCTCGTATCCAACAAACGCACCTTGTGAGAATTTAAAGCTTCTACAAAACGGCTCGTTAAAGTGGCGATCCCGCTGCTGTGTTGCAAAAGATTTAAAAGGGTGCGCTCAATCTTTAAAAGCATGCTAAAATCCCCCCTAATCTCCATTAAAGTGTCTTTAGGCTTGAAGCGTTCTTTATCTTTAATGTTTTGAGCGCATTCAATGCCGGTCATTTGAAGCAACTCTAAAGCGTATTTTTCGCCTGAAAACACGCCCTCTTGTTTAGCCCTAACAAAGGCCGTGGCTTTAAAATCCTTTTCTAACACCCTTTCAAACAAATCTCCATGCCCTAAATCTTCTTTTAAAGCGCATTCTAAAAAGGTTTTTATCTCCATTAGGATAACTCCATCATTTTAGTTAAAGCGAGTTTGGCCAAACGCACCACCTCATCTTTTAATTCAATCGCATTGTAAGCCCTGTGGTTTTTATAGGCTTTTAAGACTTCAAACAAATCCTTTAAAGTCGTTTCATTCATGGTAGGACAGAGAGCGAGCGTGCTAGAAAGAATGAAAGTGTTTTGATGGTTTCGCTTGGCTTTCAAGCGGTTGACTAAATGGCTTTCAGTGCCTATGGCGACTTTTTGATGGGGGCTTAGCTTTTCTACAAATTCTATGATTTGACTCGTTGATCCGCTAAAATCAGCATTTTGAACTACGCTAGGTTCGCACTCTGGATGGACAGCGATTAAAATATCCGGGTATTTTTGGCGGTAAAATTCAATGTCTTCTAATTTGAAGAGCTGATGCACCGAACAAAAGCCGTTATAACAAACCACATCGGCGTTTTTGATTTCTTCTGGGCTGTTTACGCCTAAAATCGCGCTTTTTAAGCCATTTTCTAGGGCCAGATTTTCCCCCAAGCATTTATCCGGTAAAAAAAAGATTTTTTTATTTTGTTTTAAGGCGTGATTGAAGATCTTAGAAGCGTTCCTGCTGGTGCAGACCACGCCGTCATCTTTGGCGACTTTGGCTTTCACTTCAGCGTTAGAATTGATATAAGTGATAGGGTAAAATTCTTTAACGCCGTATTCTTTCAATAAATGAACGCTCCTATCGTAGTAATGGCTGTCTATCATTCTTGCCATAGAGCAGCATGAGAGTTTGGGCATGATCACTTGTTTGTTAAAGGCTAGGGCTTTCACGCTCTCGCCCATGAAATGCACCCCACAAAACACGATGAGGTTTTTATCGCTCTGGCTTGCGATTTTAGCTAATTCCAAGCTATCGCCTGTATAGTGGGCTAACTCTACAATCTCATCTTTTTGATAGAAATGAGCCACTAAAAGCGCGTCTAAATCGTGTAATAATTCCACAATAGAAGTTTTTAAATCGTTATCAGTTGGCATGAAATTCCCCTATACTTTCCCCAAACTTCACGCTTTTTTCTTTCAAATCTTTAAAAGCGGTGTTTTGAATGAATAAAACGATAGTAGAGCCCATTTCAAAATTCCCTAAATTATCCCCCTTTTTGATTTTAATGGGAGGGTTGTAAGAGTAGGTTTGCGTGAAACGGGCTTTAGCGTTAGTTTGGATACTCTTATCAAAATTAAAACGCATTTTACCCACATTTAACGCTCCCACCGCCACAAAATACAATCGATTGCCTTGAATGTCTCTTGCAACAAGCACCACCCTTTCATTGCCCACAAACAGATTGTTGTTTTTGTAAAGCGAGGGTTTATTGACCGGTAGTAATTTCCCCGCAAAATAACGAGTCTCTAAAATTTCTAAATCGCAAGGAGCGTGGTAATGGTGGTAATCTTTGGGCGAAAGGTAAAAATTCACATAGAAAAAAGAAGGGCTTAAGGGGTTGATTTCACCTACTAATTCATGCGCTTTATAGGGCATGCCTTTAATCTGTAAAGCGGTATCGTTGTCTAAAAAAGCGCATTCGGTGATCAAAGCGTCGCAAGGCGCAATGCAAACATTAGGGGCTTTGTCAAAGGGCCGTTCTTTTTTTAAGGAGCGCGTGAAAAGGGCGTTCAAGCTCTTGTAATTTTCCAGAGGCTCAAACTCGCTCAAATCAATTTTAAAGATCTTAACGTAAAGGGCGTTGATGCCTTTTTGGATAAAAGAAGGGAATTCATAACCAGCCACAGAGCCAAAAACCCTTGAAAGAGCGTTGCTTAAAGCTACCATTTTAACCCTGCCATGTTCAGTATAAATTCCACCTCGCCCTTACTCACCTTAAATTCTTTAGAAATAGAATCCACGCTATAACCCTCTTGATACATTTTCAAAACCTGTTTTTCATTGATCTCATCGCTAGCAGCATAATGCCCCATGTCTTTGAATTTGTTTTCTAAAGTAATGATTTTTTCTTCTAAATAATCGCGTTCTTTGTCCATGGATTTTTGGATTTCTTGCAACTGGTTATAAAGGTGTGAAAGGGTCGTTTTTAATGAGCTATCCTCTTTAGCGCTTTTTTCTAAAGAAAGGCCTTCCAAACGCCCCTCTAATTCTTTCAAACGCTTAGAATAAATATAATTTTCTTGATAGGATTCGTCTAAGGTTTTTTCTAAACGCCTCATTTTATGGTAAAACTCTTTTTCTTTAAGATACAAATACCCCACCAAGCACACCAACACCAATAAAATCGCCCCTAAAACGACCATAAACAAATCATTAGAAGATAACATTACCGCTCCCATTCATAATTTTAAGCCTTTTCTTTCGCTATGGACAATGAAAGAATCATAACGCTTAATGTCTAGGGCATGCATGCGAGTGATTTCTAAAAAATCTTTATCCCTAGCCACGCCAAAAAAGGCTAGGATTTTCCCCTCTAACACGCAACGCCCGTAGTAAGTTTGAGGCGCTATCAGGCTTTGTTTTTTTAGGCAAATAAGCCCATGCCCTAAAGCGATGATGCGGTTATTTTGCTCCAATTCAAGCAGGTTTTCTTTTAAAAGCAGGCTCTCTAATTTTTCTAATTTGAAATACAGCGCTTTGAGTAATTCCAGAGTGTCATTTTCAACGTTCAAGCGTGAAAAATCAAATCCAGAATTTAACCAATCAAATTCTTCTAACACCGCTAAAGAGCGTTTGGTTTTAGAGATAAATCTTTCATAAGAGAACGATAAATCGCATTGGACTAAGCGCGTTTCAAACCCTAAAGCTTGGGATCTTAAAACCAACTCATGCATGCTTAAACCCCACATCAAGGACGATAAAAATAAAAAACACCACCCCCAAATAGCCATTGCTCACAAAAAAGGCTTTAGGAATGTTTTTATAATCTCTGGCCACTAAGATCTGCTCATAGAGTAAGATCAAGGCTGAAACCCCTAATCCCAAATACGCAAAAAGCCCCCCATGATAGCATTTCACAAAACAAAGCCAGCAGATCAGCGCCACAAGGTGCGAGAGCCTTGAAAGATTCAAGCACCATTTTTCCCCTAATCGGCTAGGAATGGAAAACAAGCCCCTTTCTTTATCAAACTCCATATCCTGTAAAGAATAGAGCAAATCAAACCCAGCCACCCATAACATCACCCCTAAAGCCAAAAAGACATTCCATAAAGGAATATCCCCTAAAACCGCCACGCTTCCTGCAATGGGGGCCAAACCCAAAGCCAAACCCACGACAAAATGCGCCAAAGAAGAAAAGCGCTTGAAATACGAATACCCCCCCAAAATGATTAAAAAAGGTAACGAAAGCTTGAAAGCTAAAGGGTTAATGAAATAGCTCACTCCCACGAACAAAAGAGCGTTTGAAACGCTAAAAATGACCATGCCTTTAACGCTGATTCTGCCATCCACGCTCGGGCGGTTTTTCGTCCTTGGGTTATCCTTATCAATATCCCTATCCACCAAGCGGTTAAACCCCATAGCGAAATTTCTTGCCCCTAGTAAGGCTAAAAAACAAAGGATTAAGGTTTCTAACCCAAAAAAGAGCGTTTGATTTTTTTGATAGGAGCTTATGACCATAGCCATGAGTAAAAACATGCTAGAAAATATCGTATGCTCTAATGCGACCAATTCGCTTAAAGCTTTGATTTGGTGCGTGATTTTTTTAAGCAATTATTTGATCCCTAATAAAATGACTTTTCTAACCTACAATTGAGCTAGGCATTATAATATATTGATAGCAACAATACAAGAAAAAGCCTGTGCTTAAAACATTCATGCTTAAATAAACCTTAAAAAAACGCACGCTTAAAATCGTTAAAAACAAATGCACCCCCAAAAGCCATAAAGGTGAAGAAACCGAAATCGTGGGGATGGTTAAAGGCATGCTTAGAATATTATCCAATAAAGACCCTAAACCCACCGCATGCAAGAACAAGCTCAAAGGGAAAAACACGATAAAAATCAAGCCTAAAGGAATGCTAAAGAGCTGGTAGGGCGAAAACATAGGGAAAAAGGCATGCGCGACAATGAGCATGTTCAAAAACACTAACACGCTTAAGCTTATGGCTTGAAAAGATCGCCTTAAAAAAGAAGAGGTTTTAAAAAAAATTTCCGTGTGTTTTAAAAACAAAAAGATATACCACACCCCACACACAGAAAGCAAAAACCCCACGCTAAAAAGCAATTTAGGGAGTAACGCTATGGCGATACAGCACGCTAAAACCAAAAGTTTAAAGCTCAAAAGCCTTACCCCAAAAAAGCATGCCAAAAACCCTAGTAAGCCCATTAAAAACGCCCTGAAAAAAGAGGGTAAAAAATCTAATAGCAACAAATACCCCAGCAAAAAAACCCACACCAAAACCCCTATATCATAAAAAGCGTTCCTGTAAGGGAAATAGCGTTTTTGTAAGGGGGTATAAAAAAGAAAGAAAAGGAAATACACGCTCATGCTTAAAATCCCTAAATGAAACCCGCTAATGGCCAGTAAGTGGTTGATCCCTAGCGCGTTAGCCCTATCTCTTAAATCCTTATTCAAGCTATCCCCTATGAATAACGCTCGATACAAATTACCCACCAAAGCGTTGGAATGGGTGCTGTCAATGAAATGGCGCCAATGCGATTTGAAATCTTGTTTTCGCGTTAAAGAAAAAGAATAAGTTTGAAAAAAGCATGATTTTAGAGACTCTAAGAACGAGCAAGGCTTGATCTTGCCAAAAAATTGCGCGTGGCGGTATTGGAGGTTTTTTAAAGGCTCTTTAATGGTGGTGTAAAAGATCATGCCCTTTGATTGGAGTTTTAAGACAAAATAGGTTTTTTGATCTTTCGTTTTAGGGTATTGCAACAAGATTTGAGCGTTCAGGCTTGTAGGTTTTGAAAAATCAAGCTTTTGGTGATTCAAGTATTCTAAATAAAGGTTAATCGCCAACAAAAGGCTTAAAAACACCCCACACCATAAGTATTCTTTGGGGGTTGCAAGAAGTTCAAACGCCCCCTGAAAAGTTTTATCTTTCAAGTTGTGGGTATTTCAAATTTAGTTTCTTGTCCCTCTTCTAAATGAGAATCCATAGGCATGTCTTCATAGCGCGTGAAAGGAGCGTTAAAGCGCGTATAAACCGTTCCTGTAGCCCCATTCCTGTTTTTAGCCACAATGATTTCAGCCTCTTCAATACTGCCATTTTGCTTGTGGATACGCCTTTCTTCATTGACTTTTTTGTACAGCTCTTGCGCTTCTTCAATTTTGCCTTCTTTTTTAAGTTTGTCTATTTTGTTGTCTTCAGCCCTCATTTGATAGATATAGCCTCTATACAAAAATAAAACAATATCAGCGTCCTGTTCAATCCCTCCGCTGTCTTTAATATCCGAAAGAATGGGCCGTTTATCGTCCCTATTTTCTAGGCTGCGGTTGAGTTGCACTAACGCTATGATAGGGATTTCTAATTCTCTGGCTAACGTTTTAAGCTCCCTTGAAATTTCAGCGATTTGTTCATGACGCTCTTTAGTGGCTTTGTTCCCTGACATGAGCTGCAAATAATCAATAAAAGCGATACCCAATTCCTTGTGTTGGGATTTAAGCTTTCTTAATTGCAAGCGGATTTGCTCTATTCTCACGTAACTTTTATCGTAGAAAAAGAGTTTTTTGCAAGAAAGGTGATCAAAGCATTTGGCTAAATTTTCCCATTGATCATCATCAAGCCTTGCGCTCTCTAAATCATGCATGTTAATAGAGGTGAGATCCGATAACGCCCTTAAAGCGAGTTGCTCTGCGGACATTTCCAAACTAAAAACCGCTACCCCCCTATCGTCATTGAGCGCAGCTAAGACCATGTTCATCATCAAACTGGTTTTACCCATAGACGGCCTTGCCCCTAGAATGACTAAACTCCCTTGATTAAAACCGCTCGTATAATTATCCAATTGGACAAAGCCAGTCGGTATACCGGTAACTTTTAAACTCCCTTTTCTTTGGTTTTCTGTAATGAGATTCATTGCGCTTTCAAGCACTTCTTTAATACCCCTAAAGCCCTCAATCGTGCTGCCATTCAATAACGCATAGACTTCTCGCTCCACAGCGCCTAAAATATCGCTGGATTTTTGCGCGCTTTCTAGGGCTTGCTCTCTAATGGTGTTAGCCAAAGTGAAAAGCTTTCGTTTAATGGAAGCGTTTTTAATCTCTTCCACATAGGCTTCAATATTATCTATGGGGCTTGCCGCAAAAATAGCGACTAGATCGTCTTCGCTGATTTGCTTGTCTTTAGGCATTTTTTGGCGGATAAAATTCTCATCAATAGGGCAATTCACTTCATGGAGCTTCAAAGCGATTTCAAAAAACAAGCCATGGGGCGGGTAGTAAAAATCGCTAGGCTCTAAAACGCTATGGACCTCTTCAATCTTATGATTGGCCAACACAATGCCTGAAAGCACGATCCTTTCAATGTTTTGCAATTGTTGCAAATGCTTTAAATGATCCATTTTTATCCTTTTATAATCGTTTGATCTTTTCTATCAAATCTAGGGGCGTTAAAGCGTAATGATTCTTAAATTCTAAACCCGCTAGGGCGTGCGCTAGGCTTGCGTTAATAGCGGCGTCTAAAGGCGTGTATTTTTGAGCAAGCAAGCTTACAATCAGCCCCGCTAACACATCGCCACTCCCTGCTTTGGCTAAAGCCACGCTCCCTAAATTGTTGATAAAAACCCGCCCTTGATGAGCGATTAGGGTATTAGACCCCTTTAAAAGCAAAACCACTTTGGGGTATTTTTGAGAAAAATCCCTTGCGATTTCCAGTTTATTGTCTAGTAATTCTAGCATGCTTATATTGATCCCCACTGATTTCAATAACGATAAAAACTCTTTAGGGTGAGGGGTTAAAACCACTTCTTTTTCTAAAGCTTGTAATGCCTCTTTATGGTAAAAAACGCCCGCATCTAAAACGCATGGGGCTAATCCAAGCCACTTCTCAAAATCCTTTGGCAAACCCTCTAAACCCATGCCAAGAGCGAACGCGCTGAGTTTTTTAGGGAAATTTTCACAAAAAACCAATTCTAAAGGCTTGTTATTAGAAGTTATCTCGCATTCTAACGCTTGAACGCTCACCACTCCAGATCCAAAACTTAACGCACTTATTGCGCTCAATAATCCCGCCCCACTATGCTTGCCCAAAAGCACATGCGCATGCCCATAATCGCCTTTATGAGCGTTTTTTTTATCCCTTAAGGGCAGTTTCAAATCGCTTTTTTCTAGTAAAAAAGTCTCCGTTGGGATCTCATAAATTGGATTAAAAACCCCCAAATGCCCCACTTCCAATTCCCCTATATAATCTTTAGCCCTATCGCTTAATAAGCATGATTTGATAGCGCCCATGCTGATAGTCAAATCCGCTTTAAACGCCCTCTTATCCACCCTGCCTTTAGAATCGATCCCGCTAGGAATGTCGCAAGCGATTTTAAAGCGCGCTTTTTGAGAAAGGCTTTCAAAGTTTAAAAACGGCTCTAATTCGCCCTTAAAAGCGCTCCCTACCACGCAATCTATTAACACATCGCATTCTAAATCTTCATTCTTTTCTTCCCATGTTTTGATGACTACCCCCACTTTTTTAGCCCTTTCTTTTTGCAATTGGCACATGGGGCTTTTGGCTAATTTCATTTCAAAAACTAGCACTCTAAAACGCCCCGCTAAACGCCTGGCTAGAGCATAGCCATCGCCCCCATTATCCCCGCTCCCACAAAGGATAATGACTTTAGCGCCTAAAGAAGCGTTTTGTAAAACCGCCCTTTCTAAAGCCATAGCGGCGTTTTCCATTAAAATGTCTTCGCTTAAAAACAATTCTTCAATCGCCCTTTTGTCTAGGGCATCCACTTTTTCATACACTGAAAGCATTTTTATCCTTGAAAATGAATACAGAACGAATTTTCGTAAAACGATCCTTTTAAAGAGGGTTCGCTATGAATTTCTAAACGCATTTTATACTTTTCACACACTTTTTTCACTAAATCTAACCCTATACCATAACCCAACACGCTAGAATTGAAACGCGCATAACGAACGCTTAAATCTTTAATCTTGTCTTTAGGGATTTCACACCCTAAATTTTTCACTTTCAAAAATTCAGGCGTTAGCTCTATGTGGATATACCCATGCATGACGCTGTATTTGATCGCATTCATGAGCAAATTGCTATAAAGCGAAATGAAATCTTGCTCTTTAGCCTTAAACTCCACTCCCACTAAATCGCTTTTAAATTCCAGCTTGTGGTAGTCTATCATCTCGCTAAAAAGCGTGTTTTCTTTGGTAATTAAGGCTTTTAAATCTAAAAGCATAGGGGATTCGCGCTCAATATCTTGCATCACTAAATAAGAGAGCGAGCGGTATAAAAAACTCATGCGCTGGATAGCGATTTTAATGCGGCGGTGTTGTTGGCTGTCTTCTAGGGTTTTTAAAGACAAGACTAAAGCGCTCATGGGGGTGTTTAATTCATGCGTGGTGTTTTTTAAAAAATGATCGATACGAATGATTTCATTCCTAATGGGCTTTAAAAACAAACGCCCCAAAAACACAGAAACCCCTATCACGCATAAAAACGCTACGACAAACACTAAAACCATATTACGATACAAAGAAGAAAAATGCAGAGGTTTAGAATTTTTAAAAAGCATTTTAGCCACGCCTAAATGAGCGAAAGTTTCATCGCTGAACAGGTAATATTCCCCCTTAAAACTAAAAAAGCCCGCCTCTTTATGGGTTTTAATCAAAACCGCGCTTTCAGGGATATTAGAATATAAAACACGCCTTTTACTATCAAAAAGCGCCATGGAAGCGTCTTTATAGCGTGAAATCAGGGCGTTTAAAGCGTTTTGATAATCCGCATGCGTTTGCATGTGCAAAGCAACCACTTCGCTAGCGATCTTAGAAGCCATTTTGTCCATGTCCATGCGTGTCATTTTGATTTTTTCATTTTTTTCATAGTTAAACGCTAAAAAGCTAATCACTAGCATCAACACAAACGAAGAGCCTAAATAAGTCCCTAAAAAGAGTTTAAGGGATTTTTTTTCATAGTGGGTTAAAGCGATAGCCCACCCCCTTATGCGTTTCTATGCAATTTTTACCCAAAAGCT
>ASYU01000226.1:0-3601 GCA_000448465.1 Helicobacter pylori PZ5056 | reverse complement strand
CCCCAACAAACCCTAAAACACCCAATCAAACGCACCAAAATGTCGCGCTAATTACTTCTCGCAGATTTTGTCAATCACAAAAAAGCGGCGTAGGATTTGTTAGTAATAAAATTTCAGATTTGCGCACTTGGACATGTCCAGGAATGGAGGGAGGCGATTATGTGAATCCACTATACCATAACCCCAACTACACCGAAAATTTTACGCCAGAGTTTAGAAGATTCATAGACAAGCATTATAGCCACCATTTTGAGCCGTTAGAGGTTTTAGGCTATATCTATGCGTTATTGTATTCCCCAAATTACCGCAAGCGTTATGAAGACTTTCTCAAAGCCGATTACCCTAAAATCCTTTTCACAAACAATAAAGATTTGTTTAGGGCTTTAAGCCTTTTAGGGATTGAGTTAATCGGCTTGCATGTTTTGAATAAAGAAAGCCTGAATTACAGCTTTGAAAAATTAAAAGACGACACCATAGGCGAATCCTGCTACAAAGAAGCGCATGATTGCCTCATCAAGAAACCCGCTTATAACGAGCCAGATCAACGGCTTTATATCAACCATAGCGCTTATTTTAGGGGGGTGAGTCAAGAAATTTATGATTGTAGAATAGGGGGGTATGGCGTTTTTAGACAAGTATTTAAAAAGCCACAAAAACGAGCCTTGCGACTTTGATCATGTAAGCAATATCATTAAAGTCATCGCGCGCACGATTGAAATCCAAAAAACGCTTGGATTTTTAACGAGCGATTTGCCCCATTTAAAAGGGAATGACAGCGAAGCCTTAATGCAAGAAATCTTGCAAAATCCACCCCCCCCATTTAATACCAATATCGCCCTTATCTTATCGCGCCAAGCCAAAGCCATTGGAGATTTTGACTTTGATGCCGCATTCATCAGCAAAGAAGCGAGCGATAACAATATCTATCGCAGAGGCGGAGGTTCAGCTTTCCCCTTATTCTGTATTATCTAATCTCGCTCTCATTTGCGATAGAGGCTCTAAAGTAAGCCCCATTTCTAATGTTTTTGTAACGGGCATGCTTTGCGATTTGCATTTGAACGGATCGGGGAGTTACGCGTTTTTGTTGTATCGTTTAAAATAGGTGGGGATAGGTAGCGTCTATCATTTGATGCATTTGATGAGAACAAAGCTAAAGATTAAACATTAAGATAACCTTAAAACGCTTGTGTTAAAATGGCTAGAGTAGCAGATATAAAAGGTTAGTTAATCATGGATTTTTTAAAAGAAAACTTAAACGCTATCATAGAGGGGGATTGTTTAGAAAAATTAAAAGATTTTCCTAATAAAAGCGTTGATTTTATCTTTGCTGACCCCCCATATTTTATGCAAACAGAGGGGGAATTGAAGCGTTTTGAAGGCACAAAATTTCAAGGCGTTGAGGATCATTGGGATAAATTTGGCTCTTTTGAAGAATACGATACCTTTTGTTTGGGTTGGTTAAGAGAGTGCCAAAGGATTTTAAAAGATAATGGCAGTATTTGTGTGATAGGGAGTTTCCAAAATATTTTTAGAATTGGTTTTCATTTGCAAAATTTAGGGTTTTGGATACTCAACGATATTATTTGGCATAAGAGCAATCCGGTGCCTAATTTTGCTGGCAAGAGACTATGCAACGCCCATGAAACGCTTATTTGGTGCGCTAAAAAGATTAAGGAAAAGATAAATGGATACCATATTTTTAAAAATTAACATTAAAAAAACCGATCAACAAGCAGAAGAACTAAGAGAGCAAGGGTTATTTTTTGTAAGCATTGCAGAAGCTTTGGGGATTGGACGCTCTCAAATTGTGGAGATTGAAAACAAAAAACCAAAGGCAAAAAAAGGCAAAAGATAAATGACAAAAGTTGATGCAATTAAAAAAGTTATGGAGGATAATAAAGGGATTGTTTCTTGGACTATCCTGTATAACCAAATTGAAAAATACTATCCTAGTATTAGAGCCCCTAAAGAATGGGAGGCTGGGCTTAGAGGGGTATTATACAGAGAGATTAGAAATCATAAAAATTTTAAAAAAGTAGGGTTGTCATTGTATGCCCTTTTAGACTATCAAGAAGAAGAGCTAAAAGAAATTCAAGAAAACCCCATTCGCATGCATTCTTTTATGGAAGGTGTTTGCGTAGAAATGGGTAACTTTTTAAAATTAGACACTTATAGTGCTGATCCAAAGGCTAGTTATAATAATGTGCTTTTATCAGATTTGACAACCTTACGCACTATTCCTAATTTTACTTATAAAGAAATTTTAGATACAAGTAAAAAAATTGATGTGCTTTGGTTTAATCCTAAAGGTTTTATTTTTCCTAAAAGAGCTATTGAAATTGTGGATAGCATAAGCACACTAGAACCAGCTTTGCAACGCACCTTACAATTATTGGAGTTTAATCTTGATTTCTATATCTTGCTAAAAGAAAAAGATTTGCAAAAAGCTTTTAAAAAGTTAGAAAAAGAACCATACAAGAGAATAAAAAAACGCTATAAGATTAAAAGCTACACTGCTATTTTAGATATTTATCATAACCCTATTGCTCATATGCATGATGATTTTTTACATGTAAAAACATTTTTTAATTGAAAATTTAAAACATTCAAGGCTATTTTTATTTTATAGATGAGGGTTTGAATAAAAATCAAAATTATTATAAAGAAGAATTGCAAAAATTATCCGCTGATTATGGCGTGCCTTTGAGCTTGCGCTATGGTAAGGGGTTGTTTGAATCTCTTAATATCCCGCAAGTTTGGGATGAGATCTTAAACCATTTAGCGCGATGGCGTGAAACCTTACCCGATTTACCCAGTTTGAATTTTGATGAAAATCCTTTAGAAAGCTTTAAAGAAATCAAAGATTTAGCGCCAAGCGTTTATAGAAAGCTTTTGGATAATGATGAAATTTTTAATCTTGTGTTAATTTTATTCCCAGAACAAAAAGTTTTAAAAATGTTAGTAGAGCATTTTAGACAACAGAATAAAACGATCTATCAGCAATTAGCGTTAAAGTTAGAGAAAAGATTATTGCCTTTGCGATAGAGGCTCTAAAGTAAGCCCCATTTCTAATGTTTTTGTAACGAGCATGCTTTGCGATTTGCATGTGAATGGATCGGGGAGTTATGCGTTTTTGTTGTATCGTTTAGGCTCAAAATGAGTGAATGAATGGGCATGTTATCTAAATTTTAGATAGAATAAACGCAAAAAATTGAATAAAACCTTAAAGGTGATTCTTTCTAATCTCAAAAATGGGTGGTGCTATTAACAATGACAAAACGACTTTTTAAAGGGTTGTTAGCGATTTCTCTTGCTGTGAGTTTGCATGGTGGTGAAGTTAAGGAAAAAAAGCCGGTCAAGCCGGTTAAAGAAGATCCGCAAGAATTAGCGGCTAAAAGGGTGGAAGCGTTCAGTCGTTTCTCTAATGTGGTTACAGAAATTGAAAAAAAGTATGTGGATAAAATCAGTATTTCTGAGATCATGACTAAAGCGATTGAAGGCTTGCTCTCTAATTTGGACGCGCATTCAGCGTATTTGAACGAAAAGAAGTTTAAGGAATTTCAAGCCCAAACCGAGGGCGAATTTGGGGGGCTTGGGATCA
>ASYU01000225.1:0-17197 GCA_000448465.1 Helicobacter pylori PZ5056 | reverse complement strand
GACACTTTGAATGAAGCTGGTTGCGTAGAAGACACTATGGCTGCTATTGCTGGGCGCACTATGCACACTTTCCACACTGAAGGCGCTGGCGGCGGACACGCTCCTGATATTATTAAAGTAGCCGGTGAACACAACATTCTTCCCGCTTCCACTAACCCCACTATCCCTTTCACTGTGAATACAGAAGCCGAACACATGGACATGCTTATGGTGTGCCACCACTTGGATAAAAGCATTAAAGAAGATGTCCAGTTCGCTGATTCAAGGATCCGCCCTCAAACCATTGCGGCTGAAGACACTTTGCATGACATGGGGATTTTCTCAATCACTAGTTCTGACTCTCAAGCTATGGGTCGTGTGGGTGAAGTTATCACCAGAACTTGGCAAACAGCTGACAAAAACAAAAAAGAATTTGGCCGCTTGAAAGAAGAAAAAGGCGATAACGACAACTTCAGAATCAAACGCTACTTGTCTAAATACACCATTAACCCAGCGATCGCTCATGGGATTAGCGAGTATGTAGGTTCTGTAGAAGTGGGCAAAGTGGCTGACTTGGTATTGTGGAGTCCAGCATTCTTTGGCGTGAAACCCAACATGATCATTAAAGGCGGATTCATTGCGTTAAGCCAAATGGGCGATGCAAACGCTTCTATCCCTACCCCACAACCAGTTTATTACAGAGAAATGTTCGCTCATCATGGTAAAGCTAAATACGATGCAAACATCACTTTTGTGTCTCAAGCGGCTTATGATAAAGGCATTAAAGAAGAATTAGGACTTGAAAGACAAGTGTTGCCGGTAAAAAATTGCAGAAACATCACCAAAAAAGACATGCAATTCAACGACACTACCGCTCACATTGAAGTCAATCCTGAAACTTACCATGTGTTCGTGGATGGCAAAGAAGTAACTTCTAAACCAGCCAATAAAGTGAGCTTGGCGCAACTCTTTAGCATTTTCTAGGATTTTTTAGGAGCAACGCTCCTTAAATCCTTAGTTTTTAGCTCTCTGATTTTTTGTTTATCAAAAAATTGGGGGCTTTTTTTTGTTTTTATTTTTTGTCAATTTACTATTTTTCTTTATGATTAGCTCAAGCAACAAAAGTTATTCGTAAGGTGCGTTTGTTGTAAAAATTTTTGTTTGGAAGGAAAAGGCAATGCTAGGACTTGTATTGTTATATGTTGGGATTGTTTTAATCAGCAATGGGATTTGCGGGTTAACCAAAGTCGATCCTAAAAGCACTGCGGTGATGAACTTTTTTGTGGGCGGGCTCTCCATTATTTGTAATGTGGTTGTCATCACTTATTCCGCTCTCAACCCTACAGCCCCTGTAGAAGGCGCCGAAGATATTGCTCAAGTATCGCACCATTTGACTAGTTTCTATGGGCCAGCGACTGGGTTATTGTTTGGTTTTACCTACTTGTATGCGGCTATCAACCACACTTTTGGTTTGGATTGGAGGCCGTATTCTTGGTATAGCTTATTCGTAGCGATCAACACTGTTCCTGCTGCGATTTTATCCCACTATAGCGATATGCTTGATGACCACAAAGTGTTAGGCATCACTGAAGGCGATTGGTGGGCGATCATTTGGTTGGCTTGGGGTGTTTTGTGGCTTACCGCTTTCATTGAAAACATCTTGAAAATCCCTTTAGGGAAATTCACTCCATGGCTTGCTATCATTGAGGGTATTTTAACCGCTTGGATCCCTGCTTGGTTACTCTTTATCCAACACTGGGTGTGAGATGATCATAG
The DNA here is from genome assembly GCA_000448465.1 of Helicobacter pylori PZ5056. Lineage (GTDB taxonomy): Bacteria > Campylobacterota > Campylobacteria > Campylobacterales > Helicobacteraceae > Helicobacter > Helicobacter pylori_CI. The sequence continues at coordinate 15,442 of ASYU01000225.1, read as the reverse complement.
AGCGTTTAATAGGCAATCTAAGGGATTTAAACCCCTTGGATTTCAGCGTGGATTATGTGGATTTGGAATGGTTTGAAACGAGGAAAAAAATCGCTCGTTTTAAAACCAGAAAAGGCAAAGACATAGCCATACGCCTTAAAGACGCTCCCAAGTTGGGTCTCTCTCAAGGGGATATTTTATTTAAAGAAGAGAAGGAAATCATCGCCGTTAATATCTTGGATTCTGAAGTCATTCACATCCAAGCTAAGAGCGTGGCGGAAGTGGCTAAAATATGCTACGAAATAGGGAACCGCCATGCGGCTTTATACTATGGCGAGTCTCAATTTGAATTTAAAACACCATTTGAAAAGCCCACGCTAGCGTTACTAGAAAAGCTAGGGGTTCAAAATCGTGTTTTAAGTTCAAAACTGGATTCCAAAGAACGCTTAACCGTGAGCATGCCCCATAGTGAGCCTAATTTTAAGGTCTCACTGGCGAGCGATTTTAAAGTGGTCATGAAATAGAAAAATAACAAATGGATAAAGGAAAAAGCGTGAAAAGCACTGAAAAAAGCGTGGGTATGCCCCCAAAAACTCCAAAGACAGACAACAATGCTCATGTGGATAATGAATTTCTGATCTTGCAAGTCAATGATGCGGTGTTCCCCATTGGATCTTACACGCATTCTTTTGGGCTAGAAACTTACATCCAGCAAAAAAAGGTTAGCAATAAAGAAAGCGCTTTAGAATATTTAAAAGCCAATCTCTCTAGCCAGTTCCTTTACACGGAAATGCTGAGCTTGAAACTCACCTATGAAAGTGCCCTCCAACAGGATTTAAAAAAAATTTTAGGGGTTGAAGAAATCATTACGCTATCCACAAGCCCCATGGAATTACGATTAGCCAATCAAAAGCTAGGCAATCGTTTCATTAAAACCTTACAAGCCATGAACGAACTAGACATGGGCACCTTTTTTAACGCTTACGCTCAACAAACCAAAGATCCAACCCATGCCACTAGCTATGGCGTTTTTGCGGCGAGTTTGGGGATTGAATTGAAAAAGGCTTTAAGGCATTATCTTTATGCGCAAACTTCTAACATGGTGATCAACTGCGTTAAAAGCGTCCCTTTATCCCAAAACGACGGGCAAAAAATCTTATTGAGCTTGCAAAGCCCTTTTAACCAGCTCATAGAAAAAACCCTAGAATTAGACGAAAGCCACCTGTGTGCAGCAAGCGTTCAAAACGACATTAAGGCGATGCAGCATGAGAGTTTATACTCGCGCCTTTATATGTCTTGAATTTTAATCTCAAATTGAAAGGAATTTTATGGTAAAAATTGGAGTTTGTGGTCCTGTAGGAAGCGGTAAAACCGCCTTGATTGAAGCTTTAACGCGCCACATGTCAAAGGATTACGACATGGCGGTCATCACTAATGATATTTACACTAAAGAAGACGCAGAGTTTATGTGTAAAAATTCGGTGATGCCACGAGAGAGGATTATTGGCGTAGAAACTGGAGGCTGTCCTCACACCGCCATTAGAGAAGACGCTTCTATGAATTTAGAAGCGGTAGAAGAAATGCATGGCCGTTTCCCTAATTTGGAACTGCTTTTGATTGAAAGCGGAGGCGACAACCTTTCAGCGACTTTCAACCCAGAGCTAGCGGACTTTACGATTTTTGTGATTGATGTGGCTGAGGGCGATAAAATCCCTAGGAAAGGCGGTCCAGGAATCACGCGCTCAGACTTGCTTGTCATCAATAAAATTGACTTAGCCCCCTATGTGGGAGCGGACTTGAAAGTCATGGAAAGGGATTCTAAAAAAATGCGCGGCGAAAAGCCCTTTATTTTTACGAATATCCGCGCTAAAGAAGGCCTAGATGATGTGATCGCTTGGATCAAGCGCAACGCTTTATTGGAAGATTGATGAACACTTACGCTCAAGAATCCAAGCTTAGGCTAAAAACCAAAATAGGGGCTGACGGGCGGTGCGTGATTGAGGACAATTTTTTCACGCCCCCCTTTAAGCTTATGGCACCTTTTTACCCTAAAGACGATTTAGCTGAAATCATGCTTTTAGCGGTAAGCCCTGGCATGATGAGAGGCGATGTGCAAGACATGCAATTAAGCATCGGTCCAAATTGCAAGCTAAGGATCACCTCGCAATCCTTTGAAAAAATCCATAACACTGAAGACGGGTTTGCCAGCAGAGACATGCATATTGTTGTGGGGGAAAACGCTTTTTTAGACTTCGCGCCTTTCCCGTTAATCCCCTTTGAAAACGCGCATTTTAAGGGCAATACCACGATTTCTTTACGCTCTGGCTCTCAATTGCTTTATAGTGAAATCATTGTCGCCGGGCGAGTGGCTCGTAATGAGTTGTTCCAATTCAACCGCTTGCACACCAAAATCGCTATTTTACAAGATGAGAAACCCATCTATTATGATAATACGATTTTAGATCCCAAAACCACTGACATGAATAACATGTGCATGTTTGATGGCTATACGCATTATTTGAATTTGGTGCTTGTCAATTGCCCCATAGAGTTGTCTGGTGTGCGAGGATTGATTGAAGAGAGCGAAGGGGTGGATGGAGCCGTGAGCGAGATTGCTAGTTCTCATTTATGCCTAAAAGCTTTAGCGAAAGGCTCAGAACCCTTATTGCATTTAAGAGAAAAAATCGCTCGCTTCATCACGCAAACGATTACGCCAAAGGTTTAAAAACACTTCAAAAAGATTAAATTCCTTTAGTCTTTTTAACCCCCCCCTTTTTTAGCTCCCCCTTTTTTAACCCTATAAACTGAAAGGCCTGAATTCAGTAACGCTGTCTTTAGAAAGCTCTATCAATAGCGTGTTGAGTTCGCTTGGTGAAGGTAAACCGCTTTGGAGAGCGTTTAAGTTTTCCTCATTGCACCTAAAGGCTAGGCATTGCTTGAAGTGGTGGTTTAACAATTCTTTTAACTTGTCAAGATGGTAATTAGTTTTAATTTGTCTGTAGTCATGCACAAAAATGACGCAATACTGCTCGTTGTCTGTGGCTTTTTCTAAAAACGATCTTAATTTTTCCGCCCCTACTTTGTCGTGCAATTCTTTCGCTTCGTTGAGATTGTCTATCACAAGCGCGCTATTAGGATTCATAGCGGTGTCTAAAACGCTTAAAATATTTTCTACAGGCGTGATGCCGTATTCTTTTTGTGCATCAAAAGACCTTATCAAGCGTTTTTCTTTATTGCAAAAAACCAATTCTTTGTTCGTGCTCTTAATGTTTTGGAACAAGAGTTTCATTAAAGCGATGCGAGCGTTTAAATCTTGGCTCACCACTAACAAATGCGATTCGTTGTTTTCAAACTCCACTATCAAGTCCTTTTGCTCATAATCCACTTTTTTGCCCAGATGCAAACGCATTTCATTAGCCTTAAGGATATTGGGCATTTTTAAAGGTGTCTCGCCATTATAGATTTTACGATCTATGGGGGTGAGATTTCTTTGGTTAAATTCTTCATGGATTTTTTTGATAAAAGGTTTGAAATCATCAGGGGCTTTAGGGATACTCATCTTGGTGTGGTATTTTCTATTCCCTCCGTTGTTGTTGAAAATGCCTTCTGGCCTGACAAGCTCACAAGCCGCATCATCGCCCAAAACACTACTGCTGTCTTCTGCATCCATAGGCAAAGCGATGCGGTTAGCGATTTGAGCCTTAAAGCTTGGATTAATGTCAGTGCCGCGCATGGTTTGAGTGGCCAAAACTAAATGCACCCCATAGCTGCGGCCCTTTTTAAGCAGGGTGTTTAAATGCCTCTCCACCGCTTTAGTGGATTTATTATCGCTAAAAAGCACCTGAAATTCATCAATCACTACGATCAATCTGGGCATTTCGTCATGCTTGCGGTAATTGTTTAAATCTTTCACATTGAATCGCTTGAACAACTCGGCTCTTTTTTGCATTTCATCACAAAGCCATTTCAAGAAAGTGATGCCATAAGAGACTGAACTCGCCACGCTCACCAACCTCGCATGCTCTAAAGGACTCGGATTTGTGTATGCGTTAAATTCCACCCCCTCTTTATAGTCTAACAAAAAGAGTTGGACTTCATTGGGCGCGTAGTAGAAGGCTAGATTTTGGATCAACACATGCAAGAAATTGGATTTCCCGCTCCCGCTGTGGTCGCAAATGAGCGTGTGGTTTTGTGCGTTACCGATTTCAAAACACACTTCCTTATGGTTAATATCCCACCCCACCGGCACGCTTACTTCATACTGAGAGCTTTTAGTCCAAAATTCTTTATCTCTTTGTAAGTCTTTCAACTCCCTTTTAACTTCTTTTTTTTGCTTGTAATACGCTTTGATTTTATCAGCGAAGTCTTGCATGTGCTGGGATTTAATACCTTGATCGTTGATGACTTCCACATTAAGATATTTCAAGCGTTCAAAACTTGTCCTGTCTTTAAAACACTCCGCATAACGTTTCAAATCTTCTGCGGATTGATTGTTTTTCTCGCTCTCCAAATTGACAAAGCTCAAAACCCCATTTTTAGAGCCAAAACGCATGATCTTTTCCAAATAATAAAGCGCGTTTTGACTTAAAGCATCCACCCCGCTTAAAAAAAGCGCTTTTAAAGGCAAGCGGTCTTTTTCTTTTTCATTATAATGCGCAAAATCTCTAAAACCGGCCAATTTTTCTTGCAAATTAACCTTTAAATATTCATACAAATGCTTTAAGGCTCCTTCTATTTCCTTGCTTTCGGTCAAAATCCTTTGCTGGTCAATAAAGTCATTGTCTTTATTTAAAAGCCTTCTGGCCAGATTGAAAATGCCCCCCAAACTCAACGCATCAACCAAGACGATCTCTAATTGCACTAAAGGCGCGCTGGAGAGTAAGCGCATGAGCATTTCTCTCAAAAACTGCCCGTCTTTTTCATGCTCTATATACAAGCTTTTAGGAGGGAAAGGATAAACTTTAGGCAAGCAAAAATCCATATTAGCGCCATTCTTGCCTTTAATTTCCAATAAACCACAGCTTAAAAATTGTGGGTAAGCGCCCTCTTCATTGAATTGCGGTGCGTCTGTGAATTGTGCTTGAATTTGCCTGATACTCTTTTGATATTCCTCTATTCGTGAGGCGATCGGCTTGAGAAAGCTCTCTGGCTCTTTTTTAGCAACAACTTTATCTAAGGCGTCGTCCAGTTCTTTTAATAAATTACCCGCATCAGTCATCTTTATCCTTAAGATATTCATCATAGCGCCTCTTGGCTTCTCTTTCATGCTCTTTGGCTTCACGCATAAGCCTATCAATTTCGCTTGGTGAATGGAAATTCATATGAATTTGCTTCTCCAAACGCTTGGCTTCTTCAAGTTGCTCGTTGATTTTTCTCATTTCGTATTGAGTTTCCTGCTCTAAATTTTCTAAATCATGCGCGATTTTTAGCATCTCCTCTAGCGTCTCGCTTTTAAGTTTCTGCCCTAAATCATCTTGCATGGCGTTTTCTACGAAATAGTCGCAAATCCTTCTTAACTCATTGGTGCAACCCTCCAAAAAAACTTTATGAGAAAACATTTTAACCCCTTGATTCCAGTTTTTTTAAAAACATTTTAAGATTTAATAGCGCTTTTTTTGAGCCATTATCGGTGTCTAAAAACAGCACCACGTCAGTGGTGGTATTCCAAAGATAATACCCCCCATACCCGTCATTAGCGAAGACGATTTCTTCAGGCTCTAACCATTCTTTTAAACTCTGCATGAAATCAATAAACAAGCTCTCTAAATTGAAATTCAAAACATGTTTGAACGTGTAGGATTCATTGCCCACCATGAAATAACGCAATTGGCTAAAACCATAGTTTGATCGTTTGACAAAGTCCTTAAATTCATCGCTAAAGCCTATTTTCAACCGCTCTTCTAATAAATGAAACGCATTTTCATTGAGCGGCTCTACAAATTCCCAATTCAATTCTGTTTCTGTAGAAATTCTGTCCATAGTGAATACCCTTTCGTGTGTTTCACGCCTAATAATAACTCTTCTCTCACCAACGCCACATTCCCTAAAACATTCGCGTCAAAATGCCATAAATAACCCCTAGGGATGAATCCTTTTGCGATTTGCTCCAAATCTGTCGCATCAAAGCCCAAATCGTTGTCTTTAAGCGCGGCTTGTAAAGCCTTTAGGGCATGATGAGCGCATGCGGTTTTATTTAAATCTTCTAAAGGCACAATGGCGCTAAAAACGCTATCAAATTCCGCCAAACGCCACTCATTAAAGCTGACTTCTTCCGGATAGCGGTTTTGCTCATCTACAATAAAGCCCTCTTTACGGCTTTCTAAAAACTCCCTATACTCCAACGCTTTTTGCGCATAATTTTCATTGCGTTCTAAAACGGGATCGATTTTTTGACTCAAATTTTCTGTAGCGCGCTCTAACTCTGTTTCCAAGCTATCAAAAGCTTCATTGATAGCGTTTGAATCGTTGGGGGCTTCTTTGATTTTTTCTGTAAAACCTTCTAAAGCTTTCTTACAATTTTTAACGCAACGATTTTTGGCTAAAGTCAAGCTTTCGTTATAAGAAGGCACGCTTAAAACGCTTGGCATCAGATCCTCTAAACTATTTTCAAATTCTCGTTCTTTAGAGATTGCCAAGCGTTCTAAATCATCGCCAGATAAAGCGTTAGTTTTATCTCTAAAGCTTGGCGTTAAATCCTCTAAATTCTTTTCAAATTCTCACTCTTTAGAGGCTTTAGCGCGATCTCTATAAGAAAAAGCGTTGATCTTGTCTTTCAAATCAGCGTATAAAGAAGCACTAAAATTTTCCCTCAAATCTTTCAAGCGCTCATTAAAAACGCTTTTTTTAGGGGTATAAGAGATAGCAGGCCGTTCAAAATCGTATTCCAATAAAACGCCTGGGGGTTGGAAAGTTGTATTCGTTATCTATCGCATCGCTCGCTTGTTTCAAACGCCTGATAAATTCCTGGTGTTTATCGGTATAAAAATGCAACCTCTTTTTAACGCCCTCCCAAGCTTGATTCACAAGATCCGCACTCGCTTTGGCTTGATTCGAGTAGATTTCAAGCATTCGTTCTAATAGCTCCACATTCCTTTTGCATTTTTCTGTGTCTTCTTTCATAAATTTCAAAACAGCTTCAGCGGCTACAATGGCTGCCGTAACAGCTATTCTAACAGGAGGCCAAATCCACGAGACGACAGAAGCACCTTGCAAGACTCTTAAAGCAACTTTAGCGTCATCTTCATTGCTTTTGGCTTTTTTTAATTCTCCTATGGCTTTTTCCAATTGCATTTCAGTTTTTCTGCGCTCTACTAGGATTTTTAGCGCGTAACTATCAAGGTCTTTGATAAATGGACTGCATTTTTCTTCTTGCAAGGATCTTTTAAATTCCCTGCATTTTTCAACAACCTTTTTGACTTCTTCTGTGTCCGTTTTCCATTCAGCCATAAACCACCCCTTAATAATCTTCCTCTAAAACCCTAATTCTCTCTTTAAGCCATGCGATTTGCTCTTGCGCGGCTTCATCAAATTCATTGAAAGTGCTTTTCAAATTATCCAGCACCTCGCTAAATTTATCCCTCCTAGCGTCTTGCCATGAATCCAAATTATGGAAATGGCCGCTCAAGCTATTCACCTCATCATTCAGCAACTCTTTAAAGCGTTCTAAATGCCCTACAAATCCTCTGACCTCTTCGGTATCCATTTGCACTCTGCTCATCGGTTGTCCTTTCTTTTAAAAATTTTCTTCATTAGAATCAGGCTTTTTATCGCCGCTGATTCTAATGCTCCCACCCCCATAGCTAGGGGGTGTTGTGGGGCGAATCTCTATCGTTTCGCCTCTTTCTCTTTTGTATTTTTCTTGCTGGCTTTGGTGGTATGTTTTCATGCTGTCTATCACGATTGGTTTGTGGGTGCTCCCTAAATCAGCGTTGGTGAGCAATTTTTGAACGCCATTACCCAAGCTGTTAGAATACCTGTCTTCTATCTTAAGAGACAAATTCAAACCCTTAAAACCCTCCAAAACCTCCACTAACGCTACCACAAGCTTCCTGTCCCAAATGGAATTTTTCAAATCTTTACACAAGGAAAAAACCTCGCTTGGAAACTGGTAGTCATACAAAAACAAAAGGTCTAAATTTTCTAAAAATTCCACATTGCAACGCTCTTTAAAACTTCTCAAAAAGCCCTCTTTTAACGGCGCAAAGCCTTCAGTGATATTGATTAGCCCCTTATCTTTGGTGCGTTTAAACACCATAACGCTTTTTTCAATCACGACAAACGCGTAAGCGTTCTTAATTATCATAATTTTTCTACCTCGCTTTCATAGATTAATTGGCTGTCTTTAAACAGCCCCACTTTAATACTTTGGGAATCCACGCAACACACTTTCACATCCACTTCTTCAACCTCTTCTAGCGCTATGGAAATCATTTGCGTGTCTTGAATGTCCAAAGTGTTGGTATTGGCTAGGGATTTGTCGCTGTAGCGTATCTCTAGCTCATCAAAGCCTCCCCATTCCTCTTTAGTTTGGAAAATCTGGTATTCATTAGGCTTTAAAGAATCCCTATGGATTTTAGCGTGGAATTTCCCCTCTATCTCAATGCCTAAATCGTATTTAAACACAGGATTGGAGCTTATAGAGGGCATTTCAATCCCTTTAGCCTTGTCCCTGCTCTCTAAAAGCCCGAAAGCCACCCCGGTTTTGCAAGTGGGCTTCAAATAAGCGGGCGTGTTAGAAACGTCTTCTCCTGTAAGCTCTAAAATCTGTTTGTCTGATTTTTCTGTGCCTAGCGGCTCATAAATGATGAATTTAAAATCATTTTTAGAAGTCTTTTGATGGTAATCTTTGAGCTGCTTTTCTTTGGCGTTTTCAAACGCTTGTTTGACTAACACTGAACGGCTCGCATTCCCGCCTAAGAAAATGTGAAACGCCCGACACTGATCATCAATGTTTTCAGCCATCACTTTAGAAAATCCGGCAAAGAAGTTGGCAACGCCTTCATTGATCTTGTCTTTTAAGAGGTTTAAAAGCTCTTTGCAATCAACTTTAAGATCGCATTCTGCTTCTACCCCATTCCTATCCAACAGCATGGCTTTAAAATCCTTTTTAAAACCCTCTATGTTAAACTCTTCATTTTCTTCTATCGCTTCTATAATATCAGCGTCTAGATTTTCTAAAAAAGGGCGTAAATTAGAAGCGATCTCTTGCAAGTTCAAGCGCGCTCCACTGGAATTTTGCATAAACGATCCAAAGCGTTGCGTATCAATCCTGTCATAGTTGGGCTTAGCGATGACAATGTCTTTTTCTTTTAGTTCTTGGAAATTTTTGGCATACGCTTCCCAAGCCAACAATTCCAATAAATTTTCACCGCCTAAGTATTTATCCCCTCCGCTGCTAAAATGCGTCATCTTATAAAGGAATTTAGGGCTAGCGCTTTTTTCCCATTTGCCAAAGTCAAAATCCGTCGTCCCGCCCCCAAAATCAAACACCCCGTAATAAATTGGCTTGTCTAACTTCTCTGATTTAAAAAACCCATAGCTTTTTAAAGCGCTAATGGCATACGCGCAAGGCTCGCTCGCTCTCAATTCCACTTTGAACATTTTAGCCGTTTTTTCATCGCCAAAAACATGCTGGGGTAAGGATTTTTTCAAGCCTCTTTCAAAACTCTCTCTGATTTTTTCAGCCTGATGCTTTTCATACTTGATGGGGTAGGATAAAAAGTATTTCAAAAACACGCCATTTTCCATGTTGTTGATGCAGCGGCCGATGCAGTAAGCATAGATTTCTATGGGGTTAAAATCCGTGCAATTAGTGAAGCTTTCTAAAGGAAAATCCTCTATAAGATCCCTAAAATTCTGTTTTTCATCCGCTCCAGCCCATTGCTTCAATTGAGAAAAAACCGATACAAATCATTCCCTTTAACGCCTGCAGCGTTCTTTTGGGCTTCATGCGCCACTTCTATATCGTTGTGTTCTGTGAAAGGGCGGTGATCTAGCGCGTCGTATTCTGTAATAAATTTTTTTATATGCCTAAACTCTACGATCGTGGGGTTTTCAAACTTTGTTAGGCTTGCGTCATCTACTAGCCCACCAATAGAGAGCAAGCGGTATGTTCCCGTCTCATCCATATAGCTTGCGGTCGTGCTTTTAGTCCCAAAGTCAATAGCGACAACGCCCTTTTTTAAATCGTTCAAACTTGAACGCGCATAAAAATGCATTTCTTTGCCGCTAGAGTCTAAATTATCAAACCTAAAGGTTACCCTTTCTTTAGGCGCGCTAGGCGCCTCTAAATCCCAATGCCCTCCATTTAAATCAAGCAATTGGCTTTCGCTATAGATCCCAACGCCCACCGCTTCATTATCCACCTTAAGCATCAAATCTTTAAATTTTTCAAAATCCACATCCACATCGCTATAAGAAACGATCTCTAAGGTTTTTTCTATTTGCTCATTAGTGATCTTTTCAGCTTGCGCTAAATCCTCTAGGAATTTTTGATTGTCATCAGAAGGATACCTTAAAAAAGTCCCATTATTGACAATCGCACGAAGCACCCGCAGCGCTTGTTTGAATTTGATTCTGTCTTCTTCTAGCACTTCTTTTTTGAAATGGATCGGTATTTCTTCATTGAATTTGACTCCATCCTTTAAAGACAGATCGCACAATTTCTCTACTAAGGGGTGGCCAAGAGGCAGTTCTAAACTTTGTAAGGGGTTTACCATGATATTTCCTTTATTGTGGTTTTTGTGGTTGCAATGTGAAGAGTTGCTCGTTCAAGCCATCAACCCTCTCTTTGAGGGCGATGTTCTCTTCTTCTAATTTTCGGTTTTGGCGTTTTAAATCCTGGTTTGCGCTCGCTAAACGCCTATTGTGTAAGTCCAGATCGCTTTTGGCTTCCATACCTTCTAAACTTTTTAAGCGTGCGATTTCTCGCTCCAGCTCGGTTTTTTCTGCGGCTATTTTTTCTTTAGCTTGCACTAATTGGGCGTTAGCGTTTTCTAAAGCTTGCCGTAATTGGTTGTTAGTGTTTTCCAAGCTTTTTTGAGTGCTTTCTGACTTTTTGAGTTTTTCGGTTAGGCGTTGGTTTTCTTTTTCTAAATTAGCTCATCGTTTTTCTAAAAACCCATGCGCATCTTGCAATCGCGCTCGCTCTTGTTTGAGGCTGCCCTGCTCTTTATTGAGCGCGATAACTTGGTGGTTGAGCTTGTCGTTTTCTGTGGTTAGCGTTTTATTTTTTTCAGTCAATGTGGCGTTTCTGTTTTCTAGCTCGGCGGTTTTTCTGGCTAGCCTTTCTTTTTCTGTTGTCAATCCTCTTTTTTCTTCAGTCAGCCGATCTCTGGCTGCTAATAAGCGTGTGTTTTCTTTAGCCAGATTGTCTTTTTCTCTTAATAATTCGGCTTTTTCTTTAGTGAGCTTGTTATTGTTTTGCCATAATTGATCGTTAGAGTGTTCTAACCCGCTGATTTTTACAGATAAGCTTTCGTTTTCTGCGAATAACTTGTCATTTTTGTAAGATAACTCGGTGTTTTCTTTGGTTAGCTTGTCTTTTGTTATGAATAACTTGTCGTTTTTTTGCCGTAATTGATCATCAGCGTCTTTTAACTCGCTAGTTTCTGCAGCTAAGTATTCTCTTTCTCTTAACAATTCGGTGTTTTCGTCTTCTAACTCACCGATGCGAGCTTCTAATTCTTCTCTTATTTGAGAGAAGCCAAACCATTTTTCAATGAGCCTTCCCATTTATGATCCCATATCCACGATAGTGTGATACACTTTATCATTGTGCTTATAGCCTCTTAAAACCACTCTTTGCATCTTTTGAGAAGTGTTTTGCTCTGGGTATAGCTTTTTGCATGAATGGTCATAAGCACTTGGCTCTTTCAAACGCTCAAATTTACTATCCTTAATATATTCAAAAAGCAAATCAAACAATTCAGCTAATTTTTCACCTTTATCGCTCCTCTTATCGCTTAATTCTTGGCTCGCTCTGTTATAAAGGCTTTCTAAATAATATTTGCTATCGCTAATAACAGATGCGATCAAGTCCATTGCGCTGTGAGTTTTTTCCACGAACCCAAAATTCAAGCGATCTTTGACTTCCAAAAAGACTTCATAGAGTTTTTCTAATTTTTGGTATAGAGCGTGCCTTCGCTCTAGCTCGGTTAGTTTTTGGCTCGTTTGGCTGGCTTGCTTTTGTGATTCATTAAGCTGATTGGTTAGATTTTCTTTTTCTGCGGTTAGCTTTTGATTTTTATCAGTCAGTTCATCTTTTTCTGTGGATAACCCGGTGATCTTGCTATTCAGATCGGCTTTTTCATTTTGTAAAACTTGCTGAGATTGTTCTAATTCTTCCACTTGCTTTTGTGATGCGTTAAGCTGATCGGTTAGATTTTGATTTTCTGTGGTTAGATTTTGATTTTCTCTTTCTAGCCTTTCTTTATCTGCGGTTAGCACTTTATTTTCTTCAACTAGTTCGGTGGTTTCAGTCGGCTTGGTGTATTTCTCTTGGAAATTGGTGGATTTTAAAGCGTCTTTTGGGTTTTCTTGGGTGTCGTTAGAGGATTTTCCAAACAAATTGCCTATAAAATGAGAGGGTTTTCTAAGGGGTTCAAAGTCTTCTAATTTAAGATCTTCTAATTTTTGAATGCGATCTTTAAGTTCTCTAACATCTCTAACAAGTTCTAAAAGCTCTTCATTATTGGGGGGGGTGGAAGCGGTGGGATTTGAAATATTTGGTTTTTCTATTTTCTCATTATTCGTGTTTTCTACAATATGAGTGCCACTCATAAGAATATCTCCTTTTATATTATATCAGTGTTAAAAAGATTGTTATTGTAATTTGAGAAAACTTAAAATGAGCTTTATTTCCCCCCCTTTTTCGCCCCCTCTAATAAACCCCTAGAATGTAGAATCCCAGTGGTTTAAGTTAGAAGAATAAGGGTCAAAAAAGCCCTTAGGCATGTATTGCGCTTCTTTTTTGGTGGAAGCGTCTTTTGAAGAATGGTCTTTAGGGAGACAAGCGAAACGCTGAGCATCAAAGCTAGAACAACCGCTCAACAACAACGCGCCGAGTGTGCCGATCATAATACCATTTTTAATTGTTTTCATTTTATATCCTTTGTTTTGTAAAATTTTTGTCAATCCGTTTAATTTAAAATCGTTTCGTTCAATGGTTTTAAATTACACGATGCGAATATTATAATCTATTTTTAAACGAAAAGTAAATGAAGCTAAAAACAATACAAATTATCACTCAAATTCTTATCATTGTGTAAAAATGCGTGATAAACTCAAAAAGGTTGGAATGAGAATTAATCACCACTGGAACAAAATTTAAAACTTAAAAAACATTACCAATAAATGAGACTTAAAGCCACCCGCTTAAAACATGCTACAATCAAGCCAAATTCTTAAATAAAAGGTAAGCTCATGCAAAAAATCATTGACGATTCACTAGAATTAGCTAAAAAACTGCAAGATAGTATCAGTAACCATTTGAGCGATCAAGAAAAAGCGTTCCACTCTAAAATGCAAAAGCTTTTAAACAACCCTGAAAACAAAGTCATGCTCATAGAGCTTATGGATCGGAGTTTCAGGTGCTTGGACAATAAAGCCCGCTTTGAAATGATTGAGCATGTTTTAGACAAATACAAAAGCCGTGAGATTTTTTCTCCGTTTGAAAAAGTGCTTTTAATGGGGTTTTTAAGCTTTGGGAAAATGCTCCCTGATATGAGCGTGCCTTTCTTTGTCAATAAAATCAGAAGCGACACGAAAGCTATGGTCTTGGATCAAGAAGAGAGCCAATTGAAAGAGCGGATTTTAAAAAGAAAAAATGAAAAAATCATTTTGAACGTGAATTTTATTGGTGAAGAGGTTTTAGGCGAAGAAGAAGCTAGTGCGCGTTTTGAAAAATACTCTCAAGCCCTAAAATCCAACTACATCCAATACATTTCCATTAAAATCACGACGATTTTTTCTCAAATCAATATCCTTGATTTTGAATACTCTAAAAAAGAGATTGTCAAACGATTAGACGCTCTTTACGCCCTGGCTTTAGAAGAAGAAAAAAAGCAAGGCATGCCTAAATTTATTAATTTGGATATGGAAGAATTTAGGGATTTAGAGCTCACGGTGGAGTCTTTTATGGAATCCATCGCTAAATTTGATTTGAACGCCGGTATTGTGTTGCAAGCCTATATCCCTGATTCTTATGAATATTTGAAAAAACTGCACGCTTTTTCTAAAGAAAGGGTTTTAAAAGGGTTAAAGCCCATTAAAATCCGCTTTGTTAAGGGGGCGAACATGGAGAGCGAAGAGACTATCGCTTCTATGAAAGACTGGGCGTTACCCACATTTTCTAGTAAGCAAGACACCGATTCTAATTACAATAAAATGCTGGATTTTGTTTTAGAGGGCGATAATTATAAATACATTCATATCGGCGCAGCGAGCCATAATATTTTTGAAATCGCCTATGTCTATACGCGCATCCATGCCCTTAATGACCCTGTTGTGTTGGAGCATTTTAGCTTTGAAATGCTAGAGGGCATGAGCTTGCAAGCGAGCCAGGAACTAAAAGAGATGCACAAGCTCATTCTTTATGCGCCGGTGTGCGATGAAGTGCATTTTAATAATGCGATCGCTTACTTGGTGAGGAGGCTAGATGAAAACACCTCAAGCGATAATTTCATGAAAGCTTTCTTCAATCTCAAAGTAGGCACGAGCGAATGGAAAGACCAAGAACAACGCTTTTTAAACAGCCTTAAAGGAATCGCTACTTTAGACAACGCCACCCACAGGACCCAAGACAGAAACGCCAAGCAAACCGGCCATACCACCTACCCAAACCACTCCTTTAAAAACGAAAGCGATACCGATTTTATTTTAAAAGCTAACCGAGAGTGGGCTAAAAAAGTGCGCGAGAAAATGCATAACGCCCCTATTTTAGAGCTTTACCCAGAAATAGATGGGAGGTTTGAAGATCCTAATTTAACCCCTTTAGAAGTCTTTGATAAAATCCATCATAAAAAAATCGCCAGCGTGCATTTAGCGGATAAGGAAGCGATTTTAAAAGCCTTAGAAGTGGCTAAAAGCGATAAGAGTCATTTCAGTCAAAAAAGCTTCACAGAAATCCATGCTTTATTGAGTCAAACCGCCCAACTTTTTAGAGAAAGAAGAGGCGATTTAATAGGGATTTCCGCTTTAGAAGTGGGTAAAACTTTCGCTGAAACGGATGCTGAAGTGAGTGAAGCCATTGACTTTTTAGAGTTTTACCCTTACAGCTTAAGGGTGTTACAAGAGCAAAACACAAAAACCCAATTCACCCCCAAAGGCGTGGGCGTGGTCATCGCTCCATGGAATTTCCCTGTGGGCATTTCTGTAGGCACTATCGCCGCCCCCCTAGCTGCGGGCAATCGGGTGATTTACAAGCCCTCAAGTTTGTCTAGCGTAACGGGTTATAAGCTTTGTG
>ASYU01000224.1:0-4169 GCA_000448465.1 Helicobacter pylori PZ5056 | reverse complement strand
ATAACGAGCGTGATAATATCGTTCGCTATAAAGCACACTAACGAGCCAGCTAGAAACAATAACAAGCACACCATAACCACCACTTTACGGCCGATCTTATCGCTAAGAATGCCCATGGGGGTTTGAAAAATGATTTGCGTGAGATACGCCCCACCCACAGCCAAACCTATAAGCAAAGGACTGCTTGAATGGAAACTATCCGCATACAAACTGATGACAGGCAAAACAATAAAAAGCCCTAAAAACCGCAACGACGACACTAACGCTAATGGAAAAATTTTCTTAAACATGCGGGTTATTTTACAAGAAAATCTCTAATTTTTATCATTAATTTAGGAAAGTAGGATTGATAATAAAACTTTAATGGATTTTTAATGGATTTTTAAGAAAATTTTTTGTATAATCTTATTCTTTATTTTTTTGCTTTGTATTTTTCTTGCTTGTGTCAAGGTAGCTCAGCTGGTTTAGAGCGCTGGTCTCATAAGCCGGAGGTCGGGGGTTCAAGTCCCCCTCTTGACACCATGATTTGATTTAATCTTCATTTAATTTTCGTTTAATCTTTTTTTTAGCAAACCTAAACTACAATAGCGTTGCATCTTTTAATTTCTTAACATTAGGGATTTGACGATGATTTTTAGCTCTCTTTTAAGTGTTGTAGGGATGGCGGTGCTTTTTCTTATTGCTTGGGTGTTTTCTGGCAATAAAAGGGCTATAAATTATCGCACGATTGTCAGCGCCTTTGTGATTCAAGTGGCTTTAGGGGCGTTGGCTTTATATGTGCCTTTGGGCAGAGAAATACTGCAGGGTTTAGCTAGTGGCATACAAAGCGTGATTTCTTACGGCTATGAGGGGGTGCGTTTTTTATTTGGCAATCTCGCTCCAAACGCTAAGGGCGATCAAGGGATAGGAGGCTTTATCTTTGCGATCAACGTTTTAGCGATCATTATCTTTTTTGCTAGTTTGATTTCACTTTTATATTATTTAAAAATCATGCCTTTAGTGATCAACCTCATCGGCGGGGCGTTGCAAAAATGCTTAGGCACTTCTAAAGCAGAAAGCATGAGCGCAGCGGCTAATATTTTTGTAGCGCACACCGAAGCGCCCCTAGTCATTAAGCCTTATTTGAAAAGCATGAGCGATTCAGAGATTTTTGCGGTCATGTGCGTGGGCATGGCTAGCGTTGCGGGACCTGTGTTAGCCGGGTATGCGAGCATGGGCATTCCTTTGCCTTATTTAATCGCCGCTTCGTTTATGTCCGCTCCTGGGGGGTTGTTGTTCGCTAAAATCATTTACCCGCAAAACGAAACCATTTCTAGCCATGCAGATGTTTCTGTAGAAGAGCATGTCAATATTATAGAAGCTATCGCTAATGGGGCAAGCACAGGGCTTCATTTAGCCTTGCATGTGGGGGCGATGCTTTTAGCCTTTGTGGGGATGCTTGCGCTCATTAATGGGCTTTTAGGGGTTGTAGGGGGATTTTTAGGCATGGAGCATTTGTCTTTAGGGGTGGTTTTAGGCACGCTTTTAAAACCTTTGGCCTTTATGTTAGGCATTCCTTGGAGCCAGGCCGGGATTGCCGGGGAAATCATAGGCATTAAAATCGCGCTCAATGAATTTGTGGGCTATATGCAATTATTGCCTTATTTGGGCGATAACCCTCCTTTAATCTTGAGCGAGAAAACTAAAGCGATCATTACTTTTGCGTTGTGCGGGTTTGCTAACTTAAGCTCAGTCGCCATGCTCATTGGGGGGCTTGGCAGTTTAGTGCCTAAAAAGAAAGATTTCATTGCCAGGCTTGCTTTAAAAGCGGTGCTTGTAGGCACGCTTTCTAATTTCATGAGCGCGACTATCGCCGGGTTATTCATAGGACTAAACGCTCATTAAAAGGACAAAACATGCAAAAAAGAGTGGTAATCTTATTATTGGATTCTTTTGGTATAGGGGCTAGCGAAGACGCTAAGGATTTTGGCGATTTGGGGGCGAACACTTTAGGCAATATCGCTAAGGCTTGTTTCAATAACCTGGCTAATTCTAATGAACGCAATGGGGCTTTGAAGTTGCCCAATTTAGAGGGTTTGGGTTTAGGGTTGAGCGCTTTAAAAGCCGCAAACGAATTGCCCTTAGGCTTTCAATCCCAACCCAATTTAATAGGGGCTTACGCTTACGCTAAAGAACTCTCTAGCGCTAAGGATACGATTTCTGGGCATTGGGAGATGATGGGCGCACCCGTTCTTTTTGAATGGGGGTATTTTAAAGACAAAAATGATTCGTTTCCTAAAGAAATTTTAGATGAAATCATGCACAAAACTAAGATTAAGGGCTATTTAGGGAATTGCCACGCATCAGGGACAGAAATCATTAAAGATTTAGGCGAAAAGCATTTAGAAACTTTATACCCCATTTTTTACACTTCAGCGGATTCGGTATTTCAAATCGCTGCGCATGAAGAAAGGTTTGGGCTGGATAATTTATACGCTCTTTGTGAAGAAGCGTTTCAAATTCTAGAGCCGTTAAAGATCGCCAGAGTGATCGCACGCCCCTTTATTGGCGCCAATAGAGATAATTTCAAGCGCACCGCTAATCGCAAAGACTATGCGATAAAGCCCCATAAAAAATTGCTTTTTGAAACATTCATTGAAGAAAAGCAAGGCGAAGTCATTAGCATTGGGAAAATCGCTGATATTTACGCTCATGTGGGGATCACTCAAAAGTTCAAAGCCGGTAGCTTAATGGAATTATGCGATGTGACTTTAGAGCAGGTCAAAAACGCTAAAAACAACAGCTTGATTTTTACGAATTTTGTGCATTTTGATAGCGATTATGGACATCGGCGCGATATTAGCGGGTACGCTAACGCTTTAGAGTATTTTGATTCGCGCTTAAAAGAGGTTTTAGACAATTTAAGGGAAAACGATTTGCTCATTCTTTGCGCCGATCATGGGTGCGATCCCAGCTTTAAAGGCACCGATCACACACGAGAATACATTCCTGTTTTGTTTTATCACAAAGATTTACAACCAGCCTTTTTAGGCAAGAGCGAGACTTTTGCGGATATTGGGCAGAGTATCGCTCACTTTTTGGGATTAAGCCCCCTAGATTATGGCAAAAACTTATTAAACTTTAAAGGACAACCATGACCCCTCACATTAACGCTAAAATCGGCGATTTTTATCCTCAATGCCTTTTATGCGGCGATCCCTTAAGGGTGAGCTACATTGCGAAAAATTTTTTACAAGACGCTAAAGAGATCACGAATGTGCGTAACATGCTAGGCTTTAGCGGGAAGTATAAGGGTAGGGGGATTTCTTTAATGGGGCATGGCATGGGCATTGCATCATGCACGATTTATGTAACGGAGCTTATTAAAACCTATCAGGTTAAAGAGCTTTTAAGGATTGGCACTTGCGGGGCGATTAGCCCAAAAGTTGGCCTGAAAGACATTATCATGGCGACTGGAGCTTCAACGGATTCTAAAACCAATCGGGTGCGTTTTTTAAACCACGATTTGAGCGCAACGCCTGATTTTGAATTGAGTTTAAGAGCGTATCAAACAGCAAAGCGTTTGGGCATTGATTTGAAAGTGGGTAATGTTTTTTCAAGCGATTTTTTCTATTCTTTTGAAACGCATGCCTTTGATTTGATGGCCCAATACAACCACTTGGCTATTGAAATGGAAGCGGCAGGGTTATACGCCACGGCGATGGAATTGAACGCTAAGGCTTTATGCTTATGCTCAGTCTCAGATCACTTAATCACTAAAGAAGCCTTAAGCCCTAAAGAAAGAATAGAAAGCTTTGATAACATGATAATTCTGGCTTTAGAGATGATGGGCTAACGATCTTTTTAAACTTTATTTTTTGCCCCCATAAGTTAAGGATAAACTTTTAAGGAAAACCCTTAAAGCTAAAAGCCTTAAGGGAACTTTGGAAAAACTAAAGCTATCGTTTTACAGAAACTTCGTTTGACAAAACTACCGCTTCAATAAAACAACCACTTTACACCCCAAAAACGAAATTTCAAGGTATAATGTTTTCCAAGAGTTTTTGCCATGTTTGGTAGCCATGACAAACTCCTTTTATGGATTTATCCCCATAATTGCACTTATGGGGGCGTTTATTTTACAACAATCTTTCTAAAACCAAATCCCGATTAAATCAAAAACACTCTTA
>ASYU01000223.1:0-682 GCA_000448465.1 Helicobacter pylori PZ5056 | reverse complement strand
AGCGCTACAATACCCCCATGCAAAAAAAGATTTTTTTACTAGAAGACGATTACCTTTTAAGCGAGAGTATTAGGGAGTTCTTGGAGCATTTAGGCTATGAAGTGTTTTGCGCTTTTAACGGGAAAGAGGCTTATGAAAGGCTCTCGGTTGAGCACTTTAACCTCTTACTTTTAGACGTGCAAGTGCCTGAAATGAATAGCTTGGAATTGTTTAAGCGCATCAAAAACGATTTTTTAATCTCTACGCCTGTGATTTTTATCACCGCCTTACAGGATAACGCTACTTTAAAAAACGCTTTTAATTTAGGAGCGAGCGATTATTTGAAAAAGCCTTTTGATTTAGACGAATTGGAAGCGCGCATTAAAAGGTTTTTCAATGATGATCCTATAGAAATTATGCCTAACGTTTTTTATCACCAAAATTGCTTGAGTGTCAGGGGCAAAAAAGAGATCTTGCCTCCCAAAACCGCCCAACTTTTAGAATACTTTTTAGAGCATAAAGGGCAAATCATCAGCTCTCAAGCGTTAGAAAACAATTTATGGGAGCAGGCTATTGATGATTCCACCTTGCGCACTTACATTAAAGTGTTGCGCAAGCTTTTGGGTAAAAATTGCATAGAAACGCATAAGGGGGTGGGCTATCGCTTTAACCCACTATGAAAAAAAATCCCTTAAACTCTTTT
>ASYU01000222.1:0-1319 GCA_000448465.1 Helicobacter pylori PZ5056 | reverse complement strand
GCCGATTAATTTTTTCATTAAAAACCCGGTATTGCCCATTGATGCAGAGACTTTAAGCGCGGATGAAGCCCTAGAATGCGTGCTTTTGGCTAAAGAGTTTTTGCCTAACGCTAGGCTTATGGTGGCTGGGGGGCGTGAAGTGGTGTTTAAAGATAACGACAAAAAGGAAGCCAAGCTTTTTGAATACGGCATCAATGCAGTGGTGTTAGGGGACTATTTGACCACCAAAGGCAAAGCCCCTAAAAAAGATATAGAAAAACTGCTCTCTTATGGCTTGACAATGGCGACAAGCTGTCATTAATGAGAGAACTTTTTAAAAGCGTTAGAGGGTTTTTGCGCCTTCTTAGAATGATTTTCCCCGAACGCTTTCAAAACGCCTTTTTGGGCTTGAGCGAATTGTTTTACTACGCTTCCAGCTTGAGTTTTTATACGATTTTGTCTTTATCGCCTATTTTGTTGTTTGTGTTTAGTCTTTTTGTGTCTCATTACCTGCAAGCGCACAGCGGTGAAATGGAAGCCTTGATTTTCCCTAACGCTCCTAAACTCATTGGCGCGATTAAGGATTTTTTAGAAAATTTTAAAAAAACAGACATGACTTTAGGCACGCTTGAAGAGGTGTCCATTGTGGTGGCGTTGGTGCTTTTTTGTGAAAACTACCGCTCCATCGCGTCAAAAATTTTTCAAGCAAAGCCCAGAGATTATGCGCATTTTAAGGGTAAAGAAATCTTTTTATTTTGGGGTTTTGGCACGACTTTAGTGTTTTTATTCGCTCTGCCTTTGGTGGTGTTTTTTGATATTAAGATCCAAGTGTTTTTTGAAGATAAAAATTCAAGTTTGTTGCATGTTTTAAGATGGATAGGCACTTATGCGTTTTTTTTGATCCTTTTTACCATTCCTACAAATAAGGTGTTTAAACATTATTTTTGGGTGTTTTTATGGGTGTTTTTTACGAGCGTTTCTTGGCATGTGTTAAAATGGGCTTTCACTTATTATGTGTTGTATAATCGCACTTACCATGAGCTTTATGGGAGCGTTTCTATTTTGTGGTTTTTGATGAGCTGGGTGTATGTGAGCTGGCTTGTGATTTTAATTGGCATGTATGGGTGCAAGGTGTGCGACACATTCGATCCTAAAGAAGTGTTTAGGAAATTTTTAGGCTTTTTTAAAAAAGAAACTTGATGAAAAAAGTTTTCTTTTAGATCGGTTCTAAAAATCTAAAACACAAAAACCATAAAGCCGTTACTACAAACCTATAAAATCCTATAAAGAGCTATAAAATTCTCTCAATTTGGGATTTTTGTTGTATTCCTAGTTCAACC
>ASYU01000221.1:0-5061 GCA_000448465.1 Helicobacter pylori PZ5056 | reverse complement strand
AAAAAGAATAACCCCTATAGCCCGCAAGGCATAGAAACCAATTACTACCTCAATCAAAACACTTATAACCAAATCCAAACCATCAACCAAGAGCTAGGGCGTAACCCCTTTAGGAAATTGGGCATCGTCAGCTCTCAAACCAACAATGGTGCGATGAATGGGATCGGTATCCAGGTGGGCTATAAGCAATTCTTTGGCCAAAAAAGAAAGTGGGGCGCTAGGTATTACGGCTTTTTTGACTACAACCATGCGTTCATCAAATCCAGCTTCTTCAACTCGGCTTCTGATGTGTGGACTTATGGTTTTGGAGCGGACGCTCTCTATAACTTCATCAACGATAAAGCCACCAATTTCTTAGGCAAGAACAACAAGCTTTCTGTGGGGCTTTTTGGTGGGATTGCGTTAGCGGGTACTTCATGGCTTAACTCTGAATACGTGAATTTAGCCACCGTGAATAATGTCTATAACGCTAAATTGAATGTGGCGAACTTCCAGTTCTTATTCAACATGGGGGTGAGAATGAATTTAGCCAGATCCAAGAAAAAAGGCAGCGATCATGTAGCTCAGCATGGCATTGAACTAGGCGTGAAAATCCCCACCATCAACACGAACTACTACTCCTTCATGGGGGCTGAACTCAAATACAGAAGGCTCTATAGCGTGTATTTGAATTACGTGTTCGCTTATTGACGTTTAGCTCTTTGTGGAACTCTCTTTTTTAACCCTCTTTTTTGGGGGGTTTAAATTCTCTTTTTTAAACCCTTTGTTTTAAATTCTCTTTTTTAAAGCCTTTCTCTTAAATTCCCTTTGTTTTAGGGGGCTTCTTTTTAAGGGGTTTCTTTTTTTGAACTTTCTTTATTTAAGGGATTTCTTTTTTAAAACTTTCTTTTTTAAAGCTTTTCTTTTTTAAGGGGTTTCTTTTTTTGAACTTTCTTTGAACTCTCTTTTTTAAAACCCTTTCTTTTTTAAAATTCTCTTTTTTGGGGATTTTGATGAAAAATCTTTTTTCTTTTGAACCCCCTCTCTTAAATCCTCTTTTTTTTGGGAGGGTTTTTTTAAACCCTTTGTTTTAAATTCCTTTTTTTTTAAATTCCTTTGTTTTGAACTTCTTGTTTTTGAACCCTTTGTTTTGAACTTTCTTTTTTTGGGGGGTTTTCTTTGAACCCCCTTTTTCTTTGAACCCCCTTTTTCTTTGAACCCCCTTTTTCTTTGAACTCCCTTTTTCTTTAAACTCCCTTTTTCTTTAAACTCCCTTTTTCTTTAAACTCCCTTTTTCTTTAAACTCCCTTTTTCTTTAAACTCCCTTTTTGGGGGGATTTGATGAAAAATCCTTTTTAGCGTTTTTGTATTGTTAGTGGAAAACTTGTCGCTAATTCAAGCGGTAATCTCTTAAAAAAGCACTTCTTTATAATAGGGGGTTTAAGTTGGAGGTTAAAAGGGGGAGAATGGTTTCAAATACCCACTACACTTTTAAGAAAATGCATTTTATTATAAAATCAAATCTAAAACGATTATTTTTCACTCACAAAACTTTTAAATTTTTAAACTTTTTTAAAATTTTTTACTAACAGATCTTTTGATCTTTTCACTGATTTTTCAATCCGCTTTTTAATCTTTTGATCGTTTAATCTTTTGATCTTTAATTTTTCATTAACTTCCCAATCCGCTTTTTAATCTTTAATCTTTTCACTGATTTTTCATTAATTTCTCCCTCCGCTTTTTAATCTTTTAGTTTTTAATCTTTTAGTTTTTAATCTTTTAGTTTTTAATCTTTTACTGATTTTTCATCTGCTTTTTTAATCTTTTTCACAAAACAAAGTTTTTAATTTTTCTAGCTTATCTTGCTCTATCGCTTGCGCTATAATGAATTGGTATTTTTAAAAAAAGGGATAAACATGCCAAACACCACCAACAAAGACTACACAAAATACAGCCAAAGACAGCTTTTTAATCTCATGAATAAAAAAGAACAAGAAATAGAAAAGCTAAAAAGAGATAGGGCGTATCTTGAAAAGAAAATGGCTAAAGAGCTAGAAAAAAAAGATAAAGGTTTCACTATCAAATTAGAAGAATTGAATAAAATCTTACAAGAGATCAACAAAAGAGCTAATGATTGTTGTTTTGGGCATGAAACCCCAAATATTGAAACGCAACAAGCCATGAGAGAAGCGTTAAATGGCGAAAATTTAGAGGTTATTGAAGACTTTTCTGCATGGGCCAATGAAAGAGAAAAGGAAGTGAATGCTAAAAATTAAGCACCATATCCTTTACAAAAAAGATTTTAAAAAACTTGTTAAAAAGGGGGAGTCTTGATTAGTGCCTACATTAGCGTTAAAGTTTTGATTTAGCCCTATCTTAATGTAGTTTAGCTTGCCGTAGTTAGTCGTTGTTCCTATCGTGCTTGCCGGGGCTAGCTTGTTATCTTGGAATTGTTGTTGGTTGAATGGTTCGCTAAAGGATAGCTTGGGCGTGTTAGTGGGGTCTAATGACCTCCACAATTTAACTTGATCAATCAGTTAGAACTTGAGGGAGGCGTTAAGTGGGGTTGATCTTATTAAAATGGAGGGTTTAGATGAGCTTGCAAACGAGCTAAAAAAAGAGAAATCAAATAGTAGAGGTTTGAAAAGGCATGTTATAGCGTTTGGTTTAAAGATTGAGGTTTTAAAAAAAATACAAAAGAACCTTACAAGCCCATGATGATTTAAGGCAAGAATTAGAACCATTGGGGTTTGAAAACACTCAAGGGAGCGTTTATCTAAAAGATCAATAACAAAAAAATTAGAAATGTAATTTAGGTATAATGGGGTTGTTATGATTGATTGAATTAAGGAGATAAGATGTTAAAAAATGTAGAAATGGGGGCTAATTTTTATAAAGAGCTTGGCAAATTAGAAAAACAATTAGCTAAATATCAAAGTAAAGTTTTAGAAATTAAAACACAAATGAAAGAGATTAAAAAGCGATATTCTCAAGCTAAGAAAGATGAGAATTTAGCTAGTAAATATATTCCTAATGATGAGTTAAAAAAAGATTTATTAGATATTGATAATCCTAATACGACTGAAAACTTTAAGCCTAAGAATGCTAGTGAAATTTGGCAATTCGCTCTTAACTCTTAGGGGCTTGAATGCTAGAGATTGAGTTAAAAAAGAAATTCACTAAGGATTTAAAAAAGCATATTTTAAATCAAAAAATTGAGTTAGAAATTTTTGACTTAGTGGTTGAAAATTTAAGAAATCAAATTCCATTGGACAAAAGATTTAAAGACCACGCTTTAAGTGGAACATACAAAGGCTGTAGAGAGTGCCACATTAAGCCTGATGTTTTGCTTGTGTATAGAGTGAAAAACAATGTTTTAACTTTGGTTAGGCTTTTGGTAGTCATAGCGAGCTGTTTTAATCCACCCACACCCCTTATAACGCTTAAACTAACCGCTCAAACCAACTACCCCTTTTTAGGGATAAAATTTAGGGTTAAAACACCGCTCACGCTTTTTTATTTTTTAAATATTCTCGTGTTTGCCGCTTTTTAAATACCCTCGTGTGCGCATTTCTTTACGCTTCAAAGCCCCTTCATAGCGGCGGATTTCAACCTCTGTTTTAGGCTCGTATTTAGGCATGGGGGTGGGTTTGCCATTTTCCACAGCCACCATCGTGAAATAGCAAGAATTGGTGTGCGTGATTTCACGAGTCTTAATATCTTCGCTCAAAACCTTAATGCCCACTTCGCATGAAGTGTTCCCCACATAATTGATGCTGGCTAAAAAAGTGAGCAAATTCCCTACAGGAATGGGGTATTTAAAAGTAACCCCATCCACGCTTAAAGTGACCGTTCCTTTAGTGCAATAACGAGTCGAACACACATAAGCCACTTTATCCAATAAATTCAATAATTCCCCCCCATGCATGACGTTGTTGAAATTAGCGGTTGTAGGCACGACTAAATAGCTCATCAATAATTTAGTGCGATCCGCTGTGTCTATAGTGAAATCAAAATGGCTAGAATGCGATGATTGTATTTGAGGCATTGTTTCTCCTTGATTAAAATTGGTGTTAAAAATGTTTTTTTGTAAAAAACATTCCAAGAACTATATATTAGTAAAAATTAAGTAATATTGAGTGAATATTAGAGGCATTAGAAAAATAATAAGAGGGTTAGCGTTAAATAATGGGCGTTGGAGAGAAAAAAGAAAGCCAAAAGGTGGCAATTATCACTGGGGCGAGTTCTGGGATTGGGTTAGAGTGTGCGTTAATGCTATTAAATCAAGGGTATAAAGTCTATGCGCTCTCTAGGCATGCGACTTTGTGCGTGGCGTTAAACCATGCGTTGTGCGAGAGCATTGATATTGATGTGAGCGATTCTAACGCTTTAAAAGAAGTGTTTTCAAACATCAGCGCTAAAGAAGATCATTGCGATGTTTTGATCAATTCCGCTGGTTATGGGGTGTTTGGGAGCGTGGAAGACACGCCCATTGAAGAGGTTAAAAAGCAATTTAGCGTGAATTTTTTCGCCCTTTGTGAAGTGGTGCAGTTTTGTTTGCCCTTATTAAAAAACAAGCCTTACTCTAAGATTTTCAATCTTTCTTCCATAGCGGGGCGTGTGAGCATGCTCTTTTTAGGCCATTACAGCGCGAGTAAGCATGCCTTAGAGGCTTATAGCGATGCCTTGCGTTTAGAGCTTAAACCCTTTAACGTTCAAGTGTGTTTGATTGAGCCAGGCCCGGTGAAAAGCAACTGGGAAAAAACCGCTTTTTCAGTTGAGAATTTTGAGAACGAAAACGGCCTTTATGAGTTAGAGGTGGATGCGGCTAAAACTTTTTACGCGAGCGTGTATCAAAAAGCCCTAAGCGCTAAAGAGGTGGCGCAAAAAATCGTTTTTCTTAGCATGAGTCAAAAAATCAAGGCCCGCTATTTGATCGGCTTAAAAACCCAATTATTGTTAGCGTTGTATAGAATCCTCCCTAGTAGTTGGTATGATTCTTTGTTCAGATTAATCGTTCTTAAAAGGAAGCGTGATGCTTAAAACCTATCATATCGCCTTAGCTTGCGTGATTTTAGCGGT
>ASYU01000220.1:0-4959 GCA_000448465.1 Helicobacter pylori PZ5056 | reverse complement strand
GCAAGGTTGAACTAGGAATACAACAAAAATCCCAAATTGAGAGAATTTTATAGCTCTTTATAGGATTTTATAGGTTTGTAGTAACGGATAAACAAGGCAGAAATTCAATTGACAATTCCAAATTAAACATACTAGACTTAAAGGATAGCAAAATGAAGCAAGCGTTACAAGACAACAGCATCAGCCCATGTTTAGTGGATGATTATCGTTATCTAAACAAAGGCATACCGAATTTTTTTGATTATAATATCAGAGACAAGAACGAAGCAAAGGAAGCGCAAGATGAAAAAGAAAAAATAGAAGCCGAAATAGAAAAAGACAAGCAAGACAGCGACGCGCTTAAGCATAGTGAAATTGATACAAAGGACACACAAATGAGCCAACCATTAGAAACATTGGATAAGGATAAACAAGCCATGAGTGAAGCAATCAAAAAAGATATTGAAAAAGACAAAGAAAACCTCGCACGAGTTGAAGCGGATGAGAGTGAAAAAGGCTATGAAAAAGAGACACAAAGCAAACGCTATGCCGATGTAAATGGATGGGTAAGATTTAGAGATAGCATAAGCCTTGAAAAAAATTTAAAAAGAGTAAAACATGGGATTTAATTTCAATGCGACAACTAACTATAATTGGCATTTTAATTCAGAGATAACTAATAAACCAATCGCAGGTTTCTTAACGCATCAAAAATATTTAGATAATTTACTCACTGCAGTCAATAACACTAGTGAAACTTTACTAGTAGGACAACCGATAACACTCAAAATCAGTGCCACACTAAAAAGCAGTTTGGCAAGAATAGATCAAAATATATCAATATTAGAGATTAGTGAAACGCCTATAGAAACAAATGAGATTCTAAATGGTATTTTTATTGGCATTCTCAATACAAATGAAACATTACGCCCTACTCAAACAAGCTATGTAGCCGAAATTGGTAGCGGTGTGGAAGTGTTCTTGCCATGCGATTTAAGTTTTCTAGGTCAAGCGAGTAGGCAATTTATCAGTTGGGATAAAACCAATCAGTGCTACACTTTAAAAACGACTGGCGTGGAAAGTTTTGGCTCTCAAAAAGTGTCTTTAAGAAGCAATGTGGTGGAGGGCAAGCAAATCGTATTTGATACGAATAACCCCACGCAGACAATCTTTAAAGACTGCTATGTCATTAAAGTAAGATTATAAGCAAAGGAAACAACAATGGCTAATTTATTATTACGACTTACTTGGCAAGATAAAGCAATTAAAAAAGTTAGGCATAGTCCATTTAGAAGCAAGGAAAGGACAAAGGCTATACGCTTACTATGTGAGTGTTGCTAGTGATTGGAAACACATTAAATACTTATTTTAGATAAGGGGAAACAAATGAAA
Source organism: Helicobacter pylori PZ5056 (assembly GCA_000448465.1). GTDB lineage: Bacteria > Campylobacterota > Campylobacteria > Campylobacterales > Helicobacteraceae > Helicobacter > Helicobacter pylori_CI. Next base: position 3,588 of record ASYU01000220.1, on the reverse strand, counting down.
ATTAAGGCAGTTATGTTAGGTTTAGTAGTCAGTGGGGCGTTATTGTTTGGTAAGGGGTTGAGTGTAGATGAGGTAAAACAAGAAATTGACAAAATAGAAGTCAATCCTATGAACCCAGAGTATATAAAATTCCTCGCAAAAAAGATAGCAGAAATGGAAGAAAGAGAGAATTTAAACACTAAAGCAATATTATCTACAGAGCCTGTAATTAGATCCCACGAAACTAAAATACAGATACTAGCGGAGCACATAGAAAGAATGGAAGCGGAGTTAAAAGTCCTCCATGACCAATTAGTGGATTTAGTAGCTAAACAACGCTAATAAAAAAGCCCCTAATTAAAGGGGCTAATCGCAACGATGAAATTACTATTAATTATCGCACAAACATTATAGCATAATTTTTTTAATTTGGTATAATCTAGCTATGAGCATGGATAACAAAAATAACGATGAAGTCAATGTTATACGAGAATACAAAAAGATATACGATGAGTGCGAAGTAGCCGATAAAGTAAAGATATTAGGCAACATTCAAAAGTATCAAATAGATATGCTAAATTCCACCCCTAACCAAGCCCCATTAAACAGCGTTCGTTTAACTGGTTGCTTTTATGATATTGAACAAGCCCTTTGTCTTTTCAAAAAGAGGGAATGGCGATGGGATCTCTTGGTATTTGGATCTTGGGGGTCTTTTGATCAAGGTGTTAGCGCATTTGGAAAAATCAATCAAATCCATCGTCGTTTTGATGTAGCTGGGCAAGTTTAACAAGCATATTTCAAAGAGCTTGTAGCTCGCTAAAGCGTCCGCATAGGCTCTGTGGCTGACTTCTATACCAAACCCTAAAAGCTCTTTTAAAAAGCTCAAAGAATAACGCATGGACAAAATGGCGCGTTTGGATAAATCCAAAGTGCAAAGCTTTAAATTCAATAAGGGGCAATGCAATTTTTCTACAAAATAACGCCCTAAAAAGTTGTAATCAAAATTAGCGTTGTGGGCCACAAACACGCTATTGCCTAAAAAAAGCCGCAATTCTTGCAAAGCTTCATGCACGCTTGGGGCGTTTAGGGTGTCTTCATAAGCGATGCCTGTAAGCTCAGCGATATAATCAGGTACGCTTTTGACTTTCACAAGGGTTTCAAAACGATTGATAATTTCCCCCCCTTTCACTTGCACGGCCCCGATTTCTAAAATCTCATGTTTTATTGGGCAAGAGCCGGTGGTCTCTAAATCAATAAAAGAAAAAACCTCATCTTTAAGGGGGGTTTTAAGGTTTTTGAGCGTGATTAAATTTTCGCTCGTTTCTACGAAATTAAGCCCGCACGCTTTTAAATATTCCAAATTGATTTCATCATGAATAAGGCGAGAGAGCGATTTTTCTAGCGTGCTTAAGTTTAAATCTTGGTGCTTTAAGCGAGCGATTAGAGCTTGGATGTCTTTATGCAAGAGGCTGTCTGACATTCTGTAAGCCTTCAATAGCCAGCTTACGATCTTTGGATTTAAAAATATAACTCCCTGAAACCACCACATCCACGCCCACTTGTTGGAGTTCAAAGATATTTTTATCGTTCACGCCCCCGTCCACTTCTAAAAGACAGCTAGGGTTGTAGCGTTTGATCAATTCCTTGACTTTCAAGCACTTTTCTAGCACCAGATCTAAAAACTTCTGCCCGCCAAAGCCCGGATTCACGCTCATTAAAAGCACTAGCCCCACGCTTTCTAGCAAGTATTTAATACTCTCTTCATGCGTGTGGGGGTTTAGAACAATGCCTGGCGTGATGCCTGAATTTTTAATGAGTTGCAACACCCTGTGGGGGTGTTTTTCATTTTCTGCATGAATGCTAATGATTTGCGGTTTTAAAGGGGAAAATAATTCTACAAAAAAGCTCGCGTTTTCTACCATTAAATGCACGTCTAAAGGCACTTGGCTCATTTGAGTAACATTCTCTAAAATCACAGGCCCCATGGTTAAATTAGGCACATAATGCCCATCCATCACATCCACATGCAAAAAATCAGCGTTACTCACGCTCTCTATCTCTTTGGCTAAATGCATAAAATCAGCACTCAAAAGGCTCGGAGCTACTTTCAAAATACTTCCCTATTTTCAATGTTTTCAAGTAAAATATTAGCATCTTTAATCAAATCATAAAAGGGTTTTTATGGATTACAAACATTTTAAATGCAAGCATGCAAACATCGTTATAGAAATCATCAGTCTTTTAGAAAAAGGGGTTAAAAAAGCCCAAGAAATTTTAGAAAAGCCAGACGCTGGGAGTTACACTAAGCTAGAAAACAGCAGCGGGGATACGCCTATTAAAGCGGATTTAGCCCTAGACAAATTTTTAGAAGAAAATTTTTTGAGTTTAGAAAACATCAAAAGCGTTTTTAGCGAAGAAAAAGAAACGCCTGTTACTAAAGAAAACGGCTCTTATTTGATCGCTTATGACCCCTTAGACGGGAGTTCAGTGATGGAGGCGAATTTCTTAGTAGGCACGATTATAGGGGTTTATGAAAAGGATTATAAGGCGCAAAATTTAGTTGCAAGCCTTTATGTGGTTTTTGGGCATAAAATAGAATTGGTGGTGGCTTTAGAAGAAGTTTATCGTTACGCTTTTTATCAAAACAAGTTCCATTTTATAGAAACCATCGTTTTAGAAAATAAGGGTAAAATCATCGCTAACGGAGGCAATCAAAAGGATTTTTCTTTAGGCTTAAAAAAGGCTTTAGAAGGGTTTTTTGCAGAAAATTACCGCTTACGATACTCAGGATCCATGGTGGCTGATGTCCATCATGTGTTGGTTAAAAAAGGCGGAGTGTTTTCCTACCCGCAAAAGAAATTGCGAAAGCTTTTTGAAGTCTTTCCTTTAGCCTTGATGGTTGAAAAAGCTAAAGGGGAAGCGTTTTATTTTGATAAGGGGGTTAAAAAGCGTTTGCTAGAACAAGGCGTAGGGAGTTATCATGAAAAAAGCGAATGCTATTTAGCCAGCCCGCATGAAGCTCAAATTTTAGAGAAACATTTAAAGGGAGAATGATGCAAAATAGCGCTAAAAAATTAGAATACGAAGAGCGTTTTAACGCCGCTCTTTTGAAATTACAAGCATGCCAAGAAGAAAAGCAAGTGGCGAGTTGCTTGAAATGCGAGAAGGTTTTGAATTGCAAGATCCGCAACAGCTATGTGGATGCGGCTTATGAAAGCATGAGTTTAGGCGAAGCGGGCGGGTTTGATTTCAATTAATCATTAAATGCACACTTCACAATAGATATGAGAAAAACGATCAAATTTATGTATTAAGGAGACATTATGGCATTAGATTTAAACCACCCAAGCAGAAATCCCAATCGTCTTTAGGGCTAGGATTTAAAAGGCTTTCTGGCTGGTCTTCAATCTTAACGCCTATGAAAAGGTTTTCTAAAACTTCATAAAATTGCGTTTCGTTCGTTTTCATTATCACGCTCCTTAAAAAACATAAAAAAGTATTATAACAAAGCCCTTTAATTAAGCGCTACAATACCCCCATGCAAAAAAAGATTTTTTTACTAGAAGACGATTACCTTTTAAGCGAGAGTATTAGGGAGTTCTTGGAGCA